>CANPYC010000041.1 GCA_947587615.1 Candidatus Gastranaerophilales bacterium | reverse complement strand
ATTAGTTATAAATGGTGGACTGAAGTCCACCCTACGGATACGGTTGAAATTGTAATTGTAGTTATAAACGGTAGACTAAAGTCTACCCTACAATGAGGAGTTGTAATTGTAGGGTAGACTTTAGTCCACCATCTCGAAACCTGACTTGCAGGTTTTTATTTTTAGCTTAAAGTATGGCGGACTGAAGTCCACCCTACGGATACCAAACTATTACAGTAAAGAATTATAATTGTAGAGTAGGCTTTAGTCTGACGACCACGACTTTTTATTATTCCGCCCTCACAATAACTTGGAAAAGTTATAAACTACGGCTGAAGTTTCCTTCGCAATGACGGCGAAAGCTTGGTATTCATGGCTTAAAAATTTCCTAAACAAAAGAATAAATCATACCCGTTAATTATATGATTACAAGAATATTTTTACCTTTTATAATTTTATTAAAATAAATTAAAATAGGAATAAAATCATGTCTAATTTAAGAAACATTAAAGACAGAATAAACAGCATTAAAAATACCCAAAAAATTACAAAAGCTATGAAAATGGTTGCGGCGGCGAAAGTTAAAAAAGCGGAAAATGCCGTAAAGACTTCTCGTCCTTTTACGCTTGAGCTTTATAAGATGTTTAGTTGGGCTTATAAAGAAACAATGAAAAATAAATGCAATAAAATCAGAACTCAAAACAGTATTGATAACTTTCCCGTATTATTGGAAAAAAGAGAGATAAAAACCGTAGGCATTGTTATAATTTCATCAAACAAAGGCTTAGCAGGGGCATATTGCGCTAATATTGTCAGATACAGCCTTAATTTAATCAAAAAATTGAGCGAAGAAGGTAAAAAAATTAAAGTTTACATAATCGGTCAAAAGGCAATCCCCGCAATTAAAAATGCTCAAAATCAATATGATTTTGAAATTAAAAAAACATATATCAATATCTTAGACGGTGTAAATTCAAGCTCTGCTTATGTTGTAGCTTCCGCTTTAGCTGATGACTATATAAATAAAGAAATTGACTCAATTGAGCTTGTAACAACAAGATATAAAAATATGATGACATATAACACCGAATCTTGGCAGCTGTTACCTGCGGTTGTTGACGGAGTGGTTAAAGATTTCAGAAAAAAAGAACTCGACCAAGAGCTGAAAGTTAAAGAAGACACTCAAAAGATTGAACCTTTGAGCGAATTTATCCCAAGTTTAAACAGCGTTTTATCCTCTGTTGTTCCGATGTATATTACAAATATAATTTTTCAAGCCTTCTTAGAAGCTCAAGCAAGCGAACTTGCTTCAAGAATGACGGCTATGAGTGCTGCAACAAACAACGCTTCAGATATGATTTCAACTTTGACTGTTGAATTTAATAAAGCCCGTCAGGCAAAAATTACCCAAGAAATCACCGAAGTAATCTCGGGAGCGGGTGCGCTAAAATAATATTTGATTAATTTTACAAAACATTAAAAAGCAAAATAAGGCAATAAGTATGCTTAAAATCTGTGCTTTATAATACTTTAGAGAAAAAGTATAGCAAAAAGCGCTCAATAAAAGTAAAAGAAATTCCATTTCAGAGAACATATATTCTTGCACTTTTATAAGTGTATATTTTTTTAATATATACGGAAGTAAGGTTATGCAAAATATTGCTAAAAATAAAAATATAATTCCTATAATAAAAAAAGCAGTTTGTTTTTTCATTCTAAACCTTTATGAAATCAGAAATATTATCTTTTAATTTGTCTAAATTTTCAATAGATATATCTATTAATTTTGTAAATTTTTTTACATCCTCCCGAGGCAGTATCACTTTACAAAAAGTATCATATTTTAAAAGCCTGCGAAATAAGGCTTCTTTATCCTTTGAATGATTTGCAATTACAAGCTTGTTTCTAAAGCTGTCTATTATTCTCTCGTTTTCTTTAAGCACATAGGACTTTGAGAGTTTGCCGTATAATTCAAATATTGTTTCATTGGTATTTTGCTCTATCGGTTTTTGGTCGGTTTTAGCAATTTTAGCAATTTTTTCAATAGGTATGCAATATGTTTTAAGGGTTTGTTTGTCGATAAAATTAACGCATAGTTTAATTTTATCCCAATCTATTGATACGGGACAAAGCAGGCGCACTTCTTCTTTACTTGTTGCAACATATATCAGCGTTTTTTCTTTTATATATTTTTCAATTAAATTAATTTTTTGAGAATATTCATTACTTAAGAGCAATTTTTTATAAAGTTTAAATCTTTCAAAAATTGTGCTGCTGCTTTCTTTATCAGATAGAAGCATAATTTTATTTAAAATTTTTTCAAAATTTTCTAATTTTCTAAGAGATAAACCGTTATACATAAGGCACATAGCATAAGCTATAAGACTTTTTTCATATTCCTGTAAAATTAAACTTCCCTGATGCACCTGAATAGAATATTTATTTTTTTGTCTTATAATATAAAATCCGGCTCTTCTTATTATATCAAAATATTTAGAAAGAGAATTTGATTTTATATTTAGTTCATTAAGAATAACCCCTCTTTCTAAAGGATTATAAAAAAGAAGTTTAACAATTTTAATCAAGCTTTTTTTACAAGCCGCTTCAGTTTCCATAATACCCTTTCATGTCTTTAAGCTTTTGTTTATACAGCGCTTTAATTCTGTTGTTTGAAATGTAATAAACATCAGGTGCAAAATATAGGAGTCTTTGCAATATATAAAAGTCATCATCAACCACTGATTTTATAATTGCATAGTTATCTTTGTATTCTACAAGTACTTCTTTTGAGTCGGGCTTGGTATTTTTGAATGCTTCTTTAGAAACAATATAAACCAAAGGTTTTATATATATTTTTAATCTTTTATGTTCTCTTAAGACGGTTTTAACCATAAAAATTCTATCAACGGGAATATTTGAAAATTTTTTTGAATTTTTTAACAATCCTCTTAGGTATAGTCTTTGATTTGTATTGCTTATTTTTAAATTATCCGTATGTATTTCAAATAACCTGTTTTCTTCATTTGGCATTATGTAATCAATCTCAAGCAAAGCATTATTTTTACAATGTTTTTCAAGTTCTCTTACAAGATTCCAGTTAATTGTAGAATAATATCCAAAGTCTGTTATGGCTGCTTGTACTTCTTCGTCATCAAGACATCTTGCAATTTTGAAATATACCCGCATAAGAACTCTTATGATATTATAATCTCTTTGCGAGATTAAAAGTTTTTTTATGTCTTGTAAAATTTTTACTTCGTTTTCGCTTAATTGAATGCGAATAGAGGGCTTGTGAATGTTGTAAAATGTTTTATTATCTTTTTGCAGCTTGTTTATTTCAAAGCCGCCATTTTCAATTTTTTCCAAATAGTTGTTAAGAGTTGGTCTGCTAAGTTCAATATCAAGCTTTTTAAAAGCTTCAATTAAATCGTCTTTGCTCATCTGTCTTTCGCACAAGAGATTTAACATAACAAGGGCTCGATAAATACTTGTTTCATTATTATCCGTCATATTTTTATTATAGTTAAAAAATATCTTCGTACAAATAAAGTAAAAATATATTCAGCTTATTACAATATTAGCAAAAAATACTATAATAAAAATAAATTTTATAATACAAGGAATTGCCTATGCTTAGTGATGAAGAATATCTAAAACTTATACAAAATTATGATTATGATTTTAAAAAAGGGGATGTTGTTAAAGGTATAATTTGCGGATTTGAAGGCGAGGATATTCTTGTAGATATAAATGCAAAAACGAGTGCAATTTGTCCTTGTAGCGAAGTAATATTGACAAACGGTCAAAAAACAAAAGATTTATTTAAAGTTGGTGATTGTATAGAGTTTGTTGTAAATTCATCGGAAGATGACAGTGTTTTTTATTTGTCCCATAAAAAAATTGCTCTTTATAACAGCTATAAAATTTTGGAAGAAAAGTTTAAAAATGACGAAGTTGTAACAGGCATAATAACAAATGTTGTTAAGGGCGGAGTTTTGGTTAATGTCATGGGCGTTAAGGGTTTTATTCCTTCAAGTCAGCTTAGAGAATGCGACGAAAAAGAAGGTGCAGAGCTTGAATTAAAAATCTTAGCCCTTGATATCGAGCAAAATAACTTTATTTTATCAAGCAAAAAATTATACAATCAAGAACTTGAGAAGGCTAAAAAAGAAATTCTGGATAAAATTGAGCTGAATATGGTTGTTAAAGGCATAGTTGCAAGAATAACGGACTTTGGCGCTTTTGTTGATATCGGAGGATTAGATGGGTTACTACCTTTATCTCAAATGAGCTGGAGTTGGATAGACAGCCCATCAGACATTTTAAAAGTTGATGATAAAATTGATGTTGAAATAATCGCAATAGATAAAGAAAAACAGCGTGTTTCTTTAAGTCTGAAAACTCTTGAAGAAAACCCCTGGCTTAAAGCGAAGGAGCTTCTTAAGCAAGACGATATAATCAAGGGAAGAGTTACAAGAATTAAGCACTTCGGCGCTTTTGTCGAAGTTTATCCTAAAGTTGAGGGGTTGCTTTCAAAAATTCAGCTTAAAGAGTATCAAAACCGCTTCAATAAAGAACTGCAAGAAAATGATGAGCTTGATGTTGTAATTAAAAAGCTCGATTATGAGAATGAAAAAATTAACCTCGTACTTGCCTAGAATTTAACCAATATTTTTAGAGTATTTTTTTGAGCATTCTTTTCAAATGCGTTTTCGAAATTATCAACTTCAAATACCCCGTCTATTAAAGGTGTTACATCAATTTTTTTATTTTCAAGAAGTCTTAAAAGGGGTCTGAATTGTCCGCAGCGAGAACCCACAATTGTTATTTCATCAACAACAACTCCCGCAAGGTTTAAACCTTCTTTAGCTGATATTGTGCTTTTTAATACTAAAATTCCTCTCGGTTTAACTAAAGATACGCTTGTTTCAAAACCACCAACAGAACCTGTTGCTTCAATTACAACATCAAAAGATTTTTTATCATTATCCGTTAGCTCATCTAAAAGTTTTGTTTTGGCTCCCAATTTTTTTGATATTTCAAGTTTTTCAGAGTGTTTTCCAATATGAACATAATCAATATTTAAAGCATTAAATACTAAAGATATACATAAACCAAGCTTACCATCTCCTAAAATTGCAACTTTTGAATGCGGTTTTATATGTATCTGCTCTATTATTTCATAAGCAGCCGCAAGGGGTTCAGTGAATACTGCAGTTTTATCATCAATATTATCGGAAATTTCAATAACATTTTCCTTAGGCAGAGTAAAATATTCGCTAAAACATCCGTCTTTTTGCCAAATACCAAGCGTTTGTCTGTTGGGGCAATGTCTTTGTAAATCTTTTTTGCAATATTCACAAACCCCGCAAGCGCAATTTATTTCGCCTACTACTCTTTTATTTATTAAATTTTTATCGACGTTAGAACCGACTTCAACAACAACTCCGACAAACTCATGCCCTAAAACACCTTTGTAGCCCATATAGCCTTTTGTTATTTCATAATCGGTGTTACAAATTCCGACAAGACTTGTTTTTATTAATACCTCGTTATCTTTAACTTTTGGCATGGGGTAATTTTTATCAAGTTTTAGCTCATTATCAAATACAAGGGCTTTCATTTTCATCTCCTTACTTTTTCTTTTGTTGTCATTAAATATCTTGCCGCTTCAACACCTGCTATGGCGCCATCAGATACAGCGGTTATTACTTGTCTTAAGGGTGTATTTCTGATATCTCCAACCGCAAACACCCCTTGGGCGCTTGTTTTCATATTTATATCCGTTTTAATAAAACCTTTTTCATCCGTTTCAATCTGATTGATAAAAAGCTCAACATTAGGAGTTATTCCAATATAAGGGAAAATGCCATCCAGTTTCAGAAGTTCAATTTTTCCGCTTAAAACATTCTTAATTCTTATTGAATTAACTTGTTTATCGGCTAAAATTTCTTCAACGGTTGAATTTAAAATCGGCTCGATTTTTTTATTTTGTTTTAATCTTTCCTGTATAATGCTGTCCGCTCTAAAAGTATCTCTTCTGTGGATTAAATAAACTTTTTTTGCAAATTGACAAAGGTACATTGCCTCTTCAAGAGCTGAATTACCGCCCCCAACTACCGCAACAACTTTATCTTTGTAAAATGCCCCGTCACAAACCGCACAATAGCTTACACCCTTACCTATATTATCAATCTCTCCTTTGACATTGAGTTTTTTTGCCTTAGCGCCTGTTGCAATAATAATTGTTTTAGCTTCAAAAGTATTGTTCAGGGTTTTAATTTTTTTTATCGGAGAAGTTAAATCAACGCTTTCAATTTCTTCATAAGGAAATTTTTCAACGTCAAATAAATCAACATGTTCTTCAAACCTTGAACATAATTCAAAACCCTTAATTTTATTAAAACCAAGATAATTTTCTATTTCACAATAATTAACAGGTGTTCCTCCAAGAGCGGATGTATCAATAATTGCCGTTTTTAAGTTTGCTCTTGCACAATAAAGAGCGCTTGATAAACCCGCAGGGCCTCCGCCTAAAATAATACAATCAAATATTTTATTTGACATAATCCTCAACCTCACTCTTATTTTAACATAAACTTTATAAATCAGACGATTAAGCAAAAAAAATGTTCCAAATAATCTTTGAGTTAACTTTCAAATGATTATTTGCAACATTATATATTAATTATATTGTTACTGTTCTTTAGTAATAATTTTATCAATTAAACCATACTCAAGAGCTTCTTGAGCGCTCATAAAGTTATCACGCTCGGTGTCTTTTTTAATTGTTTCAAGCTTTTGACCCGTATGTTCAGCTAAAAGCCCGTTTAGCATGGCTTTCATTCTCAGAATTTCTTTTGCTTCAATTTCAATATCCGTTGCCTGACCTTTAGCACCCCCTAAAGGTTGGTGTATCATAATTCTTGAATTAGGCAGAGCAAGCCTTTTTCCTTTTGTTCCGCCCGAGAGTAAAAATGCACCCATTGAAGCGGCATCACCAAGACAAATTGTAGAAACATCCGACTTAATAAGCTTCATTGTGTCATAAATTGCCATACCCGCAGTTATAACACCACCCGGAGAGTTGATATAAAGCATTATATCTTTTTCGGAGTTTTCGCTATCTAAAAGTAAAAGTTGCGCTACGATTGAATTAGCAACATCATCATCAATTTCAGACCCTAAAAAAACAATTCTTTCTCTTAAAAGTCTTGAAAAAATATCAAAAGACCTCTCACCTCTGCTTGAAGCTTCAATAACAGTAGGTACATAGTCTAAAATTTTATATTCGTTTATTCCGTCCATAATTTCTTCCTTTTTTTAAGATTATATTATAAACAATGTTTTTTAGTATTATTAAAGTTGATAATTTTTTTAAAAGTCATCTATATAGTTGAATTTAGCTTAAAAGCCCGTATCAGATTTTTTAAATTATCATATAATTTTAATATACGACTTATTAGAGGAAGTAAATATGGCTTTAAGCGAAGGAATAATTGTTCAAATAATCGGTCCTGTAATTGACGTTAAATTTGAAAACGGCGACTTGCCCGAAGTTTATCATGCTCTTGAAATTTATAGAGAGGATGGTTCTAAAACAACCGTTGAAGTACAACAATTACTTGGTGAAAATACCGTAAGAAGTGTTGCAATGTCATCAACAGATGGTTTAAAAAGAGGTATGAAGGTTGTAAATACGGGTGAACCGATTAAAGTTCCCGTAGGAAAAGGAATTTTAGGAAGAATTTTAAATGTCTTAGGTGAACCTGTTGACAATAAAGGCGATGTTCAATGTGATGATAAATTCCCTATCCATAGACCCAGTCCTAAGCTAACCGAACAAAATACAAATATTGAAATATTAGAAACGGGTATAAAAGTAATCGACCTTCTTATGCCATATCAAAAAGGCGGAAAAATCGGTCTTTTTGGAGGTGCGGGAGTTGGTAAAACCGTTCTTATTATGGAGTTAATTCATAACATTGCAGCAGAACACGATGGTGTATCCGTATTTGGCGGTGTTGGAGAGCGCACACGTGAAGGTAATGACCTTTATAATGAAATGAAAGAATCGGGGGTATTAGATAAAGTTGCTCTAATTTACGGGCAAATGAATGAACCCCCGGGAGCTCGTATGAGAGTAGGTCTTTCGACGCTTACTGCCGCAGAATATTTTAGAGATGTTACAAAACAAGACGTATTATTATTTATTGATAACATCTTCCGTTTTGTTCAAGCGGGCTCGGAAGTTTCGGCGCTACTAGGCAGAATGCCTTCTGCCGTTGGTTATCAACCGACGCTATCTCAAGAAGTCGGAGAACTCCAGGAAAGAATTACATCAACTAAAGACGGGTCTATTACATCTGTTCAAGCAGTTTATGTGCCTGCTGACGACTTAACCGATCCTGCTCCCGCTACAACATTTACCCATCTTGACGCTTCAACGGTATTATCAAGAAATATTGCTTCTTTAGGTATTTATCCTGCCGCAGACCCGCTTGAAAGCTCGTCACGTGCGCTTGATCCTAATGTTATCGGGGAAGAACATTATAACGTTGCTAAAAAAGTTCTCGAAATACTTCAAAAGTATAAAGATTTACAAGATATTATTGCAATTTTAGGTATGGATGAACTTTCTGAAGAAGATAAACTGACGGTAAACCGTGCAAGAAAAATTCAAAAATTCTTATCTCAACCTTTCTTTGTAGCCGAACAATTCTCCGGTACAAAAGGAAAATATGTTAAACTTGAAGATTCAATCAAGGGCTTTAAGGAAATTATAGAAGGTAAGCATGATGATGTCCCTGAACAAGCCTTCTATATGGTAGGAACAATTGAAGACGTACTTGAAAAAGCAAAAGCTCAACAGGCTGTTGGAGTGTAGCTTTCATGGATAAAAATATGAGTGATAAAATTCATCTAAAAGTTATAACTCACGAAAAAATAGTATACGAAAATGACATTGATGAACTTTATGTTCAGGCAAAAGACGGCAGATTGGGGATTTTGAAAAATCATATCCCCGTAATTTGCTCTCTTAAAGTCGGAGTTACAAAAGTTGTGACAGATAAAAAACCCCAATGTATTGCCGTTATGGGTGGTATTATGCAATTTGCAAATAATCAGGCTACAATTTTAACAGATATTGCAGAACTTGACTGCGATATTGATGTTGCAAGGGCAAAACAGGCAAAAGAAAGAGCTGAAGCGAGATTAAAAGCTAAAGACGATAATATGGATGTTTTAAGAGCTCAAATTGCTCTTGCTAAAGCAATTGCAAGAATATCAGCAACAAACAACAAACATTTTTAAAAGAAGAATTAAAGGAATTTTATGAATAACAATCTTATAAATACCGTGCTATATTCAATGATAAATAAGGACGAAAAAATATTATGGCGAGGTAAGCCTGATAGAAAATGCTATATTTATGAAGCTATCTTTAATCCAATGTTTTTTGTTGCGCTTGTATGGGGATTGATAGATTTTACGTTCCTTGCAACTATAATTGCAGGTACTATTAGTTCTGACGCACAACAGAGTTTATTTTTTGTTATACCTTTCTTTCTTATTCACCTTATGCCTGTTTGGATTTATTTAGGCGGTGTATTTTTTGCTCATAGAGCCTATGTAAATACGGAATACATAATAACAGATAAGGCTGTTTATTGTTCGGGCGGTGTTTTTTCTCAAAATTTTGAAACAAAACCTTTTTTTGAATTGTCACATGTAGATATTCATAGAGGAATATTTGACCAATACTTTGGTGTTGGTGATGTAATAATAACTTGTAACCATGACGGATATAATACAAATGATTCTCATTCTTCAGCAAAAGGGATAAATATTTGTAATATTCGTGAATTTCAAAAAGTATACAATATGATTAAAGAACTGAATAAAGATAACTATACGGACGCAATGTTCCCGAATGATTTAAGACCCTCAACAAATCACGGATACAAAACACAATATATTAACGATAAGTTTAATCAAGGTTAATTTTGCAAGCAAGATTGTTAATTAACTGTCTTGCAATTCTCGGACTTTTTGAACCTTTTATGAGTGCAAGTTTTTGAGCTTTTGATAAAATTTCTTCATCTGATAAATCAATTTTATTATCATGAGCAAGCTCTAATACAATTGAGCAAAATTCATCATTTGATGGCTTCATAAAAAGTAAATTTATTCCGAAGCGCTCTGAAAGAGAAGTAATTTCATTTAAAGTATCGCCTAAATGGATTTCATCTCCGTATCTTGCTTGAAAACTTTCTCTAACAAGATGTCTGCGGTTTGAAGTTGCATAAATTACAGCGTTTTTAGGGCATTGTATTAAAGCACCTTCTAAAATTGCTTTCATTGTTGAAAAAGTTTCATCATCCTCTTTGAAAGAAATATCATCTGCAAAAATTATAAATTTATAAGGAATATCTTTTAAAATTGAATAGAGCTTATCAAGATTGATTAAATTATTTTTAAAAATTTGAACCATTTTGATTTCTCTAAATTCGTTTAATAAAGCTCTTACGCTTGAAGATTTTCCGCAGCCTGCGTCTCCATAGAGTAAAATATTATTAACTCTGCGGTTATTTTGATTGTTTATGTTTAAAAATGCCTTTGTATTTTCAAATAACACTCTTTTTTGTTCTTTATAACCTTTCAAGTCCTTAAAGGTTATATCGTCGCAAAAATCAACGGGTTTTAATTCACTGCCGTTAAAGATAAATGCTCTTTCGTTTTTATAAACATCTCCGTTTTTATTAATAATTTTATCTAAGTTATTAAAATCGATTTCAATTTTTGTATTTAAAAAATAAGGAAGATTATTAAACATTTCAGAATACTTTTCAAATTTTTCTTCTAAAACACCCTTAATTAAATCATAGTCTATTTTTGAAACTTCATAAATTAAAGAAAGCTCTTTTTTATTTTGTTCAACATCAGCTAAATAAGGTTTATTTACAGCGATTAAATTTTCAAGATATTTTGAAAAATCCTTGTAGCCTAAATTATTCAAGGCTTCAACAAAAGAAATATATTTTTTTAAATTTTGCTCAATTTCTTGATTTTTTATTATTGTTTCTAAGAGTTCTAAAAAATTTTTAACAACAATATCTTCTCTTAAATATTTAAAAGAATAGAGAAAATAAAAAGATAAATAAATTTTTTCAATTGTTTCCATAATTTCCTTCTAATTGGCAAGTTCAATGAATATTGCGCTTGCACAAGGGTTTAAGATGTATTCTTTTTCAATATAGTCTTTTGGCTCAAAATCAAGATTGCCGAAATTTGAGCTGTCGGCGCAAACATGCCAGCTTGTATTAACAATATTTGGAGGAAGTACAATTCCAAGGTTTTCCTCGTGTTTGTTTGAAGCAAAGTAAATTCGATTTTTGCTTGAATTAATTAAAACTCCAAAGAATAAATCAAAAGGATTGTTCCAATACCCGCTGTTGCCGAGAGGTGCAATTTGTCCGTTGTTGTAGTGATAGCTTAGGGATTGAACAAAATCTCTGCTTCTTAAGATTGGGTTTTCATTTCTGAATTTAATTAAATTCCTTGTAAATTCCGTTATTCTGTTTTCTAAAGAGCCTTTTCTCAAAGCCTTATCCCAATTCAGATAATTTGTTCCGTCATCTTTATTGTAGCTGTTATTGTTCCCGTTTTTTGAGTGCATTATAATATCGCCTATTTGAATCATGGGTATACCATAGGATAAAAACAAGAACATTAACTGTTTTCTTATTGAGTTTTCCTGAAGATATGAATTATTGTCATAATCTCCGCAAATCTCAATATCCGAACCGCCTTGAGTTGAAGAGCTTTTATGGCTAAAATTGTTTAAATCATAAAGAGTAAAACCGTCATGAGAGGCAATATAGTTAATTGATTTATTTATGCTTTTGAATTTTGAAGGTGTACCTTCAATTAAATCTTTCATTTGAGAAGGGGTAACTTCCGAGCTTCTTAGGGTAATTTTTCTGATTAAATCTCTTGAAACGTCGTTCCATTCTGCCCAGAAAGAGGGAAAATTACCAAGCTGATAGCATTCTTTGCCTCCGCAAGTCCAAGGTTCGGCTATTAGAATTATTCCGTCTTGAGCTTCGTTAAAATTATCAACAACGTTTATCCCTTTTTCGTTTAATTTTTCTTTTAATTTTGCAGCTAAAGAATCGATATTATCATAAATTTCTTCGCAATTACAGCTGTTTTCTAATAATGCAGCAGCAAGGTCGAAACGAAAAGCGTCAACTCCCTGATTAACCCAAAAAATTAAAGAATCAATAATAAGATTTAAAACAGCTTCGCTGTTTGCGTTAAAATCATTACCGCAGCCCGAATTTGAGCGGTAATATCCGTTTTTATAAACCTTATAGTATGATGAATTGTCAATCAAAGCATAAGAAAATAAATTAGCGTCATCAACATTATGATTAACAAGACCGCCTTCGCCCGTATGGTTATAAACCATATCCAGACAAACTTTTATGTCGTTTTGGTGAAATTCATCAACCATTGAGCGAAATTCTTTTAATAAATTTCCCGGAGTTTTATCAAAAGCATATTTGCGAGCCAAAGTAAAATATCCTAAAGGCATATAGCCCCAATGGTTTGTACCGTTTTGTCTTGAGTCAAATTCGTTTAGGGGTAAAAACTCAATCATGGTTATTCCGAGTTTTTTAATATTCTTTGCAAAATTAGCCGCACCCTTATAAGTCCCATGCTCGGGTGTGTTTAATAATTGCGTTAAATCTTTTATATGAACTTCGCCGATAATTTCAGAGTTAAAAGCCCTTGGTTCGATTTTTGCAATTTCCGTATCTTCAATTGGACGAAAAACAGATTTCATCGACCACTTGGCATTATCAATCAGATGAAACTTAGCGCCTGAGCGAAACATATTAAACCCGGGGTTAACGTCGGAAGGTAAGTGCGACAATTCAAGACAGTATGGGTCATAAGCAACTTTATTCGGGTTAAAGCGATTGCTTTTTTCATCAAATTTTGAAATTAAACCGATTTCACTTCCCGGCTCATATTCTTCACTATATGGCCAGTTAGGACCAAAAAGCCTGAAACCGTAAAAAACGGGTTTATTTTTACAGTTTAGAACATAGTCTTTGACGGATGTTTGCCAAATATCGTTATCATTTTTTTGCATTTCCAACATCATCACGGGAAGCTCACCCTGCGGTTTATCAAAAATACAAAGATAAACTTTTGTTGCATTTTTTGAGTAGAGCTTAAATTCTACGCTTTTTGTTTCTTCACTGTAGCTTGCACCAAGTCTTGTAGCACTTTTTGTTGTATATTTTTCCATTTTTCACCTGTTAAGAGGGTTTATAACAATTCCTGATAATAATTTAGGATAGAAATATGTTGACTTTTGAGGCATTCTAAAGCCTTGATTTGAAATTTCCAAAATATCTTTCATCTTAGGATATGCCATAATAAAACATGCGCTTGCGCCTTCTTTTATTGAATTAAAAGCAACATTTTCTTTTTTTTCATATTTTATTCCGTTTTGAGTCATCAATTCATCTTGTGAGTATCCTAATTCTTTTTTTAGTATTAATTCATGTAAAACAACCAAATCAAGGTTTTTTAAAACCTCGGGAGTATCAATTGTCTTGTTTGCGTCTTTTTTTAGCTTTAATACATAGAAATTATCGTCGTTTTTTAGAATTAAACCCGTTGTAATTTGTTTTTGATTTTCAAGCTCAATTTTTTCCAAAAATTCATCTTTAGAAGTTAAAGTTTCAATATTATAATATTTTTCAACTTTTTTTAGAATTTCTTTTTCATCAATATTTTTTTCAATAATTCTATGTGTCGGATAAATTATAAGATTATCATCAGATGCATTTGTAAAATAGCTCATAACATATTTTGCAGCGTTGTTATCAGGGTGCAGCTTTGAATAATTCATTGATGTTTCGTATCTGTGATGACCGTCAGCTATCAGGAGGGTTTTATCCTTAAGCGTTTCTTGAATAAGCTTGATATCATCTTTGTTATCTATTATATAAACAAGGTTTTGAACGTCTAAATCATCTTTTACATCTATAAAAGGTTTTTGAGTGAGGTATTTTTGCGCCATTTTTTCAATTTTCATTGTTTTATCATCATAAACCATAAAAATTTGAGAAAAGAACGCTCCTGTTGCTTCAACTAAATCAAGCCTGTCTTTTTTAGGGCCCGACATTGTATATTCATGGGGCAGTACTTTTTTAGTTGAAAAATCTTCAATTTTGTTTCTTGCAATAAAACCTTTTCTTGTGATTAACTTACCTTTTTCATTTTTATATTTTTGAACAATGTAAAATATTGCAGGCTCTTTTAAATTTGTTAATATTTCTTCGCTCTGCCAGGTGTTGAAGCTTTCCTTGGCGTCTTTATAAGGGTCAAGCGCTTTTGATAAAATTAATCTTACGATATTATAAGCGCTTCTTTCGTATAGATTATTTTGATAATTTTTATCAATTACATCATAAGGAGGTGCAATAACGTCTTTAATATTTACCTTGTCTTGGTTATAGACAATTGCTTTTATTGGTAATATTTCCATTTTTTCCTCCCTGTTTATATCTTATTTTTATTTTAAAATAAAAGGTGATTTAAGTAAAATTTTTTAAATATTATTACTTTTAGACTTTTAATATATCTTCTTTTGCTCTTGTATTCTCTTTGTGTTTTAACCCATGTTATTAGTGAGGGGGAAAGTAGTTAAAAAGGATGGAAAAGAAAGCCGTAGGGTGGACTTCGGTTTACCGTTTTATCAAGCTTTAACCCGTGCAATCCTTCTGAATATATACAAGCTCCAAGACATGAAATTGCCATGGGTTTATTTGTTTTATAAAAAACCTGACTTATGAATAATTTATATTTTTTATTTTTCGTGGAATAATATATACATACCTTGACATCGCAAAATCGGCTCAGTATAATTTTATTAATATATAATATATATATAATTACCGTATCTTAACACAAAATAAAGGAAATAGTATGAAAAAGTTTAACTTTGCACAATTCCGTGCATCCCGAGGGGGGCGGCTTTTGGCATTCTCCCTAATCGAGCTCATGGTTGCTATTATTGTGGTATCTGTAATGCTTGCTGCATTTATGCCGATTGCTACAAAAAAAATTAAGTCAAACAGAGCCGTGATGAAATTAGC
>CANPYC010000040.1 GCA_947587615.1 Candidatus Gastranaerophilales bacterium | reverse complement strand
TGCAGCTGAAGAAACGCAAGAAGAAAGTACAACAAATAAAAATGTAATGGAAAGATTTATCGATTCAATAGAACAATATGATATTGAATTACCGTTTGATATAAAAAATCTTTCACCTGAAGATTATGAAGCATTTAGCGACACTTATGACGAAGTGTTAGCAAATAAATATGCTATTCCTCAAAATTCTGACGGAAGTTATGATGCTGAAAAACTTGCACAAGCACATTTTATTGATTCAATAGACAAATCAACCCTATCGGGAGCTGAAGATGGAAGACTTAGAAATGCACTGAAGAGTGATGATCCTAATGAGTTTGGAAGTGTATATAAAGCAATTACGGGTGAAGAGTATGACAAAGACAGTTTGATTGATGAAAAATCAGAATATGTTGGAGGAATGTTTAATAAAGCCCTGGAAAAAAGTAATGCACAACAAGCCGAATACCAAGGAAGAGTTGAAGAACACAACAGAGCATTTAATAAAACTATGCCGGGAACTGAAGATGTATATAATGCAGCTGAAGAAACGCAAGAAGAAAGTACAACAAATGAAGTATCTAATTCCGATAGTGCAGCAGACAAAGAAACAGAAACAGTAACATTTAGGAATTACGATGATTTCAAAACTGTTTTTAATGAAGCATTAGACAGTAATTCATACGCAGATTTTAAAAACACTTTAAATAAATATGAAGATATAGAAAAATATATGGCACTATATCTGGTTGAAAATGATGTTGGAGAAACAGATTACATAACAGAAATAGAAAATGTCATTGCTAAAGAAGATTACAAACCTGAATTTGATTCCATGATGTCACAAGCATTTGTTGATGCCGATTGGAAAAATATTGACGAAGAAACATTGCAAAAAGAACTTCCTGCTTATATATATGGTAAACAACAAATTAAAAAAGCACAAGAATTTCAAGATTCACTAAAAGAGGCAAATTCATTTGAAGATATATATAATAGCTTAAGCGATTATTGCGACAATAATGATGAAGTAACCAAACAAGTACTCGGAGAAATAATTAAAAAATCCAGCTCCGAATTAGGATATATCTCAAATATAGATTCAGTAGATGTTGATAAAGATTACAATATTCATCTGTATGAAGAAAATGGAAACGAAATCACTCTCAATAAGGAAGATATTTCACTTACATCTCCATATTTATCAAGCTTGTTAGATGAGGATACGTTTGAATATATAGCAACACTACAATTTAGCGAAGAAACAGGTTTGGACTGGCAAGAACTTGATAAAAAATATAAAACTGTATGGACATAATAATTCTAATATATTATGTTAATTTCTTAAATTATGTTACAATTTCTTTATGAAAAAGAAATTTGATTTAACAACTCAAAACAAGCTGATTATATCTGCGCTTGTGATTTCTACCGCACTTATTATATCAATTGCCTTTTGGGCAGTTAACAGAATTAAGATAGAGCTGGATGAGAGCTACAGAAGTTTTGGCGAGCTTCTTGTTAAAACCCTGGCGGTGCAAAACTATGAAATTACTCAAAAGAGCAATAATCCCGCCGCTCTGTCTTTCATAAAAGCACATGTTAACTCTATTCTATCTTCCACGAATGATATTTCATATATTACTTTTAAAAATAAATTAGGAAAAGTAATATATTCCACAATTGAAACCTATGAAAAAAGAGCGCAAAACGCTGATACAAATATCTCATCTCCGATAGTTAACCAAAACGGCACTGTTGTTGGAACGGTTGAGGTTGGTTTATCTGCCGATTTAGCTAAAAACGTTACTCACACAACAAAAAATTCAATGCTTACGGTTTTTAGCGCTATTTGGCTTGTGTTCACTCTTGTAATTTTGGCAAATGCTTTTTTAATAAGACGAGAGTTAACAATTCTTCATCATGGTGTTAAAGAAATTGAACAGGGAAAATTTGGAACGGTTTTAGACTATAATCAAGCGTCAGGAGAAATCAAAGAACTGTTTGATGCATTTAACGATATGTCAAAAAAACTTCATAACTACGAAGAGCAAAATATTGACCAATTAACTCTTGAGAGAAACAAGCTTGAAGCTGTTTTAATGAGTATAGCTAACGGAGTTGTCGTTTGCGATAATTACGATAAAATCGTTATGATAAATTCCGCTGCACAAAAAATTCTAAACAGCTCGGAAAGTGAAATTTTAAATTCATCCATTCAAGAATACTGCGACTCTGCAGGAGAGCTTTGTTTTAAGGATAAAATTACGATATTTAAAAATACACCCTTGGATGTTATTGAAAAAAAACCGCTCGAGTTCAACGTTGATGTAGATAAAAGAGTAATAAAATCAATAATTTCTCCAATGTATTCTAAAATGCACGACTATTTAGGCTATATCATTGTTTTAATCGACATAACAAAAGAAGCTGAAGTAGATAGATTGAAGAACGATTTTATCTCAAATGTTTCTCATGAATTAAGAACACCCGTTACAATTTTAAGCACTTACGCCGACACTCTTTATAATTACGGAAACGAGTTTAAATTTGAAGAACAAAAAGAATTTATAGGAACAATTAACCAAGAAGTTATCCGATTAAATAAGATGGTTAACGATATTTTAGATTTTTCAAAACTCCAATCAAATCAGGAACTTGAAAAAGAAAAACAAGATATCACTCAAACAATTGATAAAATTACAAAAAGTCATAAAGTTTTGGCTGATGAAAAAAATATCTCAATTACGATTATAAAAGAAGATGACCTTCCGAAGCTCTCTTATAATACACAGAGTATCGAGCGTGTTATGAGCAACCTTTTAACAAACGCAATTAAGTATTCACCTTCTAATTCAAGAATAAAAATAAGAGCGGAAATTGCAAAAGACCCGAAGTATCTTGAAGTAACAGTTGAGGATAACGGAATAGGAATAGCTCCCGAACATCAAAAGATGATTTTTGAAAGATTTTATCGAATTGAAAATCAAGTTCATACAATTAAAGGTACGGGTTTAGGGCTTCATCTTGTTAAAGTTGCAATTGAAAAACATCATCAGGGAAAAGTTTTTGTAAGGTCAAAAGTTAATGAAGGTTCAACCTTTGGCTTTTGGCTGCCGATTGATGAAGCGGACGTAAGAGATATCTCACTTAAAGAATTAAAGGATAAAAGCCTTAATCCCAAAGCCGCCTTGCAGGAAAAAACAAATTACAGAGAATATAAAATTGAAACAATCGAAGATTACAAAACTAAAGCAGAGCTTGATAAACAATATTTAGGACAGGTTGAAAAAGAAATACCGAAAGATGTTCCGATTGCATTTAACTTTGAAGAAGTTAAAGAAGAAAATATTTCAACCAATTCAATTAAAGATAACAAAACACAAGACATAACTCAAAAAAAGAAAGAAATTAATTCTCAAGAACAAAAACAGGATAATTGGGAAATCAGTTTTGAAGTAAGAGATAAATAAAAGAAGATAAATTAAACAATCAAAATTTGTAAACAAATTAAAAGTCCTATTAAATTTTAATAGGACTTTTTAAAAACTTATTTTCCACCGGGCGCTAATATCATAACAACGTTTCTTCCTTCGATTTGCGGCTTCTTTTCAACCGTCATTGATTCATCCTCAAATTCTGAAAGAAATTTATTAATTAAATCCATCGCTAAATGCGAATGCTGCATTTCACGACCTCTTAGCATTACAACAACTTTAACTTTGTTGCCTGAAGCTAAAAATTTCTTTGCGGCTTTTGTCCTTACTTCGTAGTCATGAACATCAATTTTATAGCGCATTTTAACTTCTTTAACGTCAACCGTATGTTGTTTTTTCTTGGCTTCTTTTGCACGTTTTTCAGTTTCGTATTTATATTTACCCCAATCAAGAATTTTTGCAACGGGCGGGGACTGGTTTGGAGATACAACAACTAAATCTAAATCTCTTTCTTTTGCCATTCGGAGTGCTTTTATGGTTGATATTGTACCGTGATTTACTCCTTCATTATCAATTAATCTAACTTCTCTGGCTCTGATTTTTTCGTTTACCAGCTCTCCTTGAGCTTTGTTATCATTTTTGCTAATTGTTTTATCTCCTATTATCTGTTTTCTTTATAATAGTTATACCATAGTATAAGGGTTTTATGCAAGAAAATTCAATTGTTTTTATTAATCTTAAAAAAGTTTATGAATTTCATCCGGTTTAAAAATTCCGTATTCGGTTATAATTCCCGTAATTAAGCTATTTGGCGTAACATCAAACCCGGGGTTTATGATATTAACCCGATTATCACAAATCAACCTGTCATTTATTGTTGTAATTTCTTCTCTGTTTCTCAATTCTATAACAATTTCATCTCCCGTTTTAATTGAAGAATCAATTGTTGATTTTGGTGCGGCAACATAAAAAGGAATATTATGATATTTAGCACAAATTGCAGCGGCATAAGTACCGATTTTATTTGCACTGTCGCCGTTTAGAGCAATTCTATCCGCACCGACTACAACTACATCTATCATTTTTTTATTCATGAAATATGCACTCATGCCATCTGTTATAAGTGTTGTATCAATACCGTCTCTTATTAGTTCATAAGTTGTAAGTCTTGCGCCTTGCTGACGGGGGCGGGTTTCATCGGCAAAAACTTTGATTGTTTTATCTTTTTCAAATGCACTTCTAACAACACCTAATGCCGTTCCATAGCCAACGGTAGCCAGTGCACCTGCGTTACAGTGGGTTAGAATTGTTGCGCCTTTTGGAATAATTGAAGAACCAAACTCACCGATTTTTTTATTAATTTCGATATCTTCATTTTCAAGTTTTATTGCGTTTTCAATTAATAAATCTATTATTTGAGCATTTGTTTTATCTTTGTTGCTTTTTAAAATTTCAAGCTGCTTTTGAATTGCCCAGTGAAGATTAACGGCAGTTGGGCGAGAAGAGTTAAGATAATCTGCTTTTTTTACGACATTTTCGATAAAGTTTTGACTTTCTTTTTCTTCCAAAGCCGCAAGCGCAACACCGTGTGCTCCCGCTATTCCGATTGCCGGCGCACCCCTTACTATCATAGTTTTAATAGCGTCATACATATCTTTGGTTGTTGAAACATCGACTTTTTTGTATTCATAAGGTATAAGGATTTGATTAATCATTCTGCTAAAACCGCCTTTTGGGATTTTAATCCATTCGATTGTTTTTTCAATATTTGTTGTTGTCATATTTTAATTTCCTATTTTAGTCCTTGCTTTAGTCCCCGGTTTAATCCTCAATTTTAATATCTATATTTGCGTCATAATTATCGGGTTTTTTTTCAATACGGCTGATAATCCAAGCTAAACCCATAGCACTTGCGGCATTTGTTGCGGCAAAAACCCCGGCAACCATGAAAATCAAAATAAAAAACAGCCAAAGAGCGCCTGTTAACATATCCGGAATCATATAAGAATAATATTTTTTAAAAATTAAATGCAATATACAAACACAGGGTGAAAAAGAAAGAAAAAAGCCGACTGTTGAAAAAAAACCGACAATTCCGCCTAAAATTGCCCCTTGCTCCTCGTTTATTATTCCCAAATGTCTGTCATTTTTTTTCATAAGAAGAATAACAAAAGGCCCGATTAATATTACAAGAAAAAACAAAACAAGTCCGATAAAAGGAGGAATTAGAGCAACAATTCCCGATAAAAAACCGATAATTAGAGAAAAAATTGCCGTTTTTTTAACTATTATCTCATTCATTTTATCTCCTCCTTAAATCTTTGATTTTGAGCATGACAAATTGCAAGTGCCACAGAATCTATTGTATCATCTAATTTAATATTTTTATCAAGATTAATATAATTCTTAACCATTGCCTTAACCTGCGTTTTATCCGCCCTGCCATGTCCTGTAATTGTTTGCTTAACAACTAAGGGAGTATATTCATATATGGGAATTGAATGCTCTTCTAAAGCTAAAAGGATAACACCTCTTGCTTGAGCAACAGGGATAATTGTTTTTTGATTTTTAAAGAAAAACAATTGTTCAATCGAAGCGCAATCAGGTTTATATTCTTTTAAAAGACAGTCGATATCTGTTTTAAGTTCAAAAAGCCTTTTAGGATGTGTAGCAAGTTTATCCGTTTGAATTGAACCGCTCGAATGCAAATCAAATGTATCCTTAGCGTTGTCATATTCGACAAAGCTGTAACCTGTTATACCTATACCTGGGTCTATACCGAGTATGAGCATACTATGCTCCCGGCAAAGGCGGAGAAGAACCCGAATCAACCGGAAGTTCATCGTCGTATTCAATTATATCTTCTTTTTTGGAATCAAAAAGCTGTTTTTGAGGTTTACTCGGTCTTGTTTGATCAATATAACTATGCTCATTCATATCAACCTGAAGATTTCCTACATGGTTTTGAGCTTGTTCAACTCGCTTATCTGCATAAATTTCTTCCGATTCATCCACTCTTTCGTTAACATCTTCAATTTTAACGGGACTGAGGGTACTGGAGCCGTTCATCTTGGGATAATCAAACACACTTTGAGGGAAGTTAGCAATAGCTACTTTCATAAAATCTGCAAATATATGAGCAGGCAAAGCACCGCCCGTTATCCCCGGCAACTTTGAGTTATTGTCGTTTCCAACCCAAACGCCTGTTACAACATCAGGAGTATAGCCCACAAACCATGCGTCTCTATAATCGTTTGTTGTACCTGTTTTGCCTGCAATGTTTTGAGCAATATTAGCTGCTTTACCCGTACCGATTTCAACAACTTTTCTAAGCATATATGTCATACCGGCAGCCGTTTCAAAGTTAATTACTTTAACGATTTTCGGCCCTGAATTTTCGTAAATCGTAACACCTCTTGAATTTTCAACACGCTCAACGGAATAAGGTCTTACTCTAAAACCGCCGTTTGCAAAAGCTCCGTAAGCTACAACCATATCATAAAGTTTAACACCGTTTGAGCCGAGTGCTATTGTCATATCATTTTGAAGCGGTGTTGTTATACCCATTTCACGTGCTGTTTGAATAACAGCATCAACTCCTGATTTTTTAATAAGTCGAACGGCTGCAACATTTGATGAAATCGCAAGAGCTTGCCAAAGCGCAATTCTTCCTCTGTATTTTTGTCCATAGTTTTTGGGCGACCAATCCCTTATTGTTAAAGGAGTATCTTCAATTGTATCATCAACCCCAACTCCCTGTTGAAGCGCTGTTGCATAAACAAAGGGTTTGAATGAAGACCCTGAAGGTCTTATTGCTTTTGTAACTCTGTCGTATTGGCTCAGTTCATAATTCTTTCCGCCGACATAAGAATAAATTCTTCCTGTTGTGGGAGAAAACGAAAACAGCGCAACCTGATTTGTTGTTTTCGTCAAACCTGATTTGGCAAGTGCGGCAATTGCAGAACTCTGCGCCGCATTTTGAGATTTATAATCAAGCGTTGTATAAATTTTCAAACCGCCTTGAGAAATCTCCTGTTCTTCAAAACCGATATTTTTAAGCTCATTTAAAACAAAGTCAATAAAGTATGGGGCTTTATTAAAAGAATAGACTCTCGGTTTATTAGACAGCTTCAATTTTTCATTCTGCGCCTGTTTCATCTGTTCTTCCGTAATATATTTATTACGGTACATTCTTCTTAAAACCTGATCACGTCTTTTTAAACCTGCTTTTTTGTTTGCAAAAGGCGAGTAAACACTTGGCGCTTGAGGCAGACCTGCAATTAAGGCTTGTTCAGCCAGTGTTAATTGAGATAAATCTTTATCAAAGTAAGTTTTAGCGGCACTTGAAACCCCATACACACCAGAGCCTAAATATACAGAATTTAAATACATTTCAAGAATTTCATCTTTTGAAATTGTTTTTTCAATTCTGTGTGCTATTATTAATTCTTTAATTTTTCTATCAAATGTTCTTTCGTTTGAAAGGAATAAAATTCTCGCTAATTGCTGGGTTATTGTTGAAGCACCCTGTTTAACCGTACCGGATGAGATATTTGCAATCGTAGAGCGCACCATGCCCAGAGTATCAAAACCTCTGTGATGATAGAAATTTTTATCTTCCGTTGCAATTACGGCTTTTCTTAAATTATCGGGGATTTTATCAATTGAAACTTTTTCAAACTTGAAAGATGTAAATGTTTTAATAACCTCACCATCTGCCGAGTAAATTGTAGTTACGGGGTTTGGTTTAATATCTTCAAAATTTGAAATCGGAGGCAAACTTGCAAGGTAAATATTAAAAGCAGCAATTGCCGCTAAAAATGCAGAAATGCCCATCGAAAAAAGACATAAAAATATGTTTCTCTTTTTTGGTCCTCTGGGTGCAACTCGTTTTCTTCTAACACTATTCATAGCAACATATTATAGCAAAAAGTAAAACATGCAAGAATATAGAAAATTTGCACATAAAATTTAACATTTGTTTATTGCTAAACAAATGTTAAATTAGTTAATAATTATAATTATATGTATTATACATCGTTATTATGAGTAACTTCATCTATAACATTACCTTCATTGTCATAGGTGACAGTTGTTTCAATAACTTTAGATAACTTACCGTCATCATCAAGAACATATTCTTTTGTTGAAGATGAGGATAATTTACCGTTATCATATTTTTCTTCCGTTACACTTTGTGTTTCATTATCTTCATTGCGTTCATAGATACGCTTTGAATCAATTACCCCGTCAGAATCTTTGTCAATAAGTTCTTGAGTTAGATAGCCGTCTTCGTTATATTCAAAAGCTGTAGTCTGTAGGGGTTTTCCTTCAATTCCCGATTCGTCACTAACAGTCTTTGCATAAATTAAGCGAGAATTTTCATCACACAGTTTGTTAGAGTATGAAATCACCTTACCGTTTTCATCAAATTGATATTCAACTTTTGAATTTGATGTTGAAAATTCAATTGAGTCTAAAACTCCGTCGTTTCCATAATCTTTATAAGTAACATACGTGCTATCGCCCTCATCTTCCGTAGTTTTATCATCTAAGCGTTCTATATATCTTGCATAATCAAAATCTTCATTTGCAATATTCATAATTTCAGCTTCAACACCATTCGCAATCCTATGCGCATAGTCAATTGTACCATCATTATCTTTGTCTGCCACTGTATTAAATGTGCAATTGCCGTTTGAATCAAATACATTAAATTCATTTGAATTAGGATCAACATTATATACACTGCCATCAGAATCCGTAAATTGATTATTTTCAACTTCAGGTAGTTTTGAATATTGTTCTCTTAATGAATTGAAGCGATCTTTAAAAGCGTCAAAATCAACATTAATATTTAAACCCATATAATACTCTCTTTCTATATCGTCTTTAATCTTTTTAAATTTTCTACCGGCATATTTTTTATGGCTTGCATATATAAAAAATATTTATTAGAATTTATTGACTTTTTTCGTTGATATCATTTACAAAAATTAACAATTAAATTCACACAAAAAAAGCTCTCACATTTCTGCAAGAGCTTTTAAGTTTTTAGTTATGTTATATTTTTACAAATTAGAATATAACTGTTAATTCTTCGTTAGGATTCAAAGCTGATGAATTTGAAACTGAAGGAACGATTGTGTATAACAATTCGTCGCCGATTTCATAAATTACACCGAATGTTCCTGATACTGCTGTTTTAACAATACCATAGATACCTTTTCCAAGTGTAACAAATGACATTCCGAAGCTTCCTAAACCACGACCAAGATGACCTGTAAATGATTCAACAAGTGTATCTGATAATCTGTCGCCGTATTCTTCTAAGCCGTCACCTGTAATATTAACAACTTCGCTAACTGAACGACCTGCAACACCAACAGTTCTTGCTGCTGCTGTGAATGGAAGTCCTAAAATTCTAGCGATAATGTTAGGATTTTTCAAGCAATCAGCCGTAGCAGAAGTTAATTCTTTCGGGAAATCTACTGTGCAGTCGCCGTTTTTAATTTGTTCAAATTTAACCGTTACAGAGCCTGGGAAGTTATTCAAACCGGGTCTTTGAACGGTTACAACTCTACCGTATACTTTAGAACCTGTCGGGAATGTTTTTCCGTCAACAGTAACTTCTTCAGTTGTTTTAGCAACAAATCTGTCGCCAATGTTTGAATGTTTAGCGTCAATTCTGTCTAACATTTTGATTTTAACAGCAACGGGAGCAGCGCTCATATTGAATGCATCGCCTACCAATTTGCCGTTAGCACCGTATTTTAATCTTAATTCGCTTACTAAAGTTGCAACTTGGTGTCTTGATAAGTATGGAGCGTCAAATAATGTTTTTGCGTCAGGGAGATTGTCAACTAAGCCTGAAGCAACAACTTCTTTTGTGCAGCCATAAGCCCATTGAGGAATATTATCAATTGTTTGACCTTTTAAAGTCGGAGCAGAACCGTCATTTGTGTATGGAACTTCGATTAATTTTGCAATTGTAGCAAAAACTTCCGCTTTTGTAATTGCTTGATCGGGTTTGAATGATTTATCGGGGTAACCAATCATAACATCAGCTGCGGTTGCTGTTTTAATTTCATCATTAGCCCAGTAAGCAGTTGTTACATCGGTATAATCTTTTTGAACACCGATATTTTTCATATTCAAACCTTGAGAAAGCATAAATGCCAATTCAGCTCTTGAAATAGGCATTTTAATGTCAAAATCTCTGTCACCTTTTCTTACACTCATTGCATTCAACAAGTCTTTTGAAAATGCTCTAACATAAAGATTATCTTTGTTTTCAAAACCGATTCTGTTTTTTTGTTTTAAAACTTTTCCGCCGATTCTATAAACATTGTTTGCGTCTTTAACTTCGGTAGCATCTGCATTCATTAAAGACGGATGAGCATAAACTTGTACTTTTTCTTGCTTGCAGCAATCTTTTGCCATAACATTAGCACAAGTTAGAAACAGAGCCAATGTAACTGACAATACTTGTGTAGTTTTCTTCATGACTTACTCCTATTCTTATAATATCGCAAAACTATTAACACAATAGTACAAATTCATTATCTGCGATAAAAAAATATAGTCAAGCAAAAACTAGAATAATCCTTTAATATCATTATAAATAATTAAAGAAGCTTCTTGAATTAATGTTTTTGCGCTATAATCATTATAAGGTCTTTTAACAAGAATTGTAACAATATATTTCTTTCCGTTATCCGTATAAACTATTCCGCTATCGCCGAGCATTGTTCCAATATCGCCTGTTTTATGAAGTATCATGGCATTTTGGGGTAGTTTTTCTTTTAAAAGATGTGTATTTTTAGTGCTTAGAAGATAATCTCTTAAAATTCTTTTATGTTTAGGATTTATATATCTCGGGTTATCAATGTTATATAATATTGTTGAAATTTCTTTTGCGGTAATTTTGTTATAGCCTTCTAAATCGGGAAGCCAAGCGCCCATTGACGTTACCTTTAAACCCATATTTCTCATTGCACGATTAAAACCAAGCATTCCGCCGATTTCATAAAGTATCATATTTGTTGCAGAATTATCTGATTCAGATATCATAATTTTTGCCAAATAGTCAATTGAATAGTAAACATTTGCGGGAGTTTTTTTCAAAATGCCCGAGCCCGATGTTCTAAAAAGTTCACTAAATTCTCGCTCATCAGATAGTTTTATCGGTTTTCTTGTTTTTGAGCTGTAATCTATTAACCGCATAAGCTCAAACGCAATCGGAATTTTAATTATACTGGCACTGGGGTAAACATCGTCTGCGTTGATTTCAATACTTTTTGAAGAGGAGTATTCCCAAACAAAAACAGCAGGGGTTAAATTAGGATATTTTTTAAACAGATTAAGAAGTTTACTTTTTGTTGCGCTCATCTCTCCGATTGTATGAATATCAGCCAATTGCGGCTTATTTGAAGGTTTAGTAAGAAGGTATTTATTAAAAAGAAAAGAATTATGAAGGTAGTAAATTGAATTTAACACATAATCTTCAGCATTGAATTTTATGTTTCTGTTTGCAATTCGATTTATTATCATCGGCTCAAGACAATGTTTGTAGTTATAAGGGAAAATATAATAAAAACATGCAAACAAAAAAACGCTCGATATAAGAAAGGAAATTACTTTTTGCAAAAAACTCTTATTCCTTCTTACTTTTACTTTTTTAGACGCTTGAGATTTTTTGGTATGATAATAGTTGTTGGTATTATCATATCGATATTTCAGGGATTTATTAAAAGAATATTTTTTTTGTGACCTTGGCAATATTTACCGTCTTTCTTGCGTTAATGCCTGTTGATAAACATAGTATATAATATAGATGAATTATTTTGCAAAAACAAAACTTGTATTTGTAAAAACATGTTATACTAAAAATAAACAAATGTTAAGGAGTTATTAATGAATATCATTATATTTAGTGAAAACGGCGCAAGTGAATTAAGCGGTCAAATAAACCTTGATGACGAAACGCAGTTGAGAGAGTTTAATCTTTGTGAACTTGAAAATTTCAAGCAATATAACCCAAGCTTGTTAATTTTAGACTTCGACAAAGACAAAGTAAGAGAATTTTGTGCAGTAAGAAAATTAGAGTGCTCCGTTCTTGTTCCCGTTGATGAAATTCCGCAAAATTTAACCATAAGAGCGCTAAGTTATGATTTTATTAAAACTCCGATAAACAAAACAGAGTTGAATGTTAGAATTAATGCGCTTCTAAAAACTTATTCAACAAAAAAAGAACTTGTTAAAACCGCAATTTGTGATGAATTGACGGGTTTATACAACAGAAAATATCTTCATCACAGACTTGACGCTGAAATATCCCGTGCAAAAAGATATGGAACCTCCTTAGCTTGCGTATTGCTGGATATTGACTATTTTAAAATCGTAAATGATATGTACGGCTACGATTGGGGCGATATTCTTCTTAAAAAAATTGCTCAAATGCTCTCTGCTCTTGTTCGTAAGGAAGATGTCCTTACAAGATACGGAGATGAAGAATTTATAATCGTTTTACCTGAAACAACCGAACAACAAGCATTAATTTTTGCGGAACGCTTTAGAAGCGATGTTGAAAAAATGGAATTTATCCCCGCTAACGAAGAAGAACGCCATCCTATAACAATTTCAGGCGGAATTGCTTCATTTCCCTGTATGGAAGAAGTTGACGAGGACGCTAATACCTTAATAAGATACGCTGAACATGCTT
The DNA here is from genome assembly GCA_947587615.1 of Candidatus Gastranaerophilales bacterium. Lineage (GTDB taxonomy): Bacteria > Cyanobacteriota > Vampirovibrionia > Gastranaerophilales > Gastranaerophilaceae > RUG14156. Next base: position 2,856 of record CANPYC010000040.1, on the reverse strand, counting down.
TATATAACGCCAAGCAATCGGGAAAAAATAAAATCGTAGAATTCTCAAAAATGAATTTGGGTTAAAACATGAACAATTTAACAAAGAGAATAATTCCCTGTCTTGACGTTAAAGACGGTAAAACCGTCAAAGGGGTAAATTTTAAAAATTTGACAAACATCGGCGACCCCGTTGAAATGGCAAAAAAATATTCGCTTCTTGGAGCGGATGAGCTTGTTTTTCTTGATATAACCGCAACAAACGAAAAAAGAAAAACGCTGATTGAGCTTGTAGAGCGTATAGGTAAAAAAGTTTTTATTCCTTTTACGGTCGGAGGGGGAATATCCGACCCTGACGACATTAGGGCAATATTAAACGCAGGAGCGGATAAAATTTCTTTTAACTCGGCAGCAGTTAAAAACCCTGAAATTATCTCAACTTCAGCTAACTACTTCGGCTCGCAGTGTATTGTTGTAGCACTTGACGCTAAAAGAGTTGATAATGATTTTTACGTTTTTATTAATGCGGGAACAAAAAACACGGGTCTAAAGGCGCTTGATTGGGCAAAACAAGCGCAAGAGCTGGGGGCGGGTGAAATTCTTTTAACTTCAATGGACTATGACGGTACGCAAAAAGGTTTTGATATAGAGCTAAATTCGCTGATATCAAATGCTTTAAATATACCCGTTATAGCTTCGGGCGGGGCAGGAAACGATTGCCAACATTTTATTGATGTTTTTAAAAAAACCAATGTAGATGCAGCCCTTGCAGCTTCAATATTTCACTATAATACCCTTCCGATTGAAAAGTTGAAGGAAGATTTAAAAAAAGCAGCAATTAAAATAAGATAAACTTGAATTTAGCACACTTACCTTTATTTTAAGTAAATATTAGCTATGTTTTTATAAACAACTATGTTTATTATTTAAGTTTGAAATCTTTAATTAATTTCACGGCATAAGAATATTTAACTTGAAAAAATATCTTTAAAGTTTTAAATGCAAATTATATAAACAGAATTGAAATAAATAAGCCCTTTTTGATTTAATTATAACCAAGAAGGGCTTAAACTATATTATAAATTATTGACAGTTGAATTATTCAATAATTTTATCTACAACACCGGCTCCTACTGTTCTACCGCCTTCACGGATAGCGAATCTCATACCTTGTTCAATAGCAACAGGGTTAATTAATTCAACTTCCATTACAACGTTATCACCGGGCATTACCATTTCTCCGTCGAATTTGATTGAACCGGTTACGTCGGTTGTTCTGATGTAGAATTGAGGTCTGTATCCGGGGAAGAAAGGAGTATGACGTCCGCCTTCTTCTTTTTTCAATACATAAACGTTAGCTGAGAATTTTTTGTGAGGTGTAATTGTACCCGGTTTAGCTAAAACTTGACCACGTTGGATTTCAGTTTTATCAATACCACGTAATAAAGCGCCGATGTTGTCACCTGCTTGACCTTGATCAAGAGATTTTCTAAACATTTCAACACCTGTTACGGTAGTTTTTCTTGTTTCACCTAAACCAACGAGTTCAACTTCGTCACCAACTTTAACGATACCACGTTCAACTCTTCCGGTAGCAACTGTACCACGACCTGTAATAGAGAATACGTCTTCAACAGGCATTAAGAATGGTTTATCTAAATCACGAACAGGTTCAGGGAAGTATGAATCAATAGCGTCCATTAATTCCCAAATTTTATCAACCCATTCATCTTCGCCACGTGCAACTTTAGGATTTTTTTGAACGGCTTCCAATGCTTTAAGAGCAGAACCTTTAATAAAAGGAATATTATCTCCGTCAAATTCATAAGAAGATAATAATTCTCTTACTTCCATTTCAACAAGGTCTAATAATTCAGCATCATCAACCATATCGCATTTGTTTAAGAATACAACTAAGTTAGGAACACCAACTTGACGAGCAAGTAAGATGTGTTCACGAGTTTGAGGCATAGCACCATCAGTTGCAGCAACAACAAGAATAGCACCATCCATTTGAGCTGCACCTGTAATCATGTTTTTTACATAATCAGCGTGACCCGGGCAGTCAACGTGTGCATAGTGACGAGTTGCTGTTTCATATTCAACGTGTGCAGTAGAAATCGTGATACCACGTGCTTTTTCTTCCGGAGCAGCGTCGATTTCATCGAATTTCTTAGCTTCTGCCTGACCTGCAGCAGCCATACAACCTGTAATAGCAGCTGTTAAAGTTGTTTTACCATGGTCAACGTGACCGATAGTACCAACGTTAACATGCGGCTTGGTTCTTTCATATTTTTCTCTAGCCATAAGATAAATCTCCTTTTTCTTATTTTTATTTGGATTGTTTTTATTTATATTGGGTTAAATTTTGTTTGTTTTGTTTGTTATTGTAAATAAATTGGTTGGTTGATTTTTATTAGTTTACAAGGACTGTGCTTCAAAGGCAAAAAGCAAATCCTCTTTTCGTAAGGAAGGGCTCAGTGTCGCTGCGTCCTTGATGTGCCTGCTTGCTTAAAAATCTAAGTTTATCGCTCGATTTTATTAAGATGAAGTAATCTTTTAGGTAAAAGCAATCTTCGTATGTTTCATCCCTAAGTTTGGTGGACTAAAGTCCACCCTACGACTACTGAGGTTTATACTTCTTCATGCTTCGCCAAGGGCTGAATCGTTACGCCCTAGTCGGAATCCGCCTCTTGGATTACCGACAACTCGTAGACTTAGCACTTCGCTTTTAAAACCTGTCGGTTTTAGCCGCTTCGTAAGTCTGCTCAAACATACGGGCTCGCTATCGTTACGCCCCGGTCGGAATCCGCCTCTTGGATTACCGACAACTCGTAGACTTAGCACTCCGCTTTTAAAACCTATCGGTTTTAGTCGC
>CANPYC010000039.1 GCA_947587615.1 Candidatus Gastranaerophilales bacterium | reverse complement strand
TCCTCGCACCCCTGACGAAATTGAAAACAACATATCCGGGCAAAAACATATTGAAAACTACTTAAATAAAAGCCTTCAAAATTTGGCAATGGATTATGTTGATTTATATATCTATCACATGTGGGATTATAATACCCCTATTGAAGATATTATTGAGGGGCTTAACAATGTTGTAAAGCAAGGAAAAGTTAGATATATAGGTATTTCAAACTGCTTTGCGTGGCAGCTTGCTAAAGCAAATAACTATGCAAGAAACAACGGATTTGTCGAATTTATATCCGTTCAGGGGCATTATAATTTAATCCACAGAGAAGAAGAAAGAGAAATGATTCCATACTGCAAGGAAGAGCATATTGCTCTCACTCCATATTCTGCATTAGCTTCAGGAAGATTATCAAGACATATCGGAGAAACTACCAAAAGATTGAAAGAAGATTCTTATGCAAAATTTAAGTATGATAAAACTGCTGAATATGATAATAAAATCATTGAAAGAGTTGAAGAAATTGCCTTAAAAAGAGGAGTTTCAATGACGGAAGTATCATTAGCGTGGTTATTAACAAAAGTTACATCGCCTGTTGTTGGAGCTACTAAACTATCTCATATTGAAGGGGCGGTTAAATCTGTTGAACTAGAACTTACGCAGGATGAAATAAATTATCTTGAAGAATTATACATTCCCCACGCACTTGCAGGAGTTATGGCACAAAATAAACCGCAAAGCAAAGGCGAAAATCTCGTTTGGATTAAAAATGCCAAAAATGTAAAATAAATTATATCATTATGTAATGGGGTCTTTTTTAAAATTTACTTCCAATAAACCTTAAAATCTTCAATTTGTTTAAGTGTATTTTGATAATCTCCATTGAACTCTATTGCACGGTCATCAAGATATAAATAAGCAGGGGTTTTAACACTTGTAACGTCTTTAAAATATTTATCTATCTTATTTTCAATAAGCCATTTTGTGGCTTTAAGGTTGTTTCTTGTAGTAAACAATACTAAATCATAGTCTTTATTTAGTTTTTTAATAAATTCTTTAGCACCTTTTTTAACTTCGGGGATATAATTTTCGCTATAATTTCCATCATACGTATTTAAGACCCCGTCTAAATCTATTAGTATTGTTTTTCTTTTTTCCATATTTGTCCCAAATGCTGTTGTGATTGTGAATAGAATTAGAAAAAATATCAAAAACAATTTTTTCAAAATCAAATACCCCAATAGTTTATTGAGAAATCTCAATGAATTTTATTTCATTATATTTGATAATTGAAAAAATGCAATACATCAATTTAGGAAAATTCATTAAGAAAAAACGACTGGAGAACAATATTTCTCTTAACTCTTTTGCATTTGAAAATGATATTGACCCTGCGATTTTATCAAGAATTGAGAACTTGAAGCAAAATATTAAATTGAATATTTTAGAAAAAATTGCACAAGGTTTTAGCGTAACTCCTGCACAATTTTTGACGGAGTTTGAAAGTGATGATGGCATTTTTAATAAATAAATTTATTGTTAGAAAATTTAGCCTGACAAATTTAAAAGGGATGTTTATTGCAGCAATTAAAACAACATAAAAATTGTTATGTTTAAATTTTTTCAATTTCTTTAATTAACCAATCTTGAGTTTTGCTAGAATATTTAAAGCTATTAGCTTTTATTTTGTCATAATATTTTACAACCAAAGGATAATATCTTGAGTCTTTATGATTTTCTATAAAATGTTCATATGATTTTTTAGAAGAAGTATAAATTTTGTTAGCTACGCCTTCGTCAAAATGTGAATATAATTCGTTTCCAACTAAATATGTGTATAAAAATTCTTTAGACGTATCGGGAATATAATTGTAATCTTCTCGTTTTATAGCCGCTATTTCCTTGGATAGTTTTTCAGTATTTTCCAAATCTATTATTCCTTGTTCTAATTCATCAACGCTTAATGTTTCCCCCTCGCAGGCACTGTTATTACATATATATAACCTTTGCAGTACATAATTTTCTTGTAATTTTAACCAGTCTTTCCAAGGTTTAGGTATGCCAAGAGTTTTAATTAAACTTTGGTAATCAGGTATAATATTATAGCCACCCTCAACATAGACGAAGTTGATACCAAATTTTGCAAATTCTTTTTTATAGTTTTTAATATATTCGTCTGAAGTCTCATATCCTTCATAATTCGTAAAATATATCTCAAAATTGCTTATTTTGTCCAAATAATCAGCATATAATTTTTTGAAAGCGATATCTTTTTCCTCTTTGTTCATTCTCCAAAAATTTAAAGAATATTCTTTTTGTTTTTCTTTAAATTTTGAATAATGGATTTTTGCATTATTTAACAACACATCCTTTGTAATTTTTTTATCTTTGTTGTTATTTGTCGATAAAATTTGTTTACCATGTTGTATATATTGGACATTGTTCTCGTCAAATAAATTATATCCATAAATATCAACAATTTCCCAATGACTTTCAGGTGTTTTATTTAATAAAATATATAAATCATTATTTTGTTTACCATTGCTAAATTTGAATTCAACTTTATCGGTTTCATTAACAGTTTTTTGTAAAGATAGTCCATTGTATTTTTTTATACAAATAAATAAAAGGATTTTGGGTTTCGATATTTCCTTTAAAATGTTGTCTTGACTTTCTATAACTTCTTTAAAGATATCTTTAGTAATTGCCACCATCTGCGGTTTCATTGCTTCTACAAGCATATATGCAAAACCTGAAAATGGATTATCTTCTAATTCCGACTCGTCCATTGAATTTTTTATATTCTTATCGACTATATTATTTGCAACTTTATCTATATTTATATATTTGGTTACTCTATCATAATTATTATTTTTTATTGCAATTATTGAATTATAAATAACATATTCGGGAGATTTAACATATATAACACAAAGTATATATAGGATTAACAGTACAATAATAGTTCCGAACATTGGTATGGCTATATTTTTTCGCAATTTAAAATTTTCTATAAATTTATTAATTTCTTGTCTAATATCTACTTTTTTGCTGCTTGAATTTACCGCCCCACAAAACTGGCAAAAATTAGAATTATCATCGATTTCTTTTCCGCAGTTTTTACAAAACATATATTATTTCTTTATAGTTTATTTATATTAATTATATTTAAAAAAATACTTCATTGTAAATATAATTTATTTTTTATCTTTAGCTTTTAAAACAATAGATATTAGTATTGCTTATGCGGTTTGGGGAGCAGTCGGGATTGTATTAATTACATTAATCGGGATATTTTTCTTTCACGAAAATATTTCGTTTTTAAAAATTTTATTTATTGCTTTGATAATTATAAGCACAGTTGGTTTAAGGCTTATAAAATAGATTTTTGTTAAATTCAAGAAATAATCACAATTTTATTTAATCAATATTTAAAAAATAGTGAATATTGCTTATTTTGATATAATCAATTTTATTATTTTACCGTATCATCTTTCATTCTAAAAGATACCACATAATGAATATAAGGTTTTTCGCCTTGCGGTGATAATTTTGTAACTTGACCTACTGTTTCGCCACTATCATCCACCAGGTCATAAACACCGTTTGAATTTTTGTCATTGTACCTTACGTGATAGACACAGGGATAATTTACGGGTAAGCCGTTAGCATTTTTTAATATCTCATCAGTAGTATCACGCATTACCGGATTCCACACTATCGCAAATTGAGGTTTTTCATTTCCCATATCTTCAATAACACCGACATCATAGTGCATATTTGGGTCTAAGTTATCAAATTCAATTTTCCCTCCGTCGCATTTTACAAAGTCTTTTACTTGAGTACCTGTTTTAGTGTCATATAGAGCATAAGTTCGTATCGGAAGTGTACAAATTATATTAATTCTTCTTGGTTTTGAAACTAACATAACTTTAGGCATTTCCCCGCAAAATTTATCTTGCTCCATAACATCACCTTTCTATTTAATTAAATAACACACTTTAATTATTTCAAATTTTTCAAATTTTGAATATAATTTCAAAACTTATTTACATTCATAATTATAATTTGAATTTATCCTTATCCAAATATTTTATTACTCTTGCGGGGTTTCCGACAACAACTGCGTTATCGGGTACGTCTTTTGTTACGACCGCCCCTGCTCCAACTACTGCATTTTCTCCGATTGTAACTCCGGGTAATATTGTAACATTTACCCCTATCCAGACATTTTTCTTTATATGAACGGGTTTGCAGGTAATAATATGTCTTTCATACATATCATGGTTATTTGTTGCAATAGTGCAATTTAGAGAAATCATTGTATTATCTTCAATAGTTAAACCACCTGCTGACATACATTGAAAACCGTTTAATATAACAACGTTTTTACCTATTTTAACTTTATCGGCGAGAATTGTAAAAATAGGAGGATGAATAACTGTATTTTCCCCAAGCGTATGGTTAAAAAGTTCGTCAATTAATTCTTTACATTTTGGAGTTGTCGGGTTTGTTTGATTAATTCTAAAACACAAGTCCGAGCTTCTTTTAGCCTCTTCAATTCGCTCAGGCGCTTGATTTCTAACATCTATTCTAATTTCTTCCATAATTACCTCACTATTTCTAATTTGTACAAAAATTGAATAATATTCATTGACTTTCATTCAATGAATATGATACAATAAAAATTATAAAAGTAAAGAGATAGTGCTTAGGTATTAATGAGGAATTAATTGGGGTATTAATTGTGACAAACAGACAACTTGCAGCTCAGGAAACAAAAAAGAAACTTATTGAAACGGCTAAAAATATAATATGCAAAAAAGGGCTCATAAACACATCTATTGAAGAAATTACAAAAGCCTCGGGTGTATCAAACGGAACATTTTATACCTACTTTAAACGCAAGGAAGATATTGTTTTTGCTCTAAGTGACTATATGTTTCAAAAACTTTATGATGAGGCTTTAGCATATAATGCAGGAATAGAGAAACGTCTTATAGTCTATATGACAAGTTTTGCGCAATATATTGAAAATAGCAGTCTGAAGTTGTGTCAGGAATGGGTTAGAAATTCAGTTGACCCTGATATTTTTCCTGATGGGAAAAACAAGTTATCAGCGGATATCGCTTCAATTAGCGGACTACTAAACAATGCAATTCAAAAGGGCGAGTTAAAAAAAGATACTCCCATTGAATTGTTAGCGCAAACTTTAACCGACATCCTCTACGGTCAAATGCTCTGCTGGGATATTTCAGGCGGGCAATACAGCTATAGCGAACGCACAGAAAAATTCTGCGAAAAAATTTTAGGCTCAATTATAGAGCAATATTTGGAAAAGTAAAAAGAAAGGATAGCTATGTATTTAGAATATATCAACTCTCCACAGGACATTAAAAAATTAAATATTGAAGATTTGAAAGTTTTAGCAGATGAAACAAGAAGAGCTCTGATAAATAAAATTAGCAAAGCCGGAGGTCATAGCGGCCCGAATTTGGGAATGGTTGAAATGACGGTTGCGCTTCATTATGTTTTTGATTCTCCTAAAGATAAAATTGTGTTTGATGTTTCGCACCAGTGTTATCCGCATAAAATCTTAACAGGTAGAAAAGAAGCGTTTTTAGATAGCGAACATTTCGCTGATGTAACAGGTTACACTAACCCCAAAGAGAGCGAACACGATATTTTTACCGTGGGACACACTTCAACCTCTATTTCTTTAGCTTTGGGTCTTGCTAAAGGTAGAGATTTAAAGCAGGAAAAAGGTAATATTGTAGCAATTATCGGTGACGGCTCTCTATCGGGTGGAGAAGCGCTCGAAGGTTTAGATTACGCAGGAGAATATAATAAAAACTTAATTATTATTCTAAACGACAATAACCAAAGTATTGCAGAAAACCATGGCGGTATGTATAAAACCTTAAAGGAATTAAGAGAAACAAACGGCAGCTCAACAAACAATATTTTTAAATCCTTTGGCTTGGACTACAAATATTTAGATGACGGGCATGATATAAAAAGTCTTGTTGATTTATTCAAAAGTGTAAAAGATATTGACCACCCGATAGTATTACATATCCATACAATAAAAGGAAAAGGTTTACCCTATGCTGAAAAAGATAGAGAATCTTGGCATGCGGGAGGCCCGTTTAACGTAGAAGACGGAAGCCCTAAGTTTAGAGTGCAAGAGGCTCACAACCCCGTATTTGATAGCATTAAAGAATTGCTTGATACAAACCCTCAAGCGATAGTTTTAAATGCGGCTACTCCTATGGGGCTTGGAATGGTAAAAGGAGTAAGGGAAGAATATGTAGAAAGAGGTCAATTTATTGATGTCGGAATTGCAGAAGAAAATATGGCTGCAATGAGCGCAGGTCTTGCAAAAAATGGCGCAACTGTTGTTTTTGGTACATTTGCACCGTTCTTTCAAAGGACATATGATCAGATATCCCATGACCTATGTTTAAATGACGCTCCTGCAACTATGCTTGTATTACAACCGGGGGTGTATGGATTGAATTCTAATACACACATAGGTTTATGCGATATTCAAATGTTTGCGCATATTCCGAACTTAATCTATTTAGCACCGACAACTAAAGAAGAATATTTCCAAATGTTCAAATTTGCAACGACGCAAAAAGAACATCCCGTAGGAATCAGAGTACCTGCAAATCTGCCTGAATCAGGAGTTAAAGATGAAACCGATTATTCAAAATACAATAAGAATAAAGTTGAAAAAGAGGGCTCTATTGTAGCGCTATTCGCTGTTGGTGTCTTAATGCCCTTAGCGATAAAAACCGCTAAAAAAGTTAAAGATGAAACAGGACTTGATATTACGGTTATAAATCCGAGATTTTTGACAGGTTTAGATGAAGAATTGCTAAACGAATTAAAGAATAAACATCAACTTGTTATCACAATAGAAGATGGTGAGCTGATGTCCGGCTACGGACAAAATATTGCATCGTTCTTCGGAAACAGCGATATGAAGGTTTTAAATTACGGCATATCTAAAGCATTTCATACAGATTTTAATCCTGATGAACTTTTGAGGGAAAATGGAATTTCATTAGAAAAACTTGCAAATGTCATTAAAGAATTTATTAAGTAATTTATTAAGCAGTGGGGCAATTTTAACTGTAATGATTAACATGTGTATGGCAAAAAGCTGTACACATGTTTTTCTCAATGTTAATACACCTATAATTATAATTAAAAAGAGTAATTTAATATTTGATTTTTAGCTGATTATTTCTAAAAAAAGTCCGTTTGAAAATTTAAAAAAAAGAAAAGCTGATAAATAATTTATCAGCTTTTAAAATACTGTTTTTTTATATTGATTTTAGGTTCGCAGTTTGGTTTTCAATTTAACCTATGACTTATTGAAGTAATTATTTTGCCGTATCATCTTTCATCCTGAAAGTACAAACCATTCTAAATTCGGGCTTATCGCCTTTTGTTGACAAATTTGCAACTTGACCTACTTTTTCTCCCTTATCATCTACTATGTCATAAACACCGTTTGAATTGTTGTTATTATATCTTATTGTATAAGCGCAAGGATATTCTATGGGTAAGCCGTTGGAATTTTTTAATACTTCTTCTGTCGTATCACGCATTTCTCTATTCCACGCTATCGCAAATTGAGGTTTTTCATCGCCCATATTTTCTATAATACCGATATCATAGTGCATATTCGGGTCTAAATTATCAAATTCAATCTTTCCTTCGTCACATTTTACAAAGTCTTTTACTTGTGTACCTGTTTTAGTGTCATATAGTGCATAAGCTCGAATTTTTTGTGTACAATCTATTTTAATTCTTCTTGGTTTTGGAATTAAGGTAACTTTAGGTATAACATTAGAAAATTTATTTTGCTCCATAATTTCTCCTTTTTGTTTGACTCTCATTGAAATAATTATAGATAAATTTCAAATTTTGAATATAATTTTAAAACTTATTTACATTTATTTTTTAGCAAGTTGTTTTTTTAGATTTTTATAAACATCACTAATTTTTATAAACATCGCTATATTTATAACCTATCATTGACGTTATTGTTTTTTGCATTATGATAAAGCAAATAAGCATAACCAACGCACCTGTTAAATAATCAAAGCCTGATAAAATATTATTTTTAATCAAATATGTAAATAATATTATTGTAACTATGGCTTGAATTTCCACTGTAACCATTCCAAGAGAATAGAATTTAGGACATTTAAAAAGTTTTATGAAGAAAATATGAACAAGACCTTCAAAAAGTCCTAAAAAAGCAAGCGGTAAAATGGTAATCGGATAATTGTGCAAAACAAAAGGTGTTATCTAAATGTTAAAAGGAGAATGCTTGTAGGGATTCTGCTTGCCCTTTCTTGTTCTGAATTAATATCAATACCAATCATATTTGCAATTAATTTTGTAAGGCTTCCGGGGTGTTTCATTTCTTCCCATTCGTGTAAAACGAATAAGAAAATATACACTAAAACAAATTTTTGAATAACGGATAAATCACTGATAATTCCTGCTATAAGAAGAATGAACATTGAAATTATGCTATAAATTTCTTAGGCATAATATTTAATAAATTTTACCACGCACACCTCCTGCTTATTCTAAGACAAATTATAGTATAACTTATATTATTTAATATAAAGAAATTAAATCGTTAGCAATAAATAGGATATGTCCGCTCTTTAAATCCTGCTATCCTCACAAAACTCGCTCTTAAATGATTTTGGTGCTCAAATAAAGTGTATCTTTATACTCCATACAAACAAAATTTTCATTTTATCGTTATAATAATTGTGAGGTGCGATGATGAAAAAATTATTCTTAATTTTATTTACCATATTTTTAACCATAAATTTTGCTCTATGCAATACTAATTCTTATGATGCTTACGGTCAAAAAACAGGCTCGTTCAGGCAAAACGGCTCAATAATTAATCAATATGACAGATACGGCTCAAAAACAGGAAGCTTTAAAAAAACTCAAAGCGGTTATAATTTATACGACCGCTACGGAGCTAAAACGGGAAGCTATAAAACAACAGGCACAACCACCACACAATACGATAAATACGGAGCTAAAGTCGGCACTTATAAAACAAATTCAAACGGTGTAACAACCAAATATGATAAATACGGACAAAAAACAGGCTCGTTCAAAAAAGATTCATCAGGCAGGATAGTTGAATATGATAAATACGGAAGAAAAGTCAGGAGCTATAAATAGATTATAAACGATTTTAAAGCCTTTAATCAAGATTGTCCAAATAAATTAATTGTATAAATTATTGGTTTTATCTGTAAAAAGTTGCCTTGTTGAATGTTGAAAACAGAAAAATAATTATATAATTCAGCTAAAATAAAAAGGTTTTGAAGCTTTTGGCTTCTTTACCAAAGTCAAACACTTTTGAATACTGTTTGATTAATCTTTCGATAGCTGTATGATATTAATCGGGTTAATTAATATTTTTTTGCAATCTTCGCTAAATTTAACCTTCCAACGTTCTTCCAAAAATTCTATCAGTTTTTTGCTGCGTTTTGTTATTTCCTCTTTAGTCCATGTTGGTTTGTTTGCAACTTCTATTTCGCTATAAGAACCCTCATTATAACCTGTTCTTAAAGTTGTTTTATTATCATCGGAGATTATTGGCTCTTTCTTGTTATCAAACGAATCATTTTGCAAGGCTGAATTTATTGCTTGAGAAAGTAACAAAAGATTTCCAAGGGCATTTTTATAATAGTTTTTTTCTTCATCCGTCAAATCATTAAATCTTGAAACCCAATACTCATTTGTATCGGATTGCGGGTATATATGTTCAATTGTTTTGTCTTTACCTTCCAACAGTATTTTAGGAGTAACCTTTGCACATCTGTTTTTATCTTTTGTTAAATACATTTCATATTCATACAGAAAATATTTTATTTTATCCCAAGCATAATAACCTTCACTATATTTAAATCTTTTTTTAATATAGTCCGCAAAATCTTTTACAATCTCTCCTTTATCCGTAAAACAATCGTGCTCCAGAATATTATTCATATCATCAATTATTTTTTCTATGGTCACATCATTATTACCATGGTATAACTCTTTTGAATAATTATAAAACTTTGCATCATAACTATTACTTCTAAAATGGTTCAAGGCAAAAACAATAAAAACAAATCTTTCAATTGTTTGAAGTAAAGACACCAATTGTTTTCTTGATGATTCATTTTCATTTTCTCCATATTTTTGCAGCGCAACGGTAATTAGAGGACGAAAATGAGCACCCGCATTTATTCGATTAAATTTATCCAACCATTCAACTATATCCTCTTTATTTGTAAATCTTTCAGCCTTTGCGGGATTAAGCGAATCTGCCCAATAACCGACACATCCTTGCAAACTTTTTACATAATCATTTATAAGTTCTAAAGTTAAAATATCGGGATTGTCCTCAACGGCATTTGCATCATCCTCATCTGAATTTGTTTCATAATCAGAGCTTGCTATCGTTTCTGCATTTTTTAAACTTTCATAAACTTTTTTTCTTATAAATTGTTTTTTCAGCAGAAAATCGTCAAAATTACCACCCTTTTTTCTGGAATATCCCCAGTAAAAAATCCAATGAGTTTTAAGAAAATCGTCGTCCAAAAGTTCTTCGTTATTATATTTGGTTTTTCCCAATTGTTTGTATATTTCCGCCCAAGCCTCTATAATTGCTTGTTTAGTATTTTTTATATCATTTTCATTGTCGGATATAATTGTTGTTAAATATAACAGCCTGTTTTTTAACAGTTCAAGAATTGAAAGCTTTTTGCCTCTGTTATTCATTGATTCAAAGGCTACATTTGTATCAAAATCTTTTTCAATTGTATATACATTAAACTTTAATTTTTCTACTAATTTTTTGTAAACGCCTTTAATGGCATTTTCTTTTTCGTCTATACCTTCATTTTCGTCATATAAATCTTTTAATCTATCCGTAAAGAAGGCTTTTGCGCCTTCCAGTTTATTTGTGTATAATGTTTTATGAAGTTCGGGAGCATTCGGTTCGTTTAATATTTTATGATTAAAGTACAGCCTGCTTTCTTTATCGCAAATATATTTAAATTTATATATTCTATCATCTGTGTTAACATTTTTTGTATATAAAAAAGTTTTTTCTATGTTCTTTATGGAGTCTTCTTCGTAGTCTGAAAAAATTATTTCACCGTTAGTTTCTTTGAATTTATTTTTTCTTGCAAATTCCAAAATTGACTGCAATAATATAATGCTTGTAGTTAATCTTTGTTGTCCGTCAACAACTTCATAAACACGTTCTTCGTCTTCTTTTGCTTTTATTGATATAACCCCCATGTAGTGAGGAGTATTCTTAATATTTTGTAAATCTTCCCAAAAATCAGCCAGTTGTTGCACATCCCAAATATAACCCCTTTGATAATCAGGAATAACGTATATGTGTTTATTTTCAAACAAGCCATTTAAAGTTTTTAATTCAGACACTACACACCTCTATATATTTATACGTATTATGCTACCATAAAATATTGTAAATTTTGTATCTGTAAAAATTTATACTTAAAAAAAGTTAACTTTGGCGGTGAAATTTAAATAAACCTTTTTTGGTAATTCTAAAGTATTAATAAAATTTTTTCGATGAATATATAATTTTCTGTTTTTAATAATGATAATTCCGATTTAACATTAAACATTTAACAAGATATAAAAATTATTAAAATGAAGTTTGAATTTAATTGTATTTCATTCATAGCACTATACTCTATTATGCTAAATTAAAAAAAGCAGAGTTTTTAAGTTAGAGAATAAATTTATGAAAAAAGTTAAAATTACGGTTTTGAAAACTACGCTTCAGAAAGACTTAGCTCAACAATACGGAGTTGAAGGTTTATCAACCTGTCCATATCATAAAGTCGGACAAACTTATTTAGCAGATTACGCTAAACCCGATGGTTTTTGTGATGAAGCTTGGAAAGCAATTTATCAATATGTTTTTGCACTTTCTCATGGTGCGCATAATTCAACATTTTATTTTAACGATTGGATTAAAGTCAAAGGCGTTGCAATTTGCTCTTGTAATGACGGACTTCGCCCCGTTATTTTTAAACTCGAAGCAACGGATATTGAAAGTAAAAATTAATAAGGAGGGCAAAATAATCGCAATACCGCATACGGGCTCATTAATTTCGCCGCTGACTCAATAATTCGCTTTGTAAAACAATAGTGTTTTTATACTTAAAAAAATATATAATTTTAATGCTAAAATTGATATACATTGAGGTATGAATGAGCGAAAATTTTAACAATAAAATTAATCTTCTAAAAGCCCTTGCAATTTTAGTGGTTGTTTCGGGGCATCTTGAATTTTCCTTAATTCCAATGTTTCCTCCTTATTCTTTTCAGGTTATGTTATTTTTCTTCATTGCAGGGATGTTGTTTAATCCTAAATATTCTTTTTTTGAATATTTTAAAAGAAGATTTAAAAGCTTATTAATTCCATATTTTTTATATGCGTTTTTTTATTTGGCAATTACAGCGCTAGCTGCTCCTTTTATTCGCAAGTTTTGGGGAATGAAAATTACTTGGTTTAATGAAATTATCATTCCTTTTTTAACGGGACATCAATTAGATTTAATTTCTCCTCTGTGGTTTGTACCTTGTTTATTTATAACTTTAATTATTTATAAATTATTTTCATACATAAAATGTTCAAATTATTTAAAATTAATTTTTTATTTTTTAGCTGCGCTTTTTTGTGTAATATTTCAAAAACAAGGTCAAAATATCAGCTGGCTTTGGCTTTTTAGAACAATGTTTGCTCTGTTTTTTGTACATTTAGGATACTTATACAAAAATGAAATTGAAAATAGGGTCGATATTTTTTCGTTTAAAATTTTTTCTTTTGTTTTAATTTTGCAATCTGTTCTTTGGCTGACAAATCAAGATTTTAATCCGACAGACGGTATTGGTTTACATTTTCTTTTGGTTTGGAATAAATATAATAATATAATTATCCCTATTCTAACAAGTCTTAGCGGTATTTGGGTCAGCTTATTTATCGTTAATTTGATATATGATAAGGTTAAAAATTGGAGCTTTTTAACAAAAATCGGGCAAAACACCTTTCATATAATGGCAAATCATTTGTTGGTTTTTAATATTATTACATACTCAATTCTTGCTATTAAAGGAATTTCTTTTGATGTGAAAAATAATTCTGACATATATTGGTTTTATTGTCCGATAAAAACAACTTATTTTTATTTTATTACAGGTATTATAGTAACAACTTATTTAGGTGAATTTTTAAAATATTTAAGAAAAATTTTAATTAAATTAAAAACGCTTTTTTGTTTTGGAACATGTACCCGTTGAGTTTTAGGATGGTAGACTAAAGTCTACCCTACTGTTGCAACCTTGTTAATGATGTGATGGGTAAGATGGTAGACTAAAGTCTACCCTACAATTACAACTCCTCATTGTAGGGTGGACTTCAGTTCACCATTACACTGATTGATTGTTACAATTGCTTAATAATTAAGAAAAATATTTTTTGTATTAATTAAATTTTTATTTGCTAAAAATAAATTCAAATTTTTCTCAACCTGAGCAATAAAAATAATTTAAATAATAAACACAAAAACCCGTCTAACTCTCAACAAGCGCAATTTTACAAAAAACCTGCAATTAGATTAAAAAATCCTATCGCAGGTTTAAAAAATTTAACCAAGTTGATAAAATTATTCTTCTTCGTTATTTACAAATTTAAAAATTAAAGAAGCAATTGCACCGCCCAATAAATTGGCAAGAATTGTCCAAAGAGCAAAAGACCAGGGAATTAAACCCAATAACCCTGCACAAACTCCAACAGCAGGATTAAAAGCCCCTGCGCAAAGCGTTCCGCCAACTGCAAAAGCTCCCGTTAGAACAGTAAAACCAATAGCTAAACCAAAATAGGAATTTCCTTGAGTGCGTTTTGTTGTAGCGGTAAGTAAAACTACATAACAAAGTGCAAAAGTGAATAAAAATTCTGCAATTAATAATCCTTTAAGGGAAAAATTACCGGGTGTAAGCGCTATAATTGAATTACCTGCCATTAATAAAAAAGTATAGACTGCAACTACACCGCCTAAAATTTGAGAAACAATATAAGGCGCAAATTGTTTCCAGGGGAGTGCTCCTCGAATTGCCGCAGCTAAAGATACGGCGGGGTTATAGTGTCCGCCTGAAATGTGTCCTCCGGCGTAAACCATAACCATAAGAGCGCTTGCAATTGCAAGTGGTGCAATTACATCTTGTGCACCTAATAAAGAACAGGAAGCAACCGTGAATATTAAGAAAAAAGTTCCGATAAATTCAACTAAGTATTTTTTGCAACTTTCTTTCATTTGTAATCTCCTTTTTACCTAACTTACAATAATTTTATAGATTTAATTAATTATTTATATTACACAATACGATAATATATTTATTAAATCATATTTAAAATAGCAGGTAAAGATAAGAAATTTTGTACTGTATTCTACAAATAGCGCTTTAGTTTACAATTACTCCCTATACCAAGCCTTAAACCTTGCAATTTTTTCTTCAAGCTCTTTATAATCCCCTTTAAAATTAATGCACCTATCGTCAATTATTAAATAGCTCGTTTCTTTTATGTTTGTAATGTCATCAATATATTTTTCAAGCTTATTATCAAAAACCCATTTTGCACTTTTTAATAAATTCCTGCTTGTGAATATTTTTATTTTGAACTTTTTTGATAAATCTCTAATAAAATTCTTCGCCCCTTCTTTAATTGATGGAATAATATTTTCATCATAATTACCGCAATAGTTATTAAGTACGCCATCAAGGTCTATAAGAACGGTCTTTTTAAAATTATTATTCATAGCTATTACACCCGTGTAATGATTTATTAAAAATATAACACTACTATTACATATATGCAACAGGTTGATAGAGAAAATTTAAAAGCATTTGGTAAATTAGTTAGAAAAATCAGGGAAGAAAAATCTTCTTCTTTAAATAAAATTGCTTTTTCTAATGGCGGAGTTACCTCTGCTACACTAAGCAGAATAGAAAACGGGCAAGTTGATTTTAAATTTTCAACATTAATAAGATTATCTAAAACTCTGGATATTCCTTTAAAAGAGTTTTTTAAAGACTATGTTTATAAAAATACATTTGAAGATTGACAGATTGTATTATGGTTTTGAATTTTAGAAAAAACTTAGATAAACGCATAAAAGATCTTAGGGAAAGCAAAAACCTCTCAAGAGAAGAAGTTGCGTTTAATTGCAATTTTTCAGGTTCATATATGGGCATGATTGAAAGAGCTGAAAATGATTTTAAAATTTCAAAACTATACAGCATTTCTCTTGCGCTCGGTGTTGATGTTAAAGAACTATTTAATTTTGATGAATTAAAATAAAATATGATAAGTAGTACTATATTATTTTTGGGAATTATTTAAACCAATCAAGTAAAGTTGCAGCTTAACGTATTATGAATAAAAACTATTTGTTGCTTTTAGGAAAAAGAATTAAGGAGTTAAGAAAAGAAAAATTTTTAACTCAAGATGATATCAGGCTAAATGGAATTTCAAGAGCGATGATTAGCTTTGTTTAAAATTATAACTCTGATATTGAAAAATTTAACAGCTAACCTTGCAAATAACTCTGCAAAATACTATTCAATCGGTTAGGATTTACAATTTAGCAAAAAAATACTATACTTTTAGAATAATTAAGCTATAAATATAATAAAAAACGAGGCAGGGTAAAAATGAAAAATATATTCTTTATAATTTTAGGATTAATTATTTTAAGTTTTGGAACTGTTTTTATCCTGAACAATAAAGGTAATAAAGCACAAGGTGAGGAGGATGCAAAAAAGAATAAAAAAGTATTGGTAGCGTATTTTTCCGCTACGGGAACAACAAAAGCAGTTGCTTTGAATTTGGCAAGTGCAATAAATGCCGATATTTATGAAATAAAACCCAAAACCCCATATTCAAGCGCAGATTTAGATTGGACGGACAATAATTCAAGAAGTACTCTTGAGATGAAAGACCATTCTTCTCGTCCTGAAATTGTTAAAGATAACTTTTCAACAGATAATTATGACACAATATTTCTGGGTTTTCCAATCTGGTGGTATGTAGCACCGACTATTATTAATACATTTTTAGAAGCGCATGATTTTTCAAATAAGAAAATTATTCTCTTTGCAACTTCAGGCGGAAGCGGTTTTGGTGATACCGTTCAAAACCTTAAAAAAAGTGTATCAAACTCAAGTGAAATTATAGAAGGTAAATTATTTAATAATCATCCTAATACGCAAGAGCTTAAGGACTGGGCTAAAGAAGTTCTATAAAAAATAAACAATTGTTTAAAGCTTTAGGTTTTGAAAATTTATACATATTTTATTACTTATCCGGCATCATGTATTCAAACCTATCCGACTGTTTATCCAATTGTTTTTTAAGCAATGTTAATAAACCGGCTAAAACAAACATTATTACAGCTATAATAAAACAAACCAATGATATTTTAATGGCTAAATTGCTGTGAGAATGTTTGTTTGCCTTCATGATACCTTCCGCAACGGAAGCAATACCAATAGCAATTGTATATAAAGTTGTTAGAATATTTGCAACCCTTGATTTTGCAAGTTGAACTTGTGAATAAATTCTGTTTCTTTGCTCTATCTGCCCTTTTGTAGGTTCGGCTTTAACTTTAATGTCAAATACAAGGCTTGTTTTAATGAAGTCTATGAGATTGTATATTGAAGCGATTTCATCAAAAATTTTAAAGCAGACATCTTTATTTTCGGTTTTTCCGTCAGTTGAAAAGAGTTCAAAACAATCTTTTCTTGTTTTTAGAAATATTAACAGCTCATCCCCCCAGCAAAATTCTACTCTTTGAATTTGTGAGTTAAATTTTTTTTCAATATTTGCTATTCTTTGCATAAAAGCAGGGGTTATAAGATATCGTGCTTCAATATCGTTATCGGTATAAACATCAAATTTTTTTTGAAATACTACATCTTCAAGATTAGTAAAATGAAAATCGTTATCGAGTTTTGAGAGCTCTTCAAGATTAAGGTTGCAGAGTTTACCTATCATGATATTTGTTTGAGTTAGGATATTATTAAAAAATGATTGCAGAGTATTTTTCCCTTTGTTTTTAGGTAAGATATATGTATTTGAATTGAATTTTTTATCTGTTTTAATTCTTATACAAATACTTTCCCA
>CANPYC010000038.1 GCA_947587615.1 Candidatus Gastranaerophilales bacterium | reverse complement strand
TTACCGTTGCTTGTAAACAACCCGCCATTGGTAGCTTTACTTCCTTTTTCATTGGTCATCTCGCCTTCGTTGTTAAAAAACAAGTGGTTATTAAATTCGCCTTTGTTATCAAGCTTGCCTTGCGAATCAAGTACGCCGTAATTATCAAATTTGCCGTTTAATTCGGAATCTTCGCTTCCTGTAATTGTAATATCGCCATTATTTTTTGATGTACCGCTTACACTTAATCCCCCAACGGTTGTACTACCCGTGACAGAATTTTCAAATTCG
Organism: Candidatus Gastranaerophilales bacterium; assembly: GCA_947587615.1. Lineage (GTDB taxonomy): Bacteria > Cyanobacteriota > Vampirovibrionia > Gastranaerophilales > Gastranaerophilaceae > RUG14156. Next base: position 17,327 of record CANPYC010000038.1, on the reverse strand, counting down.
CTTTTGCTGGTTAATTTTCCGCTGATATCGCTTGTGCCTTGGTTTGTAAATTTATCCAAAGCTGTAACATTGCCGTCTTCAACTTTTAGTGTTCCATTTCTTTTGCTTCCGACTTCGCCTGCGTTAATATCTCCTTTTGTGACATCAATGGTTTTATTATCACCCGCAACAACACTTCCTGCCGAGCCTACATTAATACCGCCGTTGAATGTGCCTCCTGAAGTATTTATAAAATAATTTTTTGCGCTTGCCGGCAAAATTACACCGTATTGCGAAGCAAAACATATTAACAATGTACTTGCTAATAAAAATTTTCTCTTTTTCATTTCTTAATTCCTTAATCTTACCCATTATTGTCTAAGATTTGCACTTCAATAGTTAAAATGGTGCATAAATTGATAAAGCATTGTTGTAGCTAATAATTTGTCTTTATAATTTAGAAAATTCTAACACATTTATATTATTGACTTTACACAAAGACGGTGTTATTGTAAAGTAAATTAAGTTTTATGCACCATTTTAACTATTGTAACTAAATATAAATTTTAGTTTTTAGAAGCAGGGTGGACTTTAGTTAAAACGGTGGACTGAAGTCCACCCTACGATATTAAAGTAATTATTTAAAAAAGCCCAAATAAATTTAACTTTTCTTACAAAGTTATAAATGGTGGACTGAAGTCCACCCTACGGATAAGGTGCAGAATTGTAATTGTAGGGTAGACTTTAGTCTACCATCCTAAAACTGCGGATACTAGGGCAGAGAATTGCAATTGCAGAGTAGTTATGAACGGTGGACTAAAGTCCACCGTGCGGCTAATACTCATAACTTCGCCGAGGGTTGAAGCAAACCCTCTGCAATGACAGTGAGGACAAATATTTCAAGTTTACATATTTTATATTAACGTTTATATGTTATAATTATCTAAAATATTTTAATATAAATTAAAGGATTAAATATGAAAAAATATTTAATAAATAATAATTCCGATACATTGCTAATATTTTTTACGGGTTGGGGTTGTGATGAATTTGAATTTGAGCACCTTGAAGCAAAGTCAGATGTTTTATTATTGTATGAATATTTGAATTTGGACTTAGATTTTGATTTTTCAAAATATAAAAAATTTAATCTGTTAGCTTTTTCTGCGGGTGTTTTTGTAAGCTCAATATTTAATTTTGATAAATATAACATAAATAACATCAATAAAAAAATAGCGCTTGACGGTAATCCCTATTTATTTGATGAATGCTTAGGGCTCTCAAAAGAAATTCAAGACCTGCTTTATAATATAACAATTGAAACAGCGGACGAGTTTGCGAAAAATTATCTGATAAAAACTCCTTTAGAGCAGAAAAATTTTCACAATTCAAAAAGAAGCTTGGAAAGCTCAAAAGCAGAATTTGATAGCCTTAAAAAGCTATATTTGAACAATAAACAAAATATCAAAGATATATTTGATAAAGTTTTGTTTGGCGAAGATGATGTTATTTTTAATGTTTCTTCGCAGAAAGAGTTTTATAAAGAAAGATTACATCTTGTTAAAGACGCAAGACATAATATGTTTTTTAGAATTAAAAGCTATGAAGAAATATTTGACGAGCTTTAAAAATTAAAGAATGATACGGTTTTTAAAACTTTCGATTTTTTCTAAGTTTATTATATAATACTATGTTTAATATTTAAATCTTTCTCTATTATCTTTTTGGTTAAAGTTGAAAAATATACATCTTAAATATCAGAGGATATATAAGCCGTAAGTAATCTTTAGACCAAAATGCATATATTCCATATTGCGAGTAATAGCGTAAACTTTAGGGCTTAAAAAGTACACGCTCTTTAAGCTTTAGTTGTGCCATTAGCTTGCTTTTTTGTTAATTTGACAGGTGGGGTCGGGTATTCCAATGTTAGTCGGTAAACTAAAGTCTGTCCCATGGCTCGCAATGACAAGCGGGGCAGGGTTGGAAAATATATCAATATTACCCTAAATTGCCGGCATGGCAAATTCTCTCAAAATGGCATTTAATTTGAAATAGGAATAAAGATATCAATATTTCCCCTAAAGCGCTAAATACTGAAAGCTTTATTTTTCCAAGGCACTAAGACCCGAAAGTAAAAAGCCTTATCTCAACTTAACTAAATCCGCTTTTCTCATTCTAACATTCTGCGGGGTTATTTCAACAAGTTCATCATCCTGAATATATTCAAGAGCGTCTTCTAAACCCATAATCTTAGGAGCTTGCAGAGTAACCATAACATCCGCCGTAGCTGATCGCATATTTGTCATTTTTTTGGTTTTACAAACGTTAACGGGAATATCTTGCGGGCGGTTGCATTCTCCTACTATCATTCCTCTATACACTTTTGTTTTTGGAGTAATAAAGAATACGCCTCTGTCTTCAAATTGATGAAGTGCATAAGCAACGGCTTCACCTTCTTCATGAGCAATTAAAGAGCCGGTTCTTTGTCTTGTAATGTCGCCTGCGTAGTCGTCATACCTGTCAAAAGTATGATACATAATCCCTTCGCCTTTTGTCATTCTGATAAAATCAGACCTAAAACCGATTAAACCTCGTGCGGGAATTGAAAAATCTATGTTCGTTCTCTTTGGTCCCGCTTCCATATTAAGCATTTGAGCTTTTCTAGCGGATAATTTTTCAATAACCGAACCTACGTATTCTTCAGGCACATCTACAATTAAATTTTCATAAGGTTCAAGCTTAACCCCGTCAACTTCTTTATAAATTACTTCGGGTTTTGAAACTTGAAACTCGTAGCCTTCTCTTCTCATCTGTTCAATTAAAATTCCAAGATGTAATTCACCTCTTCCTGAAACTTTAAATACATCGGTTGAAGAAGTATCTTCAACCCTTAGAGATACATTTTTTTCAAGTTCAAAATATAATCTTTTTCTTAATTGGCGAGATGTTACAAATTTTCCTTCGGTACCTGCGAAAGGTGAATCGTTAATTGAAAAATTCATAGATAGCGTTGGTTCATCGATTTTTATTAAAGGAAGAGCAACAGGGTTAACAAGACAAGAGATTGTTTCACCTATTTGAATATCTGAAAAACCTGCAACAGCAACAATATCACCCGCAAAAGCTTCTTGAATTTCTACTCTTCCAAGGTCTTTAAAGCCGTATAACTTAACAACTTTGCCTTTTTGAGCTGTTCCATCCGCTTTTAGAAGTGTAACCGTTTCTTGAGATTTTATTGAACCGTTTTTAATTCTGCCGATTGCAATTCTTCCAACGTATTCGTTATAATCAAGAGTTGTTATTTGAAGCTGTAAAGGTAGGTCAACATCTGCTTCAGGACCTTCAATGTTTTCTAAAATGCAATCCAGTAAAGGCAGAATATTTTTATTTTCATCATCCATATTAACCTTGGCAAATTTATTCAATGAGCTTGCGTAAATTACGGGGAAGTCTATTAAATCATCTCTATCCGTTAATTCAGTGAATAAATCAAACACTTTATCAAGCGTTCCGTCGGGGTCTGCTCCTTGTTTATCAATTTTATTAATTACAACAATAATCTTAATACCAAGCTCAAGCGCTTTTGATAAAACAAAACGGGTTTGAGGCATAGGCCCTTCTTGAGCGTCAACAATTAATAAAGCACCATCCACCATACCTAATACACGTTCTACTTCACCGCCAAAATCAGCGTGGCCCGGGGTATCTACAACGTTAATTTTAACTCCCTTATAGTTAACCGCAACATTCTTAGATAGAATTGTGATACCACGTTCTCTCTCTATTTCGTTATTATCAAGTACGCAAGTACCCATTTCCTGATGTTCGCTAAATACGCCTGTTTGTTCCAAAATGCAGTCTACTAAAGTTGTTTTACCATGGTCAACGTGTGCAATTATTGCAATATTTCTTAATTTTTTATTTTTCATTGTTGTTAATCTTCCTAAATTAATTTTCCTAAATTTATATTTTATATTTACAAATCATCTGATAAAAAATATTTTACAATAAAAAAACTTTTTAATGTAAAATATAAGATAAAAATAAGGAGGTATAAATGGAATTAGAAGTAATAAGAAAAACAGACCCCGAAGTTGCAAAATATATTGAACTTGAGCTTGAAAGACAAAGAAATACAATTGAGCTTATTGCTTCCGAAAACTTTACCTCTCTTGCCGTTATGGCAGCATGCGGAAGCGTTTTAACAAATAAATATGCTGAAGGTAAACCCTATAAAAGATTTTATAACGGATGTGAAAATATTGATAAAATTGAAGAATTGGCAGCTAAAAGGTGTTGCGAGCTTTTTAAATGCGACCATGCCAATGTTCAGCCGCACTCAGGGGCGCAAGCCAATATGGCAGTATTTTTATATGCGCTTAATATTGGCGATACCGTTATGGGGATGGATTTATCAAACGGCGGACACTTAACCCATGGTTCTCCAGTTAATTTTTCAGGAATTAACTATAAAATAATTTCTTACGGAGTAAATTCAGATGGTGTTATTGACTACGATGACGTTGAAAAAAAAGCGCTTGAATATAAACCCAAGTTAATTATTGCAGGCGCTTCAAATTACTCTCGAATAATTGATTTTAAAAGATTTTCCGATATTGCAAAAAAAGTTAATGCTTATTTAATGGTTGATATTGCGCATATTGCAGCTTTAGTTGCAACGGGAGTTCACCCTAGCCCCGTTCCTTATGCCGATTTTGTGACAACTACAACGCATAAAACCCTAAGAGGTCCAAGGGGCGGTATTATTATGTGTAAAAAAGAACACGCAACAGGTATTGATAAAGCAGTTTTCCCCGGTATTCAAGGCGGGCCTTTAGAACATATAATTGCAGCTAAAGCAATAGCTTTAAAAGAAGCAATGAGCGAAGAATTTAAAGACTACGCAAAACAGGTTGTCGAAAATTCAAAATGTTTAGCTAATGAACTTGTTAAAAGAGGAATTGATATAGTCGGCTCAAAATCCGAAAACCATGTAATGACAATTGATTTAAGAAGGCTTAATAAAACGGGAAAAGACGTTGCAAATTTGCTTGAAAGTGTCGGAATAACGGCAAATAAAAACACTGTTCCAAACGATCCTCAATCGCCTTTTATAACTTCAGGCGTCAGAATAGGAACGGCAGCAACAACGACAAGAGGAATGAAAACCCCGCAAATGGTTGAAATAGCTTCAATTATAGCTGATACAATATTAGAAAAAGACAGTATAGAAAACTTAAGAAAAAGAAGCTTGGAACTTTGCAAAAAATTTCCTTTGTATGAAAATATTTAAAGAATATCTAAAAGGTTGATTATGATTAAACTATCTCAAGCACATATACTTGGAACAATAATAGCATATTTACTGGGGATTTTTATAGTTCCTCTTGTAATATATTTCAGCGAAAAAAACCATTTAATAGATGTCCCGAACGAAAGAAAAATACACCACGGGCAAATATCCCGTCTTGGCGGAGTTGCCGTTTGGGTGTCCGTTATGCTTACTTTTTTATTTTTGGTTTTATTAAGCTATTATCCTAAGGGTCAAGGGCTTTCAGCCATTATCGTCGGGGGTTCTTTGATGTTTTTAATGGGCTTAATTGATGATGTATATTGTCTTGGAGCCAAGTTTAAGTTATTTATTCAAATAGTAATTGCTACAATTGTAATTCTTTTGGGAGTTAGAATTGAAGTATTCTATAATCCGTTTGGTAATGATATTAATTTAGGTCTTTTTTCATACCCTGTTACGCTGTTATGGATAGTGGGAATTACTAATGCCGTTAATTTTATAGACGGAATAGACGGGCTTGCAGGCTCGATTGTAAGTATATCTTCTCTTGCAATCGGTATTGTATCTTTAGTTTTAGCTCCTGCGCTACCGATAACCCCTTTAATAGCTTTTATTTTAATGGGTGCAATGTGCGCATTTTTAACTTTTAACTATAATCCCGCTAAAATTTTTATGGGTGACTCGGGCGCTCTTTATGCAGGGTTTTTGCTTGCAACGCTATCTATAACGGGGATTGTAAAAGTAAGCCACGGAATAAGTGAATATTTGCCGATTTTAATTCTTGCAATTCCTTTAATGGATATTGCTTATTCTTCTTTAAGAAGAATTATGAAAGGCTCAAGCCCCTTTGTAGCGGATAGCGAACATATACACCATAAATTATTACATGCAGGGTATTCTCAAGATAAACTTGTTTTGCTTTTGTCGGGTTTTTCAATGGTTTGTGCGCTTTTGTCAATATTTGCGGTAACAACAAAGAGCAAATTTATCATTATTCCGCTTAGTTTAATCGGTGTTTTACTTGTTTTAAATATTATTTCAAAATTAATTAAGAAAAAAGAAAGTTAAAAAGTTTTTTGTTATTTTTGAAAATAACTTAAATCATCCTTGAATGTAATTTTAATATTATCTTTACTATCTTCAAGAATTGTTACTTCAATTCCTTCTTTTTCAGCCATTGAGCTATCGTCTGTAAATGTATCATTATCTTTATATTTTTCATGGATTTTTTTAATTAAATCATACTTAAAAGCCTGCGGGGTATGTGCTTGAAAGATAGTTTTTCGATTAAGCGTTTTAATAATTTTACAATCTTTAACTTCTTTTATTGTGTCAATTGCAAAAACTCCGACAACAACAGCATTATTTAAAAGAGTTTTTTCTATTGTTTTTTTAATTATCTCTTTTTTAATAAAAGGTCTTGCTCCGTCATGGATTAATACAATATCGGGGTTATTGCAGCCCATAAGACCGTTATAAACGCTTTTTTGTCTTGATGAGCCTGCCAAAACAAATTTTATTTTATTTGAGAATAATTTAGATTGTTCAATGTGTTTTTTAACTTCATCACTTGAAGGGATAATGATTTCATCAACAAGGTCTGAAAATTTTGATATTGTTGTTTCAATAACCGATAAATTATCAATATATTCAAGAAGTTTATTTGAGCCAAATCGGCTTGATGAACCGCCTGATGTAATTATTGCGCTAACAGTGATTTTATTATCTTCTTTAGTGTTATTACTCAAAGTGTTTAAAACCTCCGTATTGAACAATTTTATTATCAATAAAAATCCCTTTTTTTTCTATAATTGTTCCGATTTTAGATAGTCCTTTTATATTGTTAAAATCATCTTCACTTAAAGCTATAACAAGAGAATAGTCCTCACCGCCATATAATACAAGCTCTTTATCGTTAATGCGTGTCGGAATTTTATTATATTCAATATTTGCTCCGACATTACTTTTTGAAGTTATCTGATAAAGGCAGTCAATTAATCCGTCTGATGAATCCATCATAGCATAAGGATTTTTTACTTTTGAAGCAATATCTTTCGCAATTTTGGGGTATAGAGGCGGGTTTTTATGATAATTAATAAAATAGCTGTCTTTTATGCCCCCCTTATGTTCCCCTTGAAGTCCTTCTTGCAGCCCCTCTTGCAGCCCCTCTTGTAGTTCTCTTAAGCCCATGGCACTTGAACCAAATTCACCCTTAACCGCTACAACATAACCCGGTTTTGCATTTTTTCTTGATGAAGGAGTTTTATTTTTATAACTTCCGATAATTGTAATTGTTATTACAATTTTAGACGATTTTACAAGGTCTCCTCCTATAATATCAATTGAATAAGCTTGAGATATCTCATCTGTACCTTTATAAAATTCTTTAACAAATTCATTTGTAAGATTACCGCCAAGCGTTATAAGAGCATATTTTGGAATTGAACCCGAAGCTAAAATGTCTGAAATATTAACTAACAGAGCTTTTTTTGCTATTTCATAAGGTGTCATATAAAGAAGCGAAAAATGTACATCTTCAATTAAACTGTCCTGTGAAATTGCAAGTTTAAATTCGTCTAAATAAGCGCAATCATCTCCTAAATATTTCGGATTTTTTAGAGTTGAGCTGATTATATTTAAAAATTCAAATTCTTTATTCATATTTTTGTTTATTTATAATTATTCGTTTATTATATTATACAAGCCCAAAAGCGCCAGCTTATAGCTTTCTTTTTTAAACCCCGCAACAACACCAATACAATTTGGAGCACTGTAAGATATTTTTCTGTAATCTTCTCTTGCTTGAACATTAGACAGATGGACTTCAACGGCTTTAATATTAACTCCTTTAATTGCGTCTGCTATTGCAACACTTGTATGAGTATATGCGGCAGGATTTATTATTAAACCGATACATGTTGTATTTTGAATTTTATCAACAATTTCACCTTCATGGTTTGATTGGAAAAATTCAAGCTCAATATTTTTATCTAAGGTTTTGGCAAATTCAATAAGCTCATTATTTATTTTTTCAAGAGTAATATCTCCATATATTTCAGGCTCTCTTTTACCCAAAAGATTAAGATTAGGCCCGTTTATTATTAAAATTTTCATAATTTCTCCTTTGCCTTTTAATTCTTTCTTAATTTTAACATTAATTAAATTATAAATACTATTCATACTTTAGTATAATAAATACAAAACTTTTTTGCGATTTTAATTGTCCTTCAAAAAGGTTATTATACTTGTGTAATAAGGATAACAGATATATAAAAGAGGCAATGGTTGAGTTCAAAACCAATGTTATAATCAGGTAGAATATAAAGGAGTATGGAAAAGACGACAATTTCAGCAGCTTCAAGATTTAAAAATTTAAAAATTGAATTTTTCTGAAACTGTAACAATGTCAATTTTCTATCGATACAGATTAACCGAGCTTATTTTTAGCAGCTTAGAGTTTATTAATTATGTATACAAGAATCTAACTGGTGATGGCAATACAAGTGGGTTAAAGAAATTTAACCCCTTTTTTTTATTCGGGTTTGAAAAATTAAAAGCTTGCAAAAGGTATTCTTTTGCAAGCCCTGTGGAGAGAAAAATCAAATTTTATTATCCGCCCAATAAAGTTAGCGCCATTTGCTGAATTGTATTAGCATTTGACAATATTGAAACGTCTATTTGCTGCATAATTTGTTTTTGAATAAGGTTTGAAGCTTCTTCTGCTATATCCGTATCAGTATATATTGATTTTGCTTCTTCAAGAGATTCAACCCTTGTTGATAAAGCTTCGTAAGCGCAATCCATTCTGTTTTCATAAGCACCTAAAAGACCTCTTCTTGTTGCAATTTCAGATATTGCGTCTTGAACTTTTGCCATATACTCTCTGCATGCTTTATTATCAGGGTTAAATTTTCCATTTTCATCTTTTTTTCCGTCTTCAGGAGGGGTTAATGCTTCAGGTAAGGCAAGACCAAAAGCGCTTACGTGGCAATCGGTTAAGGCTTTTGAAATATCTAAAGTTGATTCGGTTTCATCATCATTAGGACCTATTTGAATAATAATCGGTACGGGTGCTTTTTTCCCGTCTTTATCTTTTACTCCGCCATCAAGCATTTTTCTTCCGTTAAAACTTGTACTGTCTGCAAGTCTATCCACTTCTTCAAGTCTTTCAATAATTTCTCTTATGGCAGCTGTTCTTGAATCTGTATCGTTACTATCTGATGCCATATTTGTTAACAAATCGTTTATACGTTGAAAATGGTCGCTGATTGAAACCATACCATTTTCCGCTACGGCCAAAAACGCATTTGCATTTTGAATATTGTTCATTGCCTGTTTTGAGCTTGTGATAGTAGCTTGCATATTTTGAGAAATTACAAGACCTGCTGCGTCATCACCCGCCCTATTAATTTTAGTACCCGAGGATAAACGCTCAAGAGTAGTTGTTAGCTTATTGGTATTGTTTTTCAAATTTACTCTGGCGACAGCTGCGGGGATATTTGTACCTAAGGTGATAGCCATTTTTTCTCTCCATTTTCTGATTTGTTTATGGTTTTTCTCTATTTTTTATATCGTTATATATTTGTTATACTTTAGTTTAACTATTCTCATACTTTAGTATAAATTAAGGCTAAAAAGCTTGCTGTTGTTAATTTTTTACGCTTTATGGCGCATAGAAAAAAATCAATTAAATAAATTAGAAAAGCTTGAAAAAATACTAAAAAGAATGATTATAAAAGAATATTTTTTAATTGTTAAATATTCATGTTATCATAAAATAAGGGGGCATTATGAATCAAGAATGCGAACAGTGGCGTGAATACAGCTTTAAAGCCTTAATACCTTTCATAGTCTTTGTAATTTTTTACTTTGGTTTTTCGCTTTGGACAAGAGATTTTTCCAAAGTTCCAATGACTGTTGCTTTTATTATCTCGTCTGCTAGTGCACTAGCTCTTAATCACAAAGAAAAATTAAGTAAAAAAATTGAACTTTTTGCGCTCGGTATGGGCAACAAAGATATTATGATTATGTGCTTAATTTTCATTCTCTCGGGCGCATTTGCTTCAATTGCTCAAGCGACGGGGGGAGTAAGCTCTGCGGTTATTATAGCACAACATTTAATTCCCGCTAAGTTTATGGTTCTTGGCTTGTTTATAATCACGGCGCTGATTTCTCTTGCTATCGGCACTTCTTGCGGAACAATCGCCGCAATTGTTCCAATTGGAGTTACAATTTCCGAAGCACTCGGGATAAATTCTTCATATATCCTTGGCGCAATTGTAGGAGGGGCAATGTTTGGAGATAACATGTCTTTAATATCAGACACTAAAATTGCCGCAAGCAGAACTCAAAACGTTAAAATCAGAGATGAAATGTTTTATAATTTAAAAATTATAACCATTCCTGCGATACTTTGTATAATCCTATATCTTCTCCCGCACTTTACTTCCGTTCAAAATACTTTTGAAATTGCTAACACGGTTGCATTTGATAATTTTATTAAAGTAATTCCTTATGTTTTACTTTTAATTCTCGGAATTGCCGGAATAAACGTAATGTTTTTATTGCTTTTGGGAATTGTTTTAAATGTCATAATAGGTTTAGCCTATAATATGTTTGGCATATTTGACGCATTTGTATATATCGGTGACGGTTGTTCTTCGATGTCATCAACTTTAATTGTCGCAATGCTTGCAGGGGGGCTTTTGCTTCTGGTTCGCTATAACGGAGGAATTACATATATCATTAAATCAACACAAAATTGGATTAAGAGCAAAAAAACTTGTGAAATCGGCATTTGCTTTTTGGTTGGAATAATCAATCTTTTTACTGCCAATAATACCGTTGCAATTATCACATCGGGTTCAATTGCAAGAGAATTATCCGACAAACACGGGCTAAAACCCGAGCGCACCGCAAGCCTGCTTGATACGACATCTTGCATTGTGCAAGGTTTAATTCCTTACGGAGCGCAGATTTTAATAGCGGTAAGTCTTGCTGCGACAATTAACGCAAGTTCTTTTACGGTTATGAAAGGGTTGTTTTATCCTATATTAATGCTTTTTGGATTAATATTTTCAATTACAAAAACAAAAGATTAAAGCTATCTTATATATGAAATTAAATTTTTCTTGGCAAAATCAAGGGAGGCAATTTTATTGAGTGCCTTTTTCTCAATTTGTCTTATACATTCTTTTGTAACACCGTAAGAATTGCCGATTTCTTCAAGGGTTTTTTTAGAAGTATTTTCAAGACCAAACCTTAAAATTATTACGTTTCTTTCTTTTTCTTTTAAATTATTGAGCGCTTTTTTAATATCTTGCTTCAGCTCTTCATCAATGACATTTGCTTCAACGTTTTGCTTTTCGTCTTCTATTATGTCGGATAGAGATAATTCTTTATTATCCGTCATCTTTACGCCCGATTCAATGGAAAGAGCACGAGTATAAACATTCAAAAAAGTGTCAATTTTTTCTTGAGATAAATTTAATTTTTTTGCAACTTCACCGCTTGATACTTCGCTCTTTTTTTTCTGTTCAAGCTCTTGTTTTATTTTTTTATAACGAGAAAGAGTTTCTTGAATATAAACAGGAATATTATATGCATAGGATTGCTCTGAAATAGCTTTAAACATTGCTTGTTTTATCCACCATGCGGCATAGGTCGAAAATTTAAAGCCTAAAGACGGGTTAAATTTTTCAATTGCTGTTATGAGCCCGAAAATTCCCTCCTGAATTAAATCAAGGTTCGATAAAGAGCTTGATTGAATTGATTTTAGCGCAATTTTTTTTATTAAAGACAAATTAAGCTCAATTAATTTGTTTCTTGAATAAATATCGCCTTGTTTTGCTTTCAAAATTAATTCAACTTCACTAACTTGGACTGCGTTATTATTTTTCATAAATACCTCACTTGCAACACTATAAATATGACACTAACGAATTGGGATTGATATATGTTTTATATACTTAATATATCATTTTGAAATATATTATTCAAGACATGTGTTAAGAAATATTAAATCAAATTTTATTTTTACAACCTTACTTAACAAAACTAAATAAATCATTTTTCTTGCTATTAGCGGTTTTTATGGGGATATTATTAAGAAAAATTAAGCAAAATTAAATTTAAATCTTGCTTTTAAATATACAGATTTTTCTTATCTGCGCAATTGCGGATAAAAAACATTTTTTATTTATTTAGTTAAGAAATGTTAAGTAAATAACAAATATTTAGCAATTTTATATTTAAAATATACTTTATATATATACAAGAGAGAAAGTAAACCATTAAAACCCGAGGACAAACAAACAAACATCTCCCCTTTCAGAAATGAAAGGGCTTTTTCTTGTTTAATGCAATTTAAGCAAGCGAGAATATTTCATAAATTTCATCATCAGTTAGCTCTGTTATTACCTTTTCACCTTCAAAAACCGCCGCATTAGCGAGTTCTCTTTTATCTTTTATAATTTTATCAATCTTTTCTTCAAAAGTTGATAAGGTAATAAACCTGTGTATCATAACGTTTTTATCCTGTCCGATACGATAGGTTCTATCTGTTGCTTGATCTTCAACGGCAGGGTTCCACCAAAGGTCGTAGTGAATAACATTTGAAGCACTTGTAAGGTTTAACCCCAAGCCCCCCGCTTTTAGAGATAGTATCATTATTTTTTCTTTAATATCTTCTTGGAATTTTTTTATTAATTCTTCTCTTTGTCTAACATTCAAGCTTCCATGGAAAAAGAGCGGTGTCTGATTAAATTCTTCAGCTATGATGTTTTCTAAAATTGTACCCATTTCTTTATACTGAGTAAAGACAAGCACTTTTTCATCATTATCAACAATATTTTTTAAAATATCAATTAATTTTTGGCTTTTACCTGACGCATTAGCCGACATATCACCATGCTTTAAATAATGGTAGGGATGATTGCAGACTTGTTTAAGGTTTGTTATAAGTTTAAATATTGCGCCACGTCTGTTCATCTTTGTTTCCGATTTTGTTATTGATTCCATTGAATCTTTTAAAACTCTTTCATAAAGCGCAACTTGGGCTTTTGTTAAATAGCAAAAATCGTCTAATACAACTTTTTCGGGCAGGTCTGAAATAATTGTTTTATCTGTTTTTAATCGCCTTAACATAAAAGGAGAGATTGCTTTTTTAAGCTTTTGCGCTCTTGTAAGCTCCTTAAAGCGCTCAATCGGAATCGAATAATTTTTTGAAAAGTCAACTAAAGAGCCTAAGTAGCCTTTATTTATAAAGTCAAAAATTGACCAGAGTTCAGATAATCTGTTTTCAACAGGGGTACCCGTCATTGCAACTTTCATTGTTGCTTTAATTGCTTTAATTGCTTGGGTTTGACTTGTTGAAGGATTTTTAATATTTTGTGCTTCATCAATTATTAATAAATCCCAGCTGTTTTTCTTGAACTTTTCAAGGTCAATTCTAAGAATTGCATAAGTTGTGAGAATAACATCACAAGAAAGAGAAAATTCCCTATCAAAACCATGATAGGTTAAAACCTTTAAAGATGGCGAAAAAGTATTCAGCTCTCTTTTCCAATTGCCCATTAAAGTTGTCGGACAAACAACAAGAACGGGTTTTTTCAGCTTATTTTCTTCTTTTAGTTTTAGAATAAGGCTTATAACCTGAATTGTTTTACCAAGACCCATATCATCCGCTATACAGCAGCCAAAACCTTTTGAGATGTTTGTATAGAGCCATCTGAAACCGATTTCCTGATATGACCTTAGGGTTCCGCAAAGATTTTTTGGCAGGTTTATATCTTCAATTTTTGTAAAGTCGGAAATTACCCTTGCAAAAGCTTCATCATAATCAAAGTCATAGTCGTCAATTTTACCCGATAGCGCATTATGCAAAAGCTGCATTTTGTTAACTGTTAAATTCGGAGTTTTTTCAAGCTTAACAAGTAATTTTTCCGTTTCTTCCCTGTCAATTAAAATGTATCTGTCTTTGTATTTAATTAAACCTTGAGAATTTTTTGCAAGCTCTCTAAATTCTTCTGCGGATATTTTTTCATTATCGCCAAGTGCGATTTCAATTTTGAAATCCATTATTTCATCAAGAGAAATAACCGAGCCTGTCGGATTTTCAAGCAGGTCTTTTAAATCTTGTATTCTTTTTTGCTTAATTTTTGCATTAATTGAAGCCCTTGGAATAATAACATTATCAAGCCCTTCAGGGAGGTTTACTTCCATGCCTGCTTGAGAGAGATAATAAGTAATTTGAGTAATAAGCTTGTAAACACCTGTTAAATCAAGCTCCATTGTAACATCGTCAAGGTCTTCAATGTATTTTGTTGCCCAATTTATTTGTTTTTCGATTAATATTTTTTGTTCATCATTGAGCTTATCAAGCTCTATAATTTCATTTTTTGTTTTGTCTTTTGCCAAAATCCTTAGAAGGAATTTTTCATCGCTTAATTTTTCAATGTTGAACACAGGAATTATATCATAGCTTCCAAGGCTCATTTCATCAAACCAGTTTTGAATATCGGAAGCTAAGTCAACATCTTTATAAGTTCTTTTTTGATTTGCGCTTTTAACAAGATAGGGCGCTGCTTTTAAGTCTTTAAAACGATAATGTTTAACATTTAAAAAAGTAAAGATTAAATAGTTTAAATATCTTACAAAAAATCTTTTTGTTGTAGCAGGGTCTAAAACATCATTTTCAATTATTTGGCTGTATGCTTTTAGAAAATCTTTGTTTTGAAAATAGGGTTCATAAAAAATGCTGAATGTGTCTTTTTTAAAGTTAACCGCAGGAATAAAATGAAGCTTTTCAACCGTTTTTTTAATAAATTGTACTAAATTAAAATAAAATTGATAGTTTTCAGAGCAATCCGATAAATCAAGGTTTTCATCAACCCCCGTAAAATATTCAAAAAACATCTCGGGACTTACTTTGTAGCCGTATTCATCACCTCTATATTGAGGTTTTAGGCGATACAGAGAACCTTTTTGTTTAAGATAATAGTCAAAATTATAAGGAGGGGTAATAAAAATATTTGTTGCATTGACGTCTTTATCAAGCTGTATTTGTGTTTGCCTTAATATGGGGTTTTTTGTGTCAAACGTGTCTGAGAATTCTTCTTCTATAAGCTCGTAAATTAAAGAAAGAGTATATCTGAAATCTTTATTTTTTTGTGAATAAGGGTTTGCATCCAGATTAAGAAGCAGTTTTTCTATATTATTTTTTTTGAAACTAAGGTTATATTTTTTGTCCATTTGCTCATTTTATTATAAAGGAGTTTAATTTTAAAGGGGTATTTTGTTTAAATTAGACGATATGGAGGAAAGGGGAATGTTGAGTTTGATTTTCTCTTAATTTAAAATATGTTATAATATGATATGTAAAGAAAATATTACAGCTATGTTTTGATTTTCTCTTAATTTAAAATATGTTATAATCCAAAACCGTTACATCCTGCTGCATAGCCAGTTTTGATTTTCTCTTAATTTAAAATATGTTATAATACCGCCTTTAAGTGTATCAACCTGTTAGCAGTTTTGATTTTCTCTTAATTTAAAATATGTTATAATTAGTGTTGGCACAGATGAGCAAATAGTTTAGTTTTGATTTTCTCTTAATTTAAAATATGTTATAATGCGCAAGAAACACAACAAGCGCCACAAGCGGTTTTGATTTTCTCTTAATTTAAAATATGTTATAATGCAATAAAAACAAAATAGGGTTAAAATGGGGTTTTGATTTTCTCTTAATTTAAAATATGTTATAATTCACGAAAGCCAATACTATAAAGATATGTGGTTTTGATTTTCTCTTAATTTAAAATATGTTATAATATCTTCACAAGAACTATGGGAATAGTATTAGTTTTGATTTTCTCTTAATTTAAAATATGTTATAATAGGTAAATAGATACGGTGCCTAACCGATAGGTTTTGATTTTCTCTTAATTTAAAATATGTTATAATGCGAAAACTACAACGAACCCGTTATATTAAGTTTTGATTTTCTCTTAATTTAAAATATGTTATAATACAAAACCAAATATCTTAACGAATACCTAAGTTTTGATTTTCTCTTAATTTAAAATATGTTATAATCGCAATCATGAATTACAACAAGAGACCGCTGTTTTGATTTTCTCTTAATTTAAAATATGTTATAATTCGTTTAGAACCGTATTCACCACAGGACAGTTTTGATTTTCTCTTAATTTAAAATATGTTATAATTTTATGATATAACTGAAATAGGCGAAATACGTTTTGATTTTCTCTTAATTTAAAATATGTTATAATGAGAGTTTTGAAATCTGTCTCGTAAATAAGTTTTGATTTTCTCTTAATTTAAAATATGTTATAATTGATAATATTGGGTTAAGACCTGCGGCTCTGTTTTGATTTTCTCTTAATTTAAAATATGTTATAATACACTTGTTTCATTGTATGCAATAGCTATAGTTTTGATTTTCTCTTAATTTAAAATATGTTATAATGGAATATCGGTCATTGAACGAACGCTCTTGTTTTGATTTTCTCTTAATTTAAAATATGTTATAATCCGTTGCCGTTACTTTATCCCAATTCTTCCGTTTTGATTTTCTCTTAATTTAAAATATGTTATAATGAAATCAAATGAACAGTATATCCAATCCTAGTTTTGATTTTCTCTTAATTTAAAATATGTTATAATAAATACCGCTTGGAAGTGAAGCGCCGGTCGGTTTTGATTTTCTCTTAATTTAAAATATGTTATAATGATGAAAAGGTACGAAGGTTCGCCATTCAAGTTTTGATTTTCTCTTAATTTAAAATATGTTATAATTAATTGTAAGTATATATGAAAAATTGCTAAGTTTTGATTTTCTCTTAATTTAAAATATGTTATAATGAAATAGCAAAACAAGCAGATTATATCTGTGTTTTGATTTTCTCTTAATTTAAAATATGTTATAATGGGAAACTATAAGATAAATGCAACTATACCGTTTTGATTTTCTCTTAATTTAAAATATGTTATAATGAGAGTTTTGAAATCTGTCTCGTAAATAAGTTTTGATTTT
>CANPYC010000037.1 GCA_947587615.1 Candidatus Gastranaerophilales bacterium | reverse complement strand
ATCAACCGTAATTTTGGGATGGTAGACTAAAGTCTACCCTACAATTATAATTCTCTACTATCTCGGTTTGGTATCCGCAGGATGGACTTCGCTCCACCATGCACTAAGTTAGAAACCAAAAACCCGTAAATCAGGTTTCGAGATGGTAGGCTAAAGTCTACCCTACGGCTTTTTTATTTTCATCTTTTTATAATTCTTCACCCTTGTTAATGACAGTTTTGGGATGGTAGACTAAAGTCTACCCTACAATTATAATTCTCCACTGTAGTATCCGTAGGGTGGACTTCAGTCCACCATTTATCCACCATTTATAACCAATGCTTTCTTTTTTCATGTCATAAACAAAGGCGTAAGAAGCAGTTTTAAGACGGTAGACTAAAGACTACCCTGCAATTATAATTCTCTGTCGTATCGGTTTGTATCCGCAGGATGGACTTTAGTCCATCGTTTATAACTGTTTAAGAAACCTAACGAAGCGACTACAAAGACAGGTTTTAAAAGCGGAACCGTAGGGTATACTTTAGTCCACCGATAACTAATGCTTTCTTTTCCATGTCATTAACGAGGTGATTTGCTTTAGCTTTTTGGTAAATTATGTGCTTCAGTAGACGTTGTAGGGTTAATTTTAGTCTACAATTACGCTTGGAACATGCACCCATTTGGCAAACTTGCCATGGGCTAAACCTTGATAAAATGGTGGGCTAAAGTTAATCCCTGCGGCTTTCCTTTTTTCAACCCTCTTTTTTACCAACTTTTGCCCTTGTTAATGATATAAAGAGGAAATAAAATGTAATAAGATTACCATGGACTAATCTAATCCCTTTAATCTTCAAACCTTTTCAACTCCCTCTACCCTTACTAATGATGTTGTGGGGAATTTTGGCAAGATTGCCTTGGCTAGACTCCCTTTTATTTTATTCTTTTATTATTCCTCTACTCTTACAAGTGATACAGTTGGAGAAGCTCGTATGATTGTCTTGGGCTTAATTAGTGTAATTCATCAGTGTAATTTTAAATACCCAAGAAATTTGTTTTAAAAAGGATTTGGAGTTTTTTACTTTATCAGCCCTTGAATTTCTTTAAAATTCGGATGCTTAGAGCTTTTTAACCATTCAAAAAGTACTATTTCAAGAGTTGTTATTTTTGCACCTTTTTGCTTCATTAAATCAAGCGCAGTGTTATGATTAAGAATATTTCTTGAAGCGCAGCAGTCGCAAACAACAAAAACATTAGCTCCATTGTCGATTAAATCCAAAACCGTTTGATAGACGCAAATGTGTGTTTCAATTCCAAAGACTATAAAATTTTTATTTTTTATATCTTTTAACTCTTCTTTGATACTTTGTGTTTGAATTGCTGAAAACGTTGTCTTTTCAAGCGTTTTAAAATCTTTAATATTTTTTATATCATCAAGCGTTGTGCCTAAACCTTTTGGATATTGTTCTGTTATAATTGTGTCAATATTTAAAATTGCAGCGGCTTTGAGCAGTTTTATGGAATTGTTTTTAATCAACTCTTTATCCGGTGCAATATTTATCAATTTGTCTTGTAAATCTATGCAGATAATTTTAGATGTTTCAATGTTTAACATATCATAACCTCATGTTTTAATATTTCATAAGAAAATTATTTTTTAATCCTGCGATATAACTATGCTTGTAGAATAAAAAAGCCACCTTTGAAGATGGCTTTTGATAATATAATAAAAAGATTATCTTTTTGAAAATTGAAATCTTTTTCTTGCTCTTTTTCTACCATATTTTTTACGTTCTTTAATACGAGCGTCACGAGTTAGCAAGCCTTCTTGTTTAAGAGGTTGTTTAAATTCTTCATTCATTTCAACCAATGCTCTTGAAATAGCCAATTGAATTGCGTCAGCTTGAGCGCTAACACCGCCTCCTAAAGTTTTAACTCTTACGTCAAATTTATCTTGATTTTGAGTTAATACAAGAGGTCTAAAGATTGTCATTTCTAAAGACGGTCTGTTACCGAAATATCCTTTAAGGGTTTTTCCGTTAACAAATACTCTGCCTTTGCCTGAAACAACTTTAGCGATAGCAATTGAGCATTTTCTTCTGCCTGTTTTTACAATTTCATTTTTATTATCTTTTGAAGCCATTACTTATCTCCTTTTAATTCGTATACAATCGGTTTTTGAGCTGCATGCGGATGATTGGCCCCTGCGTATACTTTTAATTTTTGAAATTGTGCATCTCCCAAAGTGTTATGAGGAAGCATTCCTTTAACAGCTTTTTCTATTGCTTTTTCAGGTGCTTTTTCCATTAAGGCTTTAAAACTGATTTCTTTAAAACCGCCGGGGTATCCGGAATGGCTTCTATATAGTTTATCTGTTTCCTTTTTGCCTGATACGGTAACTTTATCCGCATTGATAACAATGACAAAATCGCCCGTATCAACATTTGGCGTATATTGAGGCTTGTTTTTACCTCTTAAGATATTGGCAGCTTCAACTGCAAGTCTACCTAATGTAGCATCTTGCGCATCTATCAGATACCATTTTCTTTCTATTTCAAGTGGCTTTGCACTATAAGTTTTCATTTATTTACCTTCCTTTATGATTTTTTGAATGTAATTTTCTACATCATCATAACCGACAAACTCTAAGCATAATGGCTCTGCGGGAGCAACATTAGCAGCTTTTGTCCTGTCTTTTAATTGAAGCAATTCTTTCATTGTTTCAACTTTAAGATTGTTGCGCTCAATTAAAATCAGTTCTCCAATAATAGTTCTTACCATATTATAGAGAAACCTGTTACCTATAATGTCTATAAAGATAAAATTTTGCATATTTCCTTTATTATTTTTGGTTTCTTCGCAAGCCTTTGCATAATAAATTATGCAATCATTATAAGGATTATCGGATTTTGACTTGAACGAAGAAAAATCATGATGACCGACTAAATACGAAAGAGATTTGTTAATTCTTTCCGTATTTAATTTGTGATAAGGATAAAACAGGGAACAATTTGAAAAAACCGAAGCAACATGGTTATTTAAAATTGTGTATCTGTAATGTTTATACTTAGCGTCTTTTTGAGCATGGAAATCGGGTTTAACTTCCTTTAGCTCAAAAATTTTAACATCATTCGGAAGAATTGAATTGATTGAATATAAAAATTTATTAATATTTTCAATTTTGCCTTCAATGTCAAAGTGTGCGCATTGTGCCTTGGCACTTACTTTTGCATCTGTTCTTCCTGAAGGAATTATGTTTATTTCATCTTTTATCAATGTGCGGAGTGTTTTTTCAATTGTACCTTGAACGGTTCTTTTATCGGCTTGTTTTTGGCTTCCGTAAAAATTAAGCCCAAGGTATTCAAAGCGTATGATGTAGCGAATCTTCGACATTAAACCAGTTGAATTAATGCCATTTCAGCGTTATCACCACGTCTTGGGGTTAGTCTTAAAATTCTTGTGTAACCGCCATTACGTGTTGCATATTTTTTACCGATAACCGAGAATAATTGTCTTAAAACAGATTGTTTCGGAAGTTTTTTGCCTTCGGGCAGAGTGTCAAACAATTCACCTGTTTCAATATCTATATATTTTTCGGTTTCAATATCATAAATATCTTTTTTTGCTTCTCTTAAAGCAGCTAAGTCACCTTTCTTGGCAAAACCGATAACCGATTCCGCATAAGGTTTTAAGGCTTTTGCTCTAGCCATTGTAGTTGTAATTTCACCGTTTAAGAACAGTTGAGAGGCCAAAGTGCGCATAAGTGCTTTTCTTTGATCGGCTGCCTTCGACAGTTTATGGATTTTACGACCGTGTCTCATTGTATTTATTTCCTTACTATTATATCATTTCCAAATCTTCGGCATCGTCGGGGTTAGGTTGTAAATCAAGACCCATTTGATGAAGTTTTTCGATTACCTCATCGGATGATTTTTTGCCGAAATTTTTAATATTTAATAAATCATGTTCCGATTTCTTTAATAATTCGGACATTGAATTAATACTTGCTCTTTTTAAGCAGTTATAAGCTCTTACGGATAATTCCAAATCTTCGATTGAAAGCGTTGGAGCAGCTTCTTCAGTTTCTTCAACCGTTTCAATTACTTCTGTTTTAACTTGAACGGGAGCGCCTGAAATACCTGCTATCTGGCTGAAATGTTCAATCAGAAGGTTAGAAGCTTTTGATAATGCCTGAGTTACTTCAATTGAACCGTTAGACCAAATTTCAAGAGTTAATTTATCAAAATCTAATGATTCACCTACACGAGCAGGTTCAACATTGTAGCTTACTCTTTTAATCGGCATAAATACTGCGTCAATCGGTAATAAGTCAATCGGAAGTCCGTTTTTTTGTTCTTTAAGAACGTCGGTTGTAACATAGCCTTTGCCTACTTCAACCGTGATATCGGCATGGATTGAGCCGCCTTGCGATAAAGTACAAACAACGCAATCAGGATTAACGATTTTAACACCTGCGGGAAGTTCAATATCCCCTGCAAGTACGGGACCGGGTTTGGTTGCGTCTAATCTTAAGTGTTGTGCTTCAGTACTGTCGGTTTTTACAACAATTGATTTTAAATTAAGCATTATGTCGATTACATCTTCAACAACGCCGGGGATTGATGTATATTCGTGAGTGATACCTTCAATTCTTACGGAAGTAACCGCAGCGCCTTCAAGACTTGATAATAATACTCGTCTGAGAGAATTACCAATGGTTGCACCATAACCTCTTTCCAACGGTTCAATAACAAATTTACCGTATTGAGAACCGTCAGATGATGTTGTTGTATTAATATTTTTAATTTTTAGTTCCATAATTTCATTCTCTCCTAATTATTTAGAGTAGTATTCAATAACGAGTTGTTCTTTAAATTCAGAATCAAGTTCTTCTCTTTGAGGAATTCTTTCATAAGTAATTGAAAGATTGTTTTTGTCAACCGTTAACCAAGCAAAGCTTAAAGCAAGGTCAATTTGTCCGATTACATTTTTAATAAATTCTTTTGAGCTTTCTTTGATTGTAACAACATCGCCTGCTTTTAATAAATAAGAAGGGATATCAACTTTTTTGCCGTTTACAAGTACATGGGCATGGTTAACTATTTGTCTTGCTTGACGTCTTGTGATGGCAAATCCTGCTCTGTATAGAACATTGTCTAATCTTGATTCAAGAGTTTGTAACATTATTGTACCTGTTACACCTGTTTTTCTTGAAGCATTTTCGTAATATTTAGCAAATTGTTTTTCACTAACCAAATAAGTCATTCTGATTGTTTGTTTTGCTTTTAATTGAAGTGCATAATCAGAACTTTTTTTTCTTGTTGCACCATGCTGACCTGATGCATTTTGTCTCATTGATGTTGTCAATTTACGATTTGACAAATCTTTAACACCATAATTTCTGAATAATTTATTCGTTGGTCCGGTATATTTAGCCATTTTAGCTCCTATTAGTTAATTATTTACTTTTTTATGCGGTTTTGTTTTTACTTTGTAAATTTTTGCAAATTACTTTTTTATATTTTCAATATTTTGTTAATATTTCGGTATTTAAACCGTATAATATTATCACACCTTATACACGACGTTTTTTAGGCGGACGACAACCGTTATGCGGAATTGGAGTAACGTCTTTTATTAATGTAATTTCAAGCCCTGCGCCTTGAATGGCTCTTATAGCCGTTTCTCTGCCTGAACCCGGGCCTTTTACATAAACTTCAACTTTTTTCATGCCTTGATCAAGTGATTTTTTAGCAACAATTTCAGCGGCGCTTTGAGCTGCAAACGGTGTGCCTTTTCTTGCGCCTTTGAAGCCGCAGCCGCCTGCGGAAGCCCAAGCAACAGCGTTACCTTGAGTATCTGTTGAAGTTACTATTGTATTATTGAATGTGGATTGAATATGAACCACACCCTGTAATATATTTTTTCTTTCTTTCTTTTTAGTTTTTTGCGGTTTAGCCATTATTTTTTCCTTTTTAAAATCAGTTTGATTATTTTCTTGTAACTATTAAATTAGTTTAAGCTTTTTTCTTGTTTGCTATCGGCCCTGTTTTCTTGCCTCTGCGAGTTCTTGCGTTTGTTTTTGTTCTTTGACCTCTGACAGGCAATTTTCTTCTGTGGCGAATGCCTCTGTATGAATTGATTTCGCTTAAACGTTTAACATTGAGTGATTCTTCTCTTTTTAAATCACCTTCAATTGTATAATGAGCAATTTCATTTCTTAATTTTTTGATATCTTCTTCGGTTAAGTCATCTGTTCTTAAATCTTGAGAAATGCCGCAAGCAGCCAAGATTTTTGCACTTCTTGTCGGACCTATGCCGTATATGTAGGTTAGTGCTATAACCATTCTTTTGTTGCGAGGTAGATCTACCCCAACTAATCTTGCCATTTATTTTCTCCTATTTGTTATTCGTTTTAATTGTTTTTGGCTGATAAAGCTTACATTTTTTATATATATTAAGCTTGAATTAGCCTTGTCTTTGTTTGTGTTTGGGATGTTTGCAAACAACCGTTACTCTGCCACGTCTTTTAATTATTTGACAGTCTTTGCATATTTTTTTAACTGATGCTCTTACTTTCATTTTTTTATCCTTTATTTTAGTCTGTATGTAATTCTTCCTCTGCTCAAGTCATAGGGTGTCATTTCAACTTTTACCTTATCACCCGGCAATATTCTTATAAAATTTTTTCTTATTTTTCCTGAAATATGAGCTAAAATTTCATGCCCGTTTTCAAGTTCCACTCTAAACATTGCGTTTGGGAGCGATTCAAGAATTGTACCTTCTAATTCAATTACGTCTTTAGACATAGTTTTCCTTATTTATTTATTCGTATAAATAATCATACATGTTCAAATTTTCTTTGCAAGTTAAAAAACCTTTTAAAACACCTTAAAATAAGAGTTTTTACTTAAATATTAAAATTATTTTTTTAAATATTAAACACATTGTGTTTTTTCATATATCCCAAAAAACCCTTTTTAAAATAGTTTATGCCTGTTTTATTAAGTTTTATTAAATTGTTAAAAAAACTTATGTTTAATAAAATAATTTCAAAAATTCATATTTTATTCTTAATATTAATGTAAAAATTAAAAAAATTATATATAATAATTTTTACGAGGAGCAAATATGGAAAAAATTAAAACACAAATTGCTAACTTTTTACAATTAACAAGATTTTATTCTCTCGGAGTTGTTTTTGCGACTTGTATCGTAATCTTTTCTTATGCGTATTATTGCGAAAATTTCAGTTTTTTTAATTTTATTTTAATGGTGCTTGCTCTTTGCTGTGTTCAAATGGGGGCAAACCTTTTTGATGATTATATTGATGTTAAATCAAAACTGAAAGACGGTAAAACTCTTAAAGATATCGACTTTAACGGTTTTACCCCAAAAGCAATGTTAATAAGAAATGAAACATATTCGCTCGCTCAAGTTAAAACAATTTTAGTGCTGCTTTTTATGTTGCCGACTTTGGTTGGTTTGTATTTTGCTTTCATTACCGATTTTAAAATTTTAATTTTTGTCCTTATTGGCGGAATTTTAACCCTTTTTTATCCGATTTCTTCAAAGTACTATCTATCTGAAGTTATAGTCGGATTGGCATTCGGGCCTTTAATGATTACAGGCGGATATTATGCACTTTGCGGTTCTTTTAACTCTTCTCTTTTTATTCTGTCGTGGGCAATATTTTTTTCAACCATAATACTGTTACATACACATAGCCTTATGGATTGGGAATTTGATATTCAAGACGGTAAAAAAACGCTCTGTATCTTATCCGGAAGCAAGCAAAATGCAATAAAAGCTCTTAGAGCAATGATAATAGCATGCTATTCAATTATAGTAATCGGAGTTGCTTCATTAATTTTTAATCCTAAAATGCTTTATGTATTTTTAACTTTACCGATTGCAACAAAACTATTGTCTTCAATTGAAGAATATATAAATATTAAAGATGTTAAATTTATCCCGAGATGGTACTGGGGTATGTTTGAAAATTGGGATGAAATATGTAAAAATAAAATAGATTTCTTTATGTTCAGGTTTTATCTGGCAAGAAATTTTTCTTTGTTTTTTGCGCTGTTTGCGTCTGTCGGAGCTATGATTTAACAAGGTAAATATGAAAAAAATAATACTTTTAATAATTTGTCTATATTTAGGAGGAATAATAATGTCGAGTGCAATTGATAAGGTTGAAGAGAATATTTTTAAACTTTCTTCAAAAGATTTAGTTCATAATCAAACCCTGCCAAATGCTCAAGTATATAATGCTCACGGTTGTAGCGGTAAAAACGTTTCTCCCGAGTTGAGCTGGGTAAATCCTCCTCTTAATACAAAAAGTTTTGCGCTTGTTTGTCATGACCCCGATGCACCCCGTCAAAATGGTTGGTATCATTGGCTTGTAGTAAATATTCCAAATAATATTAATTCAATATCGGGAAACGGAAAAATCAAAGGTTCTCTTGAAACCGTTACGGATTTTGGCACTGCGGGTTTTGGCGGAGCTTGTCCTCCCGTTGGTCATGGAATACATCACTACAACTTTACAATTTATGCTCTTGACGTTGAAAAACTGGATGTAAAAGAGGATACAAAACCAACTGAGGTTGAAAAAATAATTAAATCTCATGCAATTGCAAAATCAACAATAACAGGGCTTTTCGAGAGAAAATAAAAAGTTACGATTCTTTACAATATTGCAATTATTAAGCTTCACGTGTTTTGTAAAAAATGTGTAGTTAACAGGTGTTGCAATATGAAAATTAATTCATCAGTTAGTTATGGTGCAAAAGCACCAAATTTTGGTGACGCATTATCCACCAAGCAAGAGCGTGATTATCTCAGTCTAATGAAAAAATTAGATGAAGTTGAAGGAAGGAAAGACGGCTTAAAAGTCGTCAAATTCTACACACCTGCTTTTCCGAGTAAACAGCAGGAGGATACCGGAATTGGAAAAGTAAATTCACCTGAAGCAAAAGAACTTTACAGATATGCAAAAGTCTATGGCGGAGCAAATATTATAAAGTTCATGCCTCTCGGACAGTTGAGCGATAAATCCGTATATTCAGACTACGGCTATATGGGCGCTTATAACAGAGGCGCTTTAACAATCGGCGAAGATGTAATCGATATAACTAAGCTCTCAAGGGCGCAATGGGGTAATATTTTACCAAAATCTGCCGTTAATCAATCGGTTATAGAGCACCATGCAAGAAGTTTTGATAAAAGCTTAATTGATTTTGATACAACACTGGGGCGCAAAAATCAGGAAGATTATCCGATTAACGCTCAATTAAAACTTGCTTTTAAAAATTTTAAAAATATCAAAACTCCAAATAAATATTTAATTCAAATGAGGGAAGATTTTGAAAAATTCAAAAATCAAAAAGAACCCGTAAATTATGATGATATTTATACAAGGCTTGCTCTTTTTCCTTATCTTAAAGACCCGATAACAGCAAGTGTTGATTTTTTCAAAGGGTTTGATTCAAATCCTAAAATAAGAGCGAAAAAAATGCCTATGTATAATTCTTTAAAAGAAAAATATAAAGACGAAATTGAATTTTTCAAATTTAAACAATTCTTAGCTCATAAGACAATACAGGAAGCTAAAAAAGAAATAAATTCGCTCTCCATGGAACTTCAGGGAGATTGCTCATACGCATTTTCATGGGCTGAAGAGCAGATGTTTCCCGATGCATTTTTAAAAGACGCCGCAAATAGACCCGCTGAAGCAGGCTGGGGAATACATGCTCTTAATTATTACGACTTAATTAATAAAGAAAATTCGCCCGCTCATGAGCTTTTAAGGGCAAAGGTTGCACATTTTCTTACAAACTACGACTGTATAAGGTTTGATGTCGGCTGGGCATATA
The DNA here is from genome assembly GCA_947587615.1 of Candidatus Gastranaerophilales bacterium. Classification (GTDB taxonomy): domain Bacteria; phylum Cyanobacteriota; class Vampirovibrionia; order Gastranaerophilales; family Gastranaerophilaceae; genus RUG14156. The sequence continues at coordinate 9,045 of CANPYC010000037.1, read as the reverse complement.
TGCGCCCGTCGTTTTCTTTGGGACATAACCATTATCACTTAGACGCAGGAGATAAAATTACAAGCTTTTTTGAAAGAATTGCAAGAGAAATTAAAGGTAACGACTTTGATCAAAGAAAGTTAATGTATGAGTGTGACGCTGGTTATAATGATTTTGATTTATGGCAAAACAGAGACTTAATGCGTCAAGTTCAAGGGCTTATGATTCTTTCAACGGAAGATGAAAAAAATGACTCAATTGATGAAGGCTGGGGAAACAGAGCCTTCCTTGAACAAAACATCGGTTTAAGAAGGGATGATTTTATTCTTCAAACAAATAACCATGATAAAGAAGGGGTTTTGAATTGTGCAAGCAATAAAGCAAAATCAAGCGAACAAACAGGTGCGCTTATGCGGGTATTTGGTTTAAGACCCTGGGAAGGACACAGCGAAGGCTGGAGATATTTAAAAGATGATGAAGATATGCACAATCACCTTGTAAAATATTCAAGAGCAAGATTTGCCGAAGTTGAAGGGGCAAAACATCAAGCCATGCTTTATACTGATATGATGGGACGCAGAGAAAAAGTCGACTATCATACGGGCGGTGTTGGCTATAACAGTGAAAGAGATTACAAAAACAGGCTTGAGGATGATTGCATACAAAATGCACATCGTGCGCTCCAAGATGATATCGGCTATAATCGTGCGGCAGCCAAAGTATTTGCGGCAAAAATGTCCGGTAATTATGATAGATATAGACCTCTCTATGAGCAAGCGGAAAAATATGCAAGATACATTGCTCATAAGGGCGGTATATATTCAAGAGCTCAAGCCGATGCTTCTAAAAGAGCCAATCTTGATATCGGAAAATTAAATCCGGATGAAATTGATAATCTTGATGTAATCTGTTAGATAATGACTGCAAATAAAGGAATGTAGCTTAATTTAATTTGCCTAAAAACAAAACTTGAAAAATAATAATTAAAAACCCTCTTAAGTTTTAAGAGGGTTGAAAATCTTTTTGTCTTGATTCTCGTGTGAAAAGGTTAGTGTGTCAGTTAGTGTGATTTATGTATGTTAAATTCACTATGTGTAGGGGGAGAGGTTAAATAATTCTTACATATATATAAAGTATATTTTTTTTATAGAATTGCTCTATATAGTTTAATTCTTTACAAAAATTAACATATCTTATATTCCTTTTATTTATTGATTTATCGTTCTTATTTAATTTTGCTGCGGTAAATAATTTTTTTACCGTACTTTTAATATCGGGATGTAATATCGGGATGTAATAGCAGGATGAACATTTCAAGATTAAATACACCAATATTTAAAAGTATATTTAGAAAAAAGGATAAAAACGTTTTATCCCGTAATTGCTTTGAGCAAAATAAAAGCTCGTGCTCAATAAAGCCGCAAAAGCTTGATGAAGATATGTTTTATGTCAGAATGAAAACTTATCAAAAAAATTCTAAATATGCTAAAGGCATGATTTTAACTACAAACATGCTCTCTGATATGGTTAAAAATAAATTGGATTTTGAAACTGTTATAAATGTAGCTCTAAAATGTCTTAAAAATATTTATGAAGGCAGTTGTTTAGCTCGTCAAATTGTTCCTAAATATGATAAAAATGCGTACAGGCTTACAAGATACGGAAGAGGCAGCGAATACTTCCTGCGTTACTTTAAAAAATGCGCTATGCCCTTGAGTGGTTTTAAAACTTACTCTCCAAAGGCAAATAGAGAATACAAAGACGCAAATGTATGCAGGATGTATTACATGCGAAATTCGATTTTTATTTTTGAAGGCTGGCATGGAGATAATAAAAATTTAACTTTAGCAGCTAATGCCTATAAGAAATTAATTAAAAACGAAAATCCCAAAACAGAAGATGTTGTTAAAACGGCTGCAATTATACATCGGCTTATTGCGCAAGAAGCACCCTTTCAAAGAGGTAATGAATCTGTTTCAAATTTAATTACTAAAGCAATTTTTAAAGCATATAATATTCAAATTTCTCCTCTTAAAGAGGGCATAAGTACGGATTTTGAAGCATGGATAACTGATTTAGACGGATACATCAAAAATTATCCGACGTTTTTTGAAAATAAACCGACTAAAAGAATAGACTATTTATTTTAATTTATTTTTTAAATCTGCCTTAACATCCGATAAAGGGCCGTTATTCGGTGCGATAAGATTATTAATATAATTTTTTGAATATACAAAAGGAAATTTAATAAGCCAGCCCGATTTAATTAAAATATTGGCTGTGTCTGCTCCGTAGCCTAAAATTAACTCGTCAATCGTTTTTTCATAGGCAGGTGAAATTGAAGAAAAAAGCTTAATTAAATAATCGCTTGCGCTTACAACCCCATAGCCCGTTGAAATAACGGGGTTTTGAATTATTTGAGTAACTTTAAAGTTCTTGTCTAATTCTTCGATATCATAAGGCAATTCAAACTCTTGTTTTCCTTTTTGTTCAATTTCATACCAGTTATTATTAAAAGAAATTTTTAAAACGTTAGGTTTTGGCATGTAAATATCATCCGCAACGGGAGCAAGGAGAATATCTCCGTCAAAATTTATTAAACCGTATTTAAAATTTTTCTCAACAAGAAACATTTTTCCATACAAAAGCTCAATTGAAGAATACTCAACCCCTATGATTAAATTTGCATTTTCGTCAAATATTCCGTACTTTCCCGCCCTGCCGAGTTTTGCAAAGCGCCCCGCAAGCCGTTGAGCTTGAGTGTATTTGGGTTCAACCAATATTTCGCCGTCGTTTGATATTATTCCGTATTTATTTTTATACAAACAAAGATAACTGCTGTCTTTTAGTCTTATAAGCTTAGAATACTTTGCTTCGGTTATTTTTTTATCTCCTCTAATCAGACCGAATTTATTTTTTTCGCTGTAGGTTGTTGTCAGGGTTTCGGCGCAAAAAGCAACACTCAAGGACATAGAGAAGAATGAAAATATTAAAATAAATAAGATAAAGATTTTTTTCATATAAATATAATAGCATAAATTATTGTGTTATAATTTTTTTGTTATGTCGAAGAAAATTTTTTTAAAAATTTCATTTATATTGCTGTCCGTTTTTGTTTTCGTTTTTGCGCTTCTTATTTTTTCATACCTTGTTTTAATACCGGGATTGGTAAAATCTCATTATGTAATTAATAAAATTAACGGTATTGTTAAAGAAAATCTTGGTATGGAATTAATTATCAAAAATCCCAACCTTGAAACTGCACTAAAACCCAAAGTAGGATTCAGCGTTGATAATTTAACCCTAAAAAAAGGCGAATTGGTACTTGTTGAGCTTCAAGACTTTAAAACCTCTCTTGATTTTTCTAAAATTTTTTCAAAAGAAATAACTCTAAACGAGCTTTTGGCTAAAAAGCTTATAATAAAAGCGGATGATTTGATTGATAATCTTCCGAAATTTGAACAAAAAGAAACGAAAGAACAGGATTTTGATTGGGATATCGAGCTCTATAAGGCAAATATTAAGCTTGATGAAACCGAGCTTACTTTTGCTCAAAAAAACAATACAAAGCTTGATTTATACGCAAGAGACATCTTATTAACCTGCGAAAAAGATTATAAAGACATAGGTTTTAATTTGGAAGCGTATATTTCAAAAAACGATAAACAAATGATAAACATAGTTTCTTCAACGGTTGACGAGATAAGGCTTTTGGAAGATGAAATATCAATCAATAATTTAAATGTTTTGATTAATAATTCAAGATTAAAGATAAATTCAAAAATCAATGAAGATGAAATTACGCTTAACGCTAAATCGGATAAATTTTTGCTTTTTGATATTTTTGAAATAATTAATTCAAATTTCATCATTCCAAACGGGTCTGAACTTTTAAAACCTCTAACAGAGCCAAAAGGCGACGTTGCTTTTGATGTTACAATGAATAAATCAGGAGAACTTAGCGGTTTTGTTGATATTAACAACACAAAAGCAAATATTAAAGATTTAACAAATTTACCTCTTAATATTCAAGACGGAAGAATTTTAATCTCAAAAGAAAAAATAGATTTTGTTGATTTAGTTGGCTATTACGGCAAAAATAAAAATAATACGGTTAAAATTTATGGCGATATTAAAGACTATTATAAGACTTTTAATTCTGATATAAATATTGATACTCTAATCACAAATGAATTTTTCAAAGATTACCTTGCACCTTTAATGAATAACACTGTTCTTTACGTTTCAAAACCGTCAGGCACAAGGATAATTTATAAAGCTAAAAATAATATTATGAATATAACTTGGCTTGCAAAGATTAATAAAGGGGTTAATTTTGGTGTTGATAGCTCTAAATCTGCCTTGTCTGATTATGATAGAGCGGTTAAGGGCGATTTTGAAATTAATAAAGATAAGCTGAATATTAAAAATATTAATTATTATATAGCGTCCGATATTAAAAGAGGAATTAAGCTAAAACCCATTGTCGTAGTTGATGGCAATATGGATTTAAGCGGAAATATTGAAAATATTGGTTTTTCATTTGGTAGGGAAATGCCAAGTGAGATATTAAACATTTTTGCGGGTAAAAATTTCTTCAAAAAAGGCACAATTAAAGGCAATTTGCACGTTGCATTTAAAAACAATATTCCTTACCTGCTTTCTGATATGCAGCTAAATAATACTTTTATTCCTTCTCAGAGGCTAAAGATTGGTAACGCTCATCTTATGGCTGATAATAACTTTATTAATGTTGTTATGGATGGCAGATTTAAGCGGGCGAATTATAAATTCTCGGGTAAAATTAAAAACGGTTTAAAACCGCCTTTTGTAATAAAAAAACTTGCCTTAGGACTTGATAATGTTGATGTTGAGCGTTTTTTAACAATTATGAATGCTCAAAACACTGCTAATACAACTAACACAACTAACAAAGAGCAAAATATTCAAAACATAAATTCAGCTTCGGAAGATGATGAAATAGTTGATGATAATTATATGTTTGATACTAACCTTGTAAGAATTGAAGATTGCGACTTTACGCTTGATAAAGGCAACTATAAAGAACTTACTTTCGGTAATATCAAAGCAAAACTTACTCTTGATGATAAGGGAATATTAAAAATTTCATCAAACAGGTTTGATATTGCTCAAGGTATTTCATCCCTTAGGGTTAATTGCGATTTAGTTAATTTAAAGTATAACGTTAAACTTGGCGTTAAAGATGTTGACTCAAATTTAATGGCAAAAGTTTTATTTAACTTAGATAAAGAAATTACGGGGCTTGCTTCGGGTTTTCTTAATTTGGATACCGATAAATCAATGAAACTTAACGGGGATATTAAATTTCTTGTAAATCAAGGAACAATAGGTAAAATAGGGCTTGTTGAATATGCTCTTAAAATTGCTTCGGTGTTTAGAAATCCTATTGTTATGATGAGTCCCGGAACAATTATAGATATTGTTTCAATTCCTGAAGGTAAGTTTGATAAAATATCGGGTGAAATTAAAGTAAAAGATAATGTATTAAATAGAATAAATATTCAATCAACATCTAAAACTTTAAGCGCTTTAATTCGAGGCAGGTTTGATATGGAGCGACATGACACTTCGCTTAGAATTTATACGAGATTTTCAACGGATAAAAAAACAGCATTCAATCTCTTGAGAAATTTCAGCCTGAATGCTTTGGCTAATAAAGTTCAAATGAACACAAGAAACGATGCTAATTATTATGAGTCAGAGCTTGTTGATCTTCCTCAAATTGAAGCTCCCGAAGAAAAAACGCAAATTTTCCTCACAACCGTTGAAGGTGATGTTGAGCATAATAATTTCCTGTCGAGCTTAAAAAAGATTAAATAGCAAAAAGATATATTTAAAATTAGTTAAATATTTTTCATAAAATTTTAAATAATAATATTTACAATTTGCCATGAACATAAAATGTCATGTAATATATAACATATATGAACAACAATTATTTAAAAGTATTATTAATTGCTCTTGTTTTGCTTTTAATAGGTTTTTTGGTTTCGGCTTATAAAATTAAATCTGATACGGACGCAAACAGGTTTTATAAACAAGGAATGGATTTTTACAAAGAAGAAAATTATTCCAATGCGTATTATAATTTTTCTCAAATAAAGCGAGTGTCATGGCTTTACGAGCTTTCTTTATTAAAACAATTTCAATGTGCAAATTATCTTGCCGACAAAAAAACAGCTCAGCTTAAATTGTCTGTTTTATCAAAGTTAATTAAAAATGAAACAATAAGACCTTATGTTTTGTATAATGAAGCTAAGTTGTCTGCTGAGCTTAAACTTGATGATGAAAAAAAGCAATATAGAAAATATAGATATATTTATGATAATTTTGATGAAAATAATTTTGCTTTAGCAAGCGCCTATAAAGTTGCAAAGTTAATTGAAAATACCGATAAAAATACATCTCTTGCTTTGTACATTGAGTATTTATCAAAAGCGCCGACAGGCAAATTTGCTCAAGATTCTCTGGAAGCCGTTAACAGGCTTGACGGCAAGTTAAAAAGTGATGATTGGGAAATTGTTGCAAAGGCATATTTATCAAACAATAAATTTGAACAGGCAAAAAACGCATATTTGAAAACGGTTTTTTCTAAAAATTGGGTAGACCTTTCAAGAAGCTACAAAGGGCTTAACAACAGGGAAGAAGAAAAAAACACAATTCTAAAAGGTTTAGAGCTTCAAAGCGCTGATATTGAAGAAAAGGAAATTGATTATGCAATTGATAGATTAATTCTTATAACAAATGCCGACAAAGTTCAAACTTTACAAAATTTATATACAAAGTATCATAAATCGTACATACTTCCGACCGTTGCTTATAAACTGGCGGAAAATACGGCTTCAATTCGCTCTATTAAGCTCTATGAACTTGTTGCAAAAGATTATCCCGATTCAATATGGGCATCAAACTCCGTTTGGGAAATATTCTGGTATAATTACAAGCTTTCAAGGTATCAAATTTGTGAGCAATTGGCAAAACATCATGCACTAAAGTATTCAAAAACACAGGACGCTCCAAGGGTAAAATACTGGTATGGCAGAGTTTTGCTTGCACAGCATAAAAACCAGAGTGCTAAAGATGTTTATTATGAATTAATTGAAAAATATCCTTTAAGTTATTATGCATTTTTGTCGGCAAGACAATTGAAAATGTCTAAAGCAAATATGATGATTATAAAAAAACCTATAAAAAGCGCTGATATAAATTCTATAAATAAATTTTTATTTAAAGATAAATACCTTGCAACTTTAGCTAAGTATGACGATTATCAGACAATTGACGATTTAAAAATTGATGATGAGAATATTAAATCATGGATTTATAACAAAAAAGGAAATTATCCTAAATCAATTACAACAATTAAAGATGAACTCTTGAAAAATATTTCATCACAGCAAGCTGATAATAATTGGGAGGATATAAAACTTGACTTTTCTAATCCTATGTTAAGGCTTATGTATCCGATTAAATATGAAAAAGAAATAAATAATTATGCTCAAGAATTTAAACAGAGCCCTTATCTGTTTTTAAGCTTAATTAGAGAAGAAAGCCACTTTGATAAAAATGCGCAAAGTTTTGCGGGTGCTATCGGTTTATCGCAGCTTATGAGCGCAACGGCAAATTTTATTCAAAAAACATCAATACCAAAGAGTGATTTATTGAATCCTGAAATAAATTTAAAAATAGGGATGAAATATTTTAATTATCTTGTTGATTATTTTAATGATGATGAGTATTTGGCAATATTGGCTTATAATGCAGGTCCCGGTAATATTACAAAATGGATGAATAATCCAAATATTAAATCAGATGAGATAGATGTTTTTGTTGAAAATATACCCTATTTGGAAACAAAAAACTATATTAAAAAGATTTTATCTTCATATTGGGTTTATGTAAATATTTATTCACCAAGAAATAAAGTTTAAAGCCTGAAAATATTTTCAGGCTTTAATTTGTGAGATTACACTTTATTTTACCAACTTTTTATTTTTTTGCTTCCTTCTTAGCTTCTGTTTCTTGCTTAGCTTCTTCTTGTTTTGGAGCTTCGTTTTGTGAAATTTTAGCAAGTGTTTCTTCTGCTGCTGCTTTAATTGCTTCATCAGCTGAATTTAGCGAGTTAGCTAAAACACCTTCAATCACTGCTTTATCTTCAGGTTCAGCTATGTGTTGTAAAGCTTGGATTGCTGCTACTTTTACTTCGGGACGTGAATCATTATTTATAACATTAACTATATCGTTATAACCGATTAAATCGGAAACATTCATTTGAATCGGAGCTTCTCCGTTTTGAGCGCTCGTTTCATTGTATGCTTTAATTTCATCTCTTTGTAATTTTTGTATCATTGCAAGGGTATATAGTGCAAATATTCTGTTTTTGTTTGCTTCATCCCTTGGTGAAAGTTGTTCGGATAAAGCTTGTTCTTCAGGTGTTAATTGTTCGCCTTTTGTAATTTTGTCTGCTATTGCTATTTGTTTATCCGTCGGACCTTCAAGAGCGCTGGTATCTTCGTTGATTACATCAACAAGAGCATTCATAATCGGCTCAGACATAATCTGTTGCGCTTTTTCGGGTGTATCTTGAGCATACTCTGCAATTTTGTTTATTGCCGCAGCTTTTTGAGTGTTATCGGTGCTTTTTAATCCTTGTATCAATTCATCGGTATTGATTGAAGGAGTTTGTTGTATATTTTCATTTTGTACCGTTTGAGCTTCTTGTGCCGTATTGTCTGCTGCAACTTCAGGTTGTGAATTATTTTCTTCAGTTGTGTTTTGTTCAACTTGTTGTTCGCCTTGTTCGTCAATTACACTTTGAGGCATTTGTTGAATGTCGTTTGTCGGAGCTGTTTGCTCAGCTACATTGACAGCGGGAGCAATCGGCGGTTGTGCAGGTTGAGCATAAGCTATCGGTTGAGTTGCGAAATTTTGCTGTGCCGGTTGAGCGTAAGCTATCGGTTGAGTTGCGAAATTTTGCTGTGCCGGTTGAGCGTAAGCTATCGGTTGAGTTGCGAAATTTTGCTG
>CANPYC010000036.1 GCA_947587615.1 Candidatus Gastranaerophilales bacterium | reverse complement strand
GCAGACTGTAAATAATTCTTAAAGTTTTTAAACAGTAATAATATTTATAGCAACTTTTTTATTTTACATTTTTTAAATATTTATAAAAAATACAGAATAAATTTTAGAGCCGAAAATGAAAATTTTAAATTCCCTTGTAATTCCTGCCATGCGCCAAAGTACAAGCAATAAACAAAAACCTCAATTAAAGTTCAATGAGCAAAATGATATTTTTGTCAAAAGCGCAAATATTTCTTTTGAAGGAAATACTCTAAAATCTAAATATGAACCTCTGAAAATTGATTTGACAGATTATATTATGAATACATCTGAAATTGATTTATCTGAAATTAGAAAGCTTATAAAAAAATATTCTCCAACAACAGGTTTTGATGATTATAAAAATCTTCCGAGCAAAAATAATGTGCACAACAGCGCAACAACGGCATATACTCAACAACAAATGCAATTTTTACAGAGTGAGGATGGACAAATTGAGATATCAAAAATGCCTCAAAATATTTTTGTTACGATTGATAAAGATTTAAAAAAAGAAAATAGAATAATTCTGCTTGACAGAATTTTGCATGAATTTACTCATGTTTTGCAAAATGAATCATCCGACCATCAATCTTATGCGGATCTTTACAATGCAGCTTTTAAGAGAATAAATAATTCTGATGTATTTTTTAATACAATTCAGACTGTAAACTCTGTATTTAATATTGTCGAAAATGATTTACTTGCAACGCTTCATAAAGCTTCTAAAAATTCCATAGAACGATTACCTAAAAGTGTTTCAAAATACAAGTCAAATGTTGATGATATATTTTTAAAGGTAAAAGGAACAAGCGCAAAAGGAAATGCGCAATCTTTGCTTAATTTCTTAATAAAAAATGTTGCTTCTCAAACAAGAATTGATAAAAAATTGGTTTTGGATTTTGTTAAATTAAAAGCACAAAACGAAGCGGAAGCTTATCAAAATGCCCTTAATTCAGATAAAGAATTACTTGGAATTTCAGGTGCTACTGATTTTGATATGAGAATAGAATCATATAAAGCAATTTGCAGCGCATGCGACAGCTTAAGTCGAGTTATTAAATAAGTATAATGCTTTAAGGTGCAAAATTTTTAATTATTCTATTATAAGAAAATATAAAAAACATGCTGAAAATTCAGCATGTTTTAAATTATTTCTATACTTTTCTTTCTTTATACTTGTGCTTTTTCTTCTTCCGTTACCCCTTTAATTGTGAGGTTTACTCTGCCTTTATCATCAATCTTTTGAACCTTAACGATCACTTCTTGTCCGATTGATAAATGCGGTTCAATTGTTTCAATTCTTTCGTTGCAGATTTGTGAAATATGCACCATTCCGTCTTTTCCGGGGGCTAATTCAACAAAAGCACCGATTGGAATAATTCTTACAACCTTGCCACGGCAAACCATGCCTACTTCTGCTTTAAATGTTAAATCTTTAATCATTTTCTTAGCAAGTTCGGCGCCTTCTTTATCATTTGATGTGATTGTAACTTTGCCATCATCTTGAATATCAATTTCAGCGCCTGTTGCATCAATTATTCCTCGAATTGTCTTTCCGCCAGGGCCGATTACCGTTCCGATATCTTCAACAGGAATTGTCATAGACATTAATCTTGGAGCGTTCGGTGAAATATCAGGACGTGGTGCGGATATTGCTTCTCTCATACAATTCATTATATGCAATCTGCCTTCTTTAGCTTGTGCTAAGGCACGTCTTAGTGTCGGGTTTGAAATACCCTTGATTTTCATATCCATTTGAAGGGCGGTTATACCTTCTTCATTACCCGTTACTTTAAAATCCATATCGCCCAAGAAATCTTCAATTCCTTGAATATCGGTTAAAACAATGTCGCCATCTTCTTCATGAATCAGACCCATTGCAACCCCGCCTATCATACATTTAACAGGAACTCCGGCATCCATTAAAGCCATTGAAGAAGCGCAAGTTGAACCCATAGAGGTTGAGCCGTTGGACTCAAGTACATCTGAAGTTACTCTAATTGTATATGGGAACTCTTCATGTGATGGCAGTGCCGGAACATTAGCTCTTTCTGCTAAATTTCCATGACCTACTTCACGACGTCCGGGACCTCTTAGGGGTTTAACTTCACCAACCGAGAAACCGGGGAAGATGTATTTATGCATATAGTCTTTATTTCTTATCGGGTCAACTCCATCCAGTTCTTGTGCCATACCGGGACCTGCTAAAGTAGCAACGGAGAGAATTTGAGTTTGACCTCTTGTAAATACGGCGCTACCATGGACACAGGGCAGAACTCCTACTTCGCACCAAATCGGTCTGACTTCGGTTGTTTTTCTGCCGTCTGCTCTAATACCTTCATTTTTAATCATTGCACGCATGATTTTCTTTTCAAGGTATTTAAATTCTTCAGCGACAAAATCAATTCCCGTTTCTTCAATCATCTTAGCGATTGGGTGCTCTTCACCTAATGCTTCAATTTTTTCTTTAACTACTTCTTTGATTTTATCAAGTTTTTCGCTTCTTTTATCCCTGTCTGTTGTGTGATATGCTTCAACCACAGCGTCATAAGCCGTATCTTTTATGATTGAAGCAAGTTCAGATGTATCATAAGGGTTAACAAATTCTTCTTTTTTAACACCGCATTCAGCTGCAAAAGCAATTTGAGCGTCACATTGAGCTGCAATTTCTTTTTGCGCAAATTCAACAGCAGCCATAATATCATCTTCAGTTACAAATTTACAGCCTGCTTCAACCATAATAACAGACTCTTTTGTACCTGCTATTACAATATTCATATCGGATTTTTCATCTTGAGAATGTGTCGGGTTCGCTATAAATTGACCGTCAATTCTGCCTACTCGAACAGCTCCCACAGGCCCTTCAAAAGGTGCGCCCGAGAGCATTAGAGCGGTTGAAGCACCTATGATTGATAAAATATCAGGTTGTTCCTCTTGGTCATAAGCGAATAATTGAGAAACAATTTGAACATCGTTTCTGTATCCTTTAGGCCATAGAGGTCTTATTGGTCTATCTATTAAACGTGAAATTAATATTGCTTTTTCTGATGATTTTCCTTCCGTTCTTGTATATCCGCCGGGGATTTTACCAATTGCGGACATTCTTTCTTCATAGTCGATTAACAGAGGGAAGAAGTCTATTCCTACTCTTGGTTCTTTTGATACTGTTGCATGAATAAATAGCATTGTATCACCACACCTAACGGTAACAGAAGAAGTTGCTTGTTTAGCATACTTTCCTGTTTCAACTTCTACGGTTTTCCCACCAACCGTTAAAACCATTTTTTTGCTTTCAGGTTTGTTCATCTTTTTCTTCTTTCTTTTTAAAATATTCTAAAGAAATTTTATAATAAAGTTAATGTATAATCAAATATTAATTAAGGTTTGCTTAAATCTTTATCTGCTAAATTTTTTATGTATAATTAAACTATATTTGTTTAATAAAAGTTGATAAAAAGGGGAGGGTGTTATGAAAGGTATTATTCTTGCAGCAGGAGCGGGTTCAAGGCTATATCCCGCCAGTATACCGATTTCCAAAATACTCTTACCCGTTTATGATAAACCGATGATATACTACCCAATCACAACGCTTCTGTTAGCAGGCATAAAGGATATTTTGATAATCACAAGTCCTTATGATGTCGATAATTTTAAAAAAGTTTTAAAAGACGGAAGCGACATAGGGGTTAAATTTTCCTATGCAATTCAGGAAATTCCAAAAGGAATAGCGGAAAGTTTTATAATAGCGCAAGATTTTATCGGTAATTCACCCGTAGCGCTTGTTCTCGGGGATAATATTTTCCATGGATTCGGTTTTTCTTCAATGCTAAAAGAAGTAGGAAAAAGAACAAAAGGCGCAACCGTATTCGGCTATCAGGTTCAAGACCCTGAAAGATTTGGCGTTGTTGAATTTGATAAAAACAATAGAGCAATTTCAATTGAAGAAAAACCAAAAAATCCAAAATCAAACTATGCTCTAACGGGCTTATATTTCTATGACAACAATGTTGTTGAGTATGCAAAAAGTCTAAAACCCTCTGATAGAGGCGAGCTTGAAATTACGGATTTAAATAAAATATATTTAAAAAACAATGCCCTAACGGTTGAAATCTTAGGCAGGGGCTTTGCTTGGCTTGATACGGGAACTTTTGAAAGTCTTTTACAGGCAGCTAACTTTGTTCAGTCAATGGAAATTAATACGGGTATGAAAATTGCTTCAATTGAAGAAGTTGCCTTTAGAATGGGGTTCATTTCAAAAGAACGGCTCTACTCGCTGTCACAGAAATATAAACAAAACGGTTACGGCAAATATTTAGAAAAAATATGCGCACAAAATTAACAAATAATATTTTAATTGTCGGTGCAATTAACTACACCGACAATTTTTAAATATTTTTATCCAACATACTTTTTAAATAATATTGAAGCATTCTGCCCGCCAAAACCAAAAGAATTTGTCATTGCATAGTTTATATCCGCCTTAATTGCTTTATGCGGAACATAGTTTAAATTTGCAACTTCAGGGTCTTGATTATCAAGGTTAATTGTAGGTGGAATTATACCTTCCTTTAGCGCAAGCACGCATACAATACTTTCAGCCGCTCCTGTTGCTCCTACCATGTGCCCATGCATAGATTTTGTTGAAGAAACTTTTAAATTTTTATTTGTTTCTAAATCTCCAAAAACTCTTGCAATTGCTTGAGATTCCGCAATATCGCCAAGATGAGTTGAAGTACCGTGCGCATTAATATAATCAACATCCTTTGGTTTAATACCTGCGTCTAAAACTGCTACTTCCATTGCCTTAGCAGCCCCCGCTCCCGATGGGTCGGGTGCAACCATATCATAAGCGTCAGAAGTTTGACCGTACCCGACGACTTCAGCATAAATTTTTGCACCTCTTTTTTTAGCATGCTCTAATTCTTCTAGAATTAAGCATGCTCCGCCTTCACCCATAATAAAACCATCTCTATCTTTATCATAAGGACGTGAAGCACGTTCAGGCTCATCATTTCTCTTGGAGAGTGTTCTTGCAGTTGTAAAAGCACCTATTCCAAGGCGTGTCATAACAGCTTCGGCACCGCCCGCAATAATTACATCTGCGTCATTAAACTGAATTGAGCGAAAAGCATCCCCTACGCAATGTGCGCTTGTTGCGCATGCCGTTACAATTGCTTTATTAATTCCTTTTGTGCCATGGCGCATTGAAACCCTGCCTGCTGCCATGTTACAAATTAACATAGGAACAGTAAAAGGTGAACACTTTGTCGGGCCTCTTCCCATAATAGCAAGATGTTGTTTTTCAAAAGTATCAAAACCGCCCGCACCCGAGCCTACTATTGTACCTACTCTGTACGGGTCTTCTTTTGTAATATCAAGTCCTGAATCTTTAACCGCTTCATCTGAAGCAACGCAAGCAAATTGAGTAAATCTATCCATGCGCTTCATTTCTTTAGGCTCAAGAAGATTTTTTTCTTTTACTTCATCTTCAAAATATGTTGCTTCAGCGCCGATTGTAACTAAATGCCCCTCATGAGAAATTCTTTGAAGGGTTCTTACGCCTGATTTTCCTTCGATTAAAGAATTCCAAAACTTATTTACTCCACAACCGTAGGAACTAACTATACCTAAGCCGGTAACGACCACACGTCTTTTATTCATCTTTCTCCTCAAATCTATTTTTTAATGGCTATATATTGTTTTCTGTGTTTGTTGTATTTGCTGAAATTTGGTTTGTAATTTTCAACTTTTTGTTTTTAATTTTTGCTTTTTGAAAAAGACTGCAAATTAGAATGCTTTGCAGTCTTAAACTTTAAAAGTATTTGCACTAATAATTTAATTATTGGTGAGCTTCAATGTAGTTAACTGCGTCTTGAACCGTTGCGATTTTTTCTGCGTCTTCATCAGGAATTTCACAGCCGAATGCTTCTTCAAATGCCATAACCAATTCAACGGTATCTAATGAATCAGCACCCAAATCAGCCGTAAAAGAAGCTGAAGGAGTTACAAGGCTTTCATCTACGCTTAGCTGATCTATAACTACTTTTTTAACTTTTTCTAGGATTTCTGTACTCATTTTTACCTCAATTAAATAATACTAAACTTTTTATTACATGACTCATTATATCTATTACAAAATTTTTTTGCAAATTAATTATGGAGCTTAGGATACAATAAGGCGCAAAAGTAGCACATAGAGCAATTTATAATATGTAGTTTTGTAAATTGTATTGTTATATTTAATTAAGAATACAAATTTGACATTAAAAAACTGCAAGATTTAAAATTAATCTTGCAGTAAAAACATATAAGCATAAGCATTGTTTTTATTTTAAGTTTTCACCAAAAGCAATAGTGATTTTTTCTTTGGGGTTAACTTTTGAAATCGGTGCGCCTGAACCATCAACAAGATAAGTTATTTCATCACCCGTCGTTTGGAATAAGCCCATAGTACCTGATAGAGCAGTTCTTGTTAAATCTACGGGAGCTTTAAGAGTAGTCTTTATACCATCTTGATAGCTTCTACCCGCAGCTTTAAATTTACCTGATAACAATTCGGATGTACCAACACCAACTTGGTCAAATAAAGCTTCAGTTGCGTTAGATAGACCGATTGCGGCACCACCGATTGTTCTGCCTGCTGTACCTAAGATTGAACCTGTCCAAGTGAAAGGAAGTTGAACAAGTCTTAAAAGACCGTTAATTTCTTTCTTTCTTTCAACACGAGCGGTTAGAATTTGTTTAGGTAACATTGTTTTACATTTACCGTTGATAATTTCATTAAATGAAAGTCTCAGGCTGCCTTGCTGACCCTTTGAAGGTCTTGTAACTTCAACAACTTTACCTCTAACGGTAGAACCGCAAGGGAATACCTGACCGTTGATTGTAATTTCATTTAGGGTTGTTGCACTGAATTGTTCACCAACATTAACGTGTTTTGCGTTAACAATATCATTCATTGATAATTCAAGAGTCGGAATAGTTACTTTTGTTTCTCTTTCAATGAAAGTTTTTCCGCCAAGGTCTTGAGAAGCAGTTTTTGTAGATTTATCATATCCGCCTGCTAATCTCATACCTTGCAGCATGGAGCTTGCTTCAGCACGTGTTGTTGCGTCGTTTGGTCTTATATAGTCTTGATTTCTTTCATTTTTCAACGCACCGTTATCAATGGCTTTTGCAACTTGTTCTTTTGCCCAGCAAGGAACTTTTGCGCCATCTTTATATCTTGATAAGATTTCATCTGCACGAGCTTCATCCATAGGGCAGCTTAAACCTTTAGCCATAATTGTTAAAGCTTCGGTTCTTGTTATGTTTTGATTTGGCATAAAGTAATCGTGGCTTTTACCTGCTATCATGTTTTCAGCTACACCTTTTGAGATGTAATCATGAGCCCAGTGACTTCTTGGAACATCTTTAAATGTTAAATTATCGGCATTTGAAGTTATGTCAAGATTGTATCCTTTAACAACCATTGTTGCCATTTCAGCACGTGATACTTTTCTGTTTGGTTTAAACATTCCATCCGGATAACCTTCAAGAACGCATTGTTCAGTTAAGCGGTTAATATCACTGCTTGCCCAATAACTGTCAAAAACATCGGGATATTGTTGAGTAGTAATATCAGCGGCAGCTCCGGTGAAACCTAAACAAGCATAAGGTTCTTTTGTTTTTTTAATAACGTCCATAGTGGTTGTGGAATATACATTTGATGGAGCGTTGCAATCTGCTTTAGGCATAGCTTCAGCATCAATTACGGGAGCAGCTCCGCCCGTAGGACAACCACATTCAACCGGAACGCCTTTGAAGCAAGGTGTTAACAATGAATTAACATCATTAACCTGGGCGTTATTAATGTCCTCCCCCACTTGTGCAGTGTTGGCATTTGAGTAAATTGAATTAGGGTAAGCATAAGTTTGTTGGTTCATCGGTCTGCATTCGTTACATGGAGCAGCACCACCCGTTGGGCAGCCGCAATCTTGTTTCTTTTGTTTTTCGCAAGGATCGCATTTGCTTTTTTTCTTCTTTTCGCAGCCGCAATCGGATTTTTTACATTTATTACAATTAGCAGTGTCCGGTGTAACAATTTGTGTATCGTTTCTGTTGCAATCATCTTGAGCAACAGGACAAGCAGCAAATGACATAGGAACGCTTAGTGCTAAAGCACAAAATGTAATTGTTGCGCTTGATAGTAATCTTCTTTTGATAGTCATTTTTCCTCCTTTATGTAGCATTTTTTTCATTACAAATTTAAACGCACAATTTTTATGTTGTAATTATGCGTTTATTTTATTTGTTATTCATTACCAAAAAAGGTTATTCAAAATGGTAATATTTGCTAAAATTTAACAAAAAAACAGAGCAATAATATATACTATAAATAAACAAAAAACCGACTAAAATAATATTTAGTCGGTTTTTGTGAATTATAGTTAAGAATTTGTTAAATTTCAGATAATAAATAATCAGCCATCCACTGACATTCGTCATTTTCGCAAGCGAGAGCTCTCAAAGCTTCTCTTGAAGATTCTCCGATTCTTATTAAGCTCATTGCAACAACTCCTCTTTGCAGCCCTTTCAATGTTCTTAATTTTTGAACCAGCGCAACTACAACCTTAGCACCCATAGCTACAATTGAATTTTCAACATCATTTCTGGTGGAAGGTGTAACATCCGATAAAAGATAATCCAGCTTATCAATCATTTTTTCCGTTACCGTTGAATTAGAATTAAGTACAGCTTGCATTTTTTCCTCTTTTATTTCTCTTTTTATATTATATATATAAGTATACACAAGAAAAACTTGTTTTTTTAATTTCCTTATACAATCTTTATATCAATATAAAGAAAAATTTATATTTGTATTAAAACTTATTTTTTTATAGTAAAATTATCTTATGTTTGATTCATTATCAGAAAAATTACAGGAAATTATCGCTTCTGCTCAAGGCAAGTCCGAGCTTACGCAAGAGAATATGCAAGACGCTCTAAGAGAAATCAGAAGGGCGCTTTTGGGGGCGGATGTTTCCCTAAACGTTGTTAAATCGTTTATTTCATCAATTAAAGATAAAGCGGAAGGCGAAAAGGTTATTCAATCAACAAACCCTTCTCAAACTTTAATTAAAATTGTTAATGATGAGCTTACGGCTTTGCTTGGAGAAAAGCTTGCGCCCTTAAAGCTTGACACTAACCCTTCAATTATAATGATGTTAGGGCTTCAAGGCTCGGGTAAAACAACAAGTGCCACAAAGCTTGCTCTTAAATTAAAAAAAGAAGGGAAAACCCCGCTCTTAGTTGCACTTGACGTTTATCGCCCCGCTGCAATATTACAGCTTAAAACTTTAGCGGACAATAATAAAATTGACTTTTTTTCGCTTGATAACGAAAAAGATGTATTAAAAATTGCAAAAGCTTCACTTGATTACGCAAAAGAAAAAAATGACACGGTTATAATCTTTGATACGGCAGGTCGTCTTGAAATCGATACAAACATGATGGCGGAATTAATGCTAATCAGTCACAGTTTTAATATTAACGAAAAACTTCTTGTTGTTGATTCGATGATAGGTCAAGCTTCCGTTGAGGTTGCCGCAAACTTTAACGAACAATTGGAAATTGACGGTATTATTCTAACCAAGCTTGATGGTGACACCAAAGGCGGCTGCGCTTTAAGCATTGTTCATACCGTTAAAAAACCGATTAAATTAATCGGTATGGGAGAAAATATTACTCCCTTGGAAGAATTTCATCCCGACAGAATGGCAAATCGCATTTTAGGGATGGGTGATATTGTAACTTTAGTTGAGCGTGCGCAAAAAAATATTGACGCTAAAGAAGCAAAAAAACTTGAAGAAAGAATGCTCAAAAACGAGTTCAGCTTTGAAGATTTTCTGAAAGTTCAAAAACAAATTAAAGCGCTCGGTTCTTTTGGGGGGATTTTATCCATGCTTCCTTTGGGAATATCAAAAAACGATAGCGATATGATAACCCATGAAAGCGAAAAGCAATTTAAAAAAATGGAAGTATTTATTCAGTCAATGACAATTGAAGAAAGAAAAAATCCGAATATATTAAATGCTTCAAGAAAAAAAAGAATTGCACTCGGGGCAGGCATGAGCCTCAATGAACTTAACAATTTTATCAATCAATTTGAAACAATGAGAAAAATGATGAAAGGTTTGGGCGGTTTAAAACAATCAATGAAAAAAGGCAAAATGCCTTTTGGAATGCCTAAGTTTCCGCCAAAATTCTAATTTAGGGGTTTATTTTTATGAAAATTATAATATACGGCGCAAATGAAATGGCTTCATCAATAGCAGTTGAATTTTTTGAAGACCATGATGTTATTGTAATTGACCCCAATCAAAAAAATTTAGAGCCGTTTTCAAAGCTTGACGTCGGGATAATTTGTGCGGATTTTTTAGATGTTAAAATTTTAAAAGATAAAGACGTAAATTCTGCCGATGTTTTTATTGCCTGTTCAAATAATGATGAGTCAAATATTATTGCCTGCCTTGTTTCTAAACAGGTTTCAAGCGCTCAAACAATTTGTTTTGTTCAGAAAAAAGAATCAATGGAGTCTTTAAATTCTCTCAAGGAAGAGTATAAATCTACTTATGCCAAGTGCATTGATAATATTATCTGGCCGCAAAAGCTTTTAGTACAAGAAATTTTTAAATTAATCACAATCCCTGAAGCAGTGGATGTTGAAAACTTTGCAAAAGGCAGGGCAAGACTTTTGGAATATCGAATTAAAGAAGACTCGGAACTTTTGAATAAAAAGCTGAAAGATTGTTATTTTAACTCTGAAGTTCTTGTAGTAGGAATAGTAAGAAACGACGAGCTTTTTATCCCCAACGGCAACAGCTCTTTTTACTTAAACGACAAAGTAATTTTAATGGGTACACCAATAGGACTTGATATTGCTGCAAACGAGCTGTTTGAATCAAAAGGAAAAGTTAAAAAAATCGCCGTAATTGGAGGAGGCTCTGTCGGATACGGGCTTGCGCTTGAGCTTGAAAAAACCTCAATGAAGCTCAAGCTTATCGAGTCAGACCTTGAAAGGTGCGAAGAATTATCGCTAAATCTTCAAAAAACGCTTATTTTAAATGCCTCGGGAACAAGTCTTGAACTGTTGGAAGAAGAAGACGTTGGAAGGTCTGATGTTGTTGTTGCAATAACAAACAATGATGAAAAAAATCTTTTATGCTCGCTTTTATCAAAACAATTAGGGGCAAAAAAAGTTATAACAAGAGTATCACAAGGTACAACAGCAAACCTTTTTGAGCGTGTCGGGGTTGATGTTGCAATATCTCAAAGAGAAGCTTGCGTAAATGAAATTAAAAACAGAATTATAGATTCCCGTGCTGATGTTTTAGCGACCGTTGAAAGAGGTCAGGGAGAAATTTTAGAAATAAAACTTGATAAAGACTTTAAGCCAAAACCGCTGTATGAAATTAAAATGCCCGTTCCTTGCGTCATTGCAATTATTAAAAGAGAATCAAAAGTTATTATTCCAAAAGGTAAGACACAAATTAACCCGCTTGATACGCTTTTGGTATTTACAAAAACCGATGATGTAGCTCATATCAAGGAATACTTTAAAAGATGAGATATAATTTAATTTTAAACATTCTCGGGCTAATTTCAAAATATATAGGGATAATGTTTATAATTCCGATATTGACGGCTTTATGTTTAAAAGAATATAATCATATTCTTCCTTTTGTTGTAACGGGGGTTTTTGCGCTTGTTTTAGGTTATCTTTTTTCCCTTAAAAAAGCAACTCAAAAAGATATTGACTCGATAAAAAAATCCGAGTCTTTAACGACCGTATTTTTTGCTTGGGTTTTATTTGCAATAATTTGCACAATTCCATATCTTTTTTATGATATGAACTTTACAAATGCCGTTTTTGAAGCAATGTCGGGAGTTACAACGACAGGAGGAACGGTAATTCAAGACTTTAACAAATACCCCAAGGTCTTGTTTTTCTTTCGCTCGCTAACCCAATGGTTTGGCGGGATGGGAATAGTAGTTTTATTTATTGCGGTTTTACCTAAAATCTCTGTTGCAGGAAGGCAGATGTTTTATGCTGAAGTACCTGCACCGACGGAAGATAAGGCAACGCCAAGAATAAGATACACCGCAAGCTGGCTATGGGGAATTTATACGGCATTAACGGTTATTGAAACGTTAATACTTAAATATTTAAACTTAAATTGGTATGACGCAACGGTTACTTCTCTTTCAACAATTGCAACGGGCGGATTTTCGCCTTTAGCAAACAGTATTTGCGACTTTAACGACGCAAAAGTAGCGCTGTGCGTATTTATTTTTATGTTTATTGCCGGAATTAACTATATTTTAATTTATCGAACCTTGAACACAAGAAAATTTAAGTCATTTTTAAAAAGTGAAGAATTCAGATGGTATTTTTTAATCACGGTTTTTTTAAGCGTGCTTTTGGCGATAAGTCTTTATATAAATTCTCATTATGAAATTCAAAAAGCGCTTTTGCATTCTTTCTTTGAAGTCAGTGCAACAATGACTTCAACGGGTTTTGCAATTGATAATTATATTAATTGGGACGCTACAAGTAAAGTTATATTATTTTTGGCGTTTTTCACGGGCGGCTGCGCAACTTCGACTTCGGGCGGAATTAAAATTATAAGATGGATTTTTGTAGGAAAATATTTAAAAAGAGAATTGAATAAAATTATTCATCCGCAGGGAGTTTATCCGATTAAACTGGAAGGAAGCCCCATAACAAACGATATTATTTCTCAAATGATTGGTTTTGTTGTTTTTTATCTTGTAATTTTTGCGCTTGGTGCGTTTTTAATTATGCTTAGAGAAAATTCAACAACAATTGCCCTAAGCTCTTCTGCTGCGGCAATCGGGAATATCGGACCGGGATATGGAATAGTAGGACCTATGGGAAATTATGATTCGCTACATACATTTTCAAAATGGATAATTATTCTTTTAATGTTAATCGGGCGATTGGAAATAATACCATTCCTTGCAATTTTAAACAAAGACTTGTGGAAAAATTAAAATGGAAAACGGAAAAATCAAAAAAGAAAACAAGCTTAAAATAATTTTTGTCGGAACTCCCGATATGGCATTAATTTGTTTATCTAATCTTCTTCAAAAAAAATTTAATATTGTGGGTGTTGTTCCTCCTCCAAAAGACCATGATACTTTTGAATTTTTCAAAGATTTTGTTGAATTTAGAGGTTTAAACTTTCTGCCATTTGAAAAAAGCCCGAATGAAAAAGAATATATTGAGCGCTTAAAAGAGCTTGAAGCGGATATTGGGGTTGTTTGTTCGTATAATATGCTTTTAAAACAAGAATTTATAAAAACAACAAAAATGGGCTACATTAACTGCCATCCTTCGCTTTTACCGAATTATCGAGGTGCAATGCCATATTTTCATATTATAAATAACGGTGAAGCTGAATCCGGTATAACGCTTCATTTTATTGATGAAACCTTTGATACGGGCGATATTATTTACCAACACAAGTTTAAAATTACCCCTTTTGAAACAATGGGTACGCTTTTTAATCGAACAAATTTTATGATTTCGGACGCTTTAGCTGAAACCCTGACAAAAATTGAAAAAGAAAATAAAATTGAAAGCTATCCGCAAATTAAAGACAGGGAATTTATTAAAGCGCCGAAAGTTGAAGGAAATTTTAAACTTGAATTTAAAAAGCTTGATATTTTTCAAATGGAAAGATTAATCAGGGCAACCAACCCCTTTTTTAGAACATATTGCACCTTTAGAAACACAAATATTAAAATCATTCAAGCATGCCCGATTAAAAAAAATCATAACTTTCCATTTGGCAAAATTGTAAGCTCAAACGAAAAAGAACTTTTAGTTGCTGCAAAAGGCGGCTATCTTTCGATTGAAATTTTACAGGTGGGAAGCTGGGGAATATTTACCCCCAAGGAATTTTATAAAAATTTTTCTGCCAATAAGGATGAATTTTTTAGTTAATAAGAAAGAGGGAATTTTGGATAAATTAAATTTTCTGACAGCAGGTATTCCAACAAGTTCAAAAGATTATACCGACGCTTTTGATAAACTTGAAGAGCTTAATTTGGATGGTTTAGAAGTTGAATTTGTACATGGTGTAAGATATAGCGAAAAAACAAGAAGTGCAATTTTAAATCGAGGCAGTAAAGTTATATCTCATCATGGGCCGTATTATATTAATCTCAATGCTAAAGAAGAAGAGAAAATTCAAGCAAGCATTAAAAGGGTTTTGGATACCGCAAGGGCAGGGAGTGATTTAGACGCATATTCAATTACTTATCATGCAGCTTTTTATTTAGGAGATAGCCCTGAAATTATTTTAAAAAAACTGATTGAAAGACATGAAATTATTGTTGAAACTCTGCAAAAAGAAAATAATAATATTTGGATTCGCCCCGAAACAACGGGCAAAAGAAGCCAATGGGGAACGCTGGATGAAATTATAGAGCTGTCTAAAAACTTTAATCAAATATTACCCTGCATTGATTTTGCTCATATTCACGCAAGAGAAGAAGGGAAATTTAATACTTATGATGAATTTTGTAAAATATTGGAAACTTTGGCAAATAATTTAGGGCAAGTTGTACTTGATAACTTTCATGGTCATGTTGCGGGAATTGAGTATGGCTCAAAAGGAGAAAAGAAACATTTAATATTTGAGGAAAGCGACTTTAATTATAAAGATTTATTAAAAGCCTTGAAAAAATTTGATGTTAAAGGAATTTTGGTTTGTGAAAGTCCAAACATTGAGCAAGACTGCAAAATATTAAAAGATTACTATTTAAGTATATAATTAAGCTTAGCTTCTTTTTATCATGAGAATATATTTATCTATTAATTCACCGAGCATTAAAGAGAGCCTTCTTGAATCAAGAATTGTGAAATCTATTGTTTCCATTTCAGATAATCTCTTTTGATTATTTTCAATTATTACAATTTTTATAACAACACACTGCAACCCGTCATATTCTATCGCAAGCGACATGCTTATTTTATTTGTGGAAACACAAAACGCCGATTTATTTCCTACATAAGCATTTATTGCAAAGTCTTGTCTTTTAAGTTTTAAGATATTTTCATACTTTCTAAAGACGGGTTCTATTACAACTTTAAGTTTTCTTGCAAATGCCTGATTAAATATTCTGACACTTGTTTTATCATAAGTTCCCGCTGCTTCATCAACCGTATGCTTTGGCTTTTCTTCTTTAGCCGTAATTGATTCTTTAATTATATCGCTTGTTGATTCAATATTTTCAATATTTTGAATTTTCGGCGTTTCTTCTTCGTCGTCAAATCCTTCATCCGAATCATTTGCAACAATTAAAGAATTAGTGTTTTCGTTTGCTTTTTTAAGCGCACGCTTGAGCGCTTCTTTAATTTCTTTATAACTTTGATTATGAATTTCAATTACACCTGCATTAGCGCCCGAGTCGGAACCTAAATTGGCATTTATTCTCTCAAAAACGCTGTATGCACCGTTTAGCTTTGTTTTTTGAAGATAAACATAATACTGATTATCGTCTTTTACAACAATTAAATCATTTAGACGAACAGAGTTTTTGATTGCAGTAATAAAATCTGTCGGGTTCTTTTTATCGGGATATTTTTTGTCGGGAGAAATCAAAAGCAGACATGCCTTTTGAGAATATTTTTTTGTCTGCATTATCTCATTTTTAATTATCTCATCACAATATTTACAAGAATATACTCCGGTTTCACCCTGAATTATACCAAGCTTGCAAAGAAAACTGTTATTCGATTCAATGTTCAAATTCAGTTCATTTTTCTGTAAACACCAAATTACCCTGATTAAAAGTTCATAATCAATTATCGGGGTAAATATAACATCGGATACCCCTGAGTCAAAAGCTTCAATAATAACTTCTCTTGAACAATTTTCATTGATTAATAATATTGGTACACTTTTTAACAGTTCGGTTTTTTTAATTTTTTTTATAAGTTCAATTGCTTCCGTATCGTTATTATCACAATGAATTATTAATACATTAGGATTGGCATTTTTAAGCAAATTTTGCGCTTCTTCAATTGAGCATGATTTAACTTTGTCTAAATCTCTCAATAATACAAGTTTTTGGGCAACTCGGTTAACTAGCTCATGCCTATCACTTATAATTACTACCGTATTTATATCTGACATTTAACTATGTTTACTCCAAAAACTCTACATAATGCTATTTATACAATACTACAAAAAAGTTTTTTGTACAAAATTTTAACAATATTCTATTTCAACTTCTTCACAAAGAGAATTAAAATATTCAACCGACTCAATCAATTCTTCTTTATTAAAAATTTCAAAAGTAATGCTGGGATAAAGCTGTAATTCTTTTAAAGTCAAAAGAATTTCTTTAACATTAACGCTGCCTTTTAACAAACTCGAGTGTGAATCTTCGTCTTTGAAATTGTTGTGAAAATGCATGTGTTTAAGCATTATTCCGTATTCCCTTATCCATTCACAAGGGCTTAGAGTTGAATGCAAATTGCAGTGTCCTATATCGATTGTTGTACCGAGATAATTTGAATTAACGGCAGCAATAAGATTTCTGATAAATTCAGGGTTAGGTTCATGTACGTTTTCAATTGTAACGGTAATTCCCAAACGTTCAAAATTTTGAACAAAATCATTATAAAATTCAATATTTTTTAAAAAGAACATTTCCCTATATTGTTTATGCTTTAAAAGATTGTTAAAGCAGGTATGAAAAACAACCAGAGAAACATCAAAATATTGCGCAAGCTCTAAACTCTGATAATATCTTTTTTTACTTACTGAAGCAATCAAAGGGTCTTTTGCCGCAATATTCAAATTTGAAAAAAAACCATGCAGGGTAATTTGATTATTAAAATCTTTTAAAATTTCTTTATATTCAATTTTATTTTTTTCAAAGTTGTCTTCAATATCTGCCAATCTTCCAAACCTTGAAATTTCAATTCCACACCTCAGACTATTGGCTATATTTACAGCTTCTTGAAAATCATGATAAGATACGGTTGATGAGATAAATCTGTGTAATTTCTTTTCCATAATAAAATTATAATATTAAAAAATTTAAATATGTATATTATTGAACTATTTTTTAAGATTAAAAACGAAATTAAAAAAAGAAAACAAAAAACCCTTCCGAAAACAAGAGAATATGAAACATGCAACCATTTTTTTGTTCCGATTGACTCAACAGGTCGAATTTTGGCATGCTCTAAGTGCGGAGAGCTTTATAAGCTTAAAGACGGTGAAATTAATCCGTTTGAAGATAAAAATAGACCTTTAGATTAATTTAAAAACAATCTTGGGGTTAATGTTCTCATCTTATAAAACTAATATCATTTAATCATAAGGTTAATAAATTTTATTAGATTTATGGGAGAGTATTTGAAAATGGATAGTATTTCCGGCACGTTTAAAAAAAGAATTAATTTAATAATCATATTTCTTTTTTCATTATTTTCAATATTACCCGTTTTAGCTTCGGATAATGTTATTTCATCGGTTGTAATTTCAAAGTCTAAAGATAATCCCAAAGCTTACGAATTAAGCATAGACTCTTCGCAAGCCGTTCAATACAAAACAAACGTTGAAAACAGCAACAGCGTATATTTTGATTTAAAAAATTCAACAACAGCACCAAACGTAGGTACTGTTTACGATGATGTAAGCGATATAGACAGCGTTGTATTACAGCAAATAGACAAAAATAAAGTAAGAATATATGTTAAAGGTAAAGGTGTAGATAACACAGAGCTTGTTTTTATAAACTCTCTTTTTGATACAAAACAAGAGTCAAAAGCAAAAAAAATAATTATCAATAAACCTATAAAAGAATATCAATCAACAAGCTATAAAGAAGACTTGGAAAATCAGGAAGAAATACAAGATTGGGATGATAATTCTTTTAATATTGTCCATCTTTTAGGTGAAATTTTTACAAATTTAAAAGAAGGAGTATCGGGAATTGTTTTGATTATCCTTTCTTTAATTGCAATTTTAGCAATTTTAACAAAAGCATTGGCTAAAAAGATTAGTCAGGACTCTGAATCCTTAATCGGACTTCATAACCCGAGACAAACTTCAAATATAAATCCAAGCAGTATGTACACGGGTGAGGACTTGGAAAATATCTCAAAACGCAGTGAAACAATTAAAAACGCTCAACAGCAACTTGCAATTGCTCATCAGAAATATCAATCATATTTGCAAAATAAATATAAAGATAATTATAAACCAAAAACTCAAGCGCTTGATATGGATGCAATCAAAAAATCAATAGCAATTAATCAATATCAAAAAAGCACACAAAATCCTTATAAAAATCAGGAAGTGATAAAAATTAAAGAAGATTTCTCTCAAAAACCGCAAAACGGAAATTATCAAATTCCGCCAAGACCTAAAAAAATCAAACAGAGCGAATTTACAAGCCCATATATACAAAGAAAGAACAATAAAATCGCTCAAAACTTAACAAATGTTGAAAAAAAGAACAATATGAAGTTTTTGGAATCCGTCACAAAAATATATGAGCAGTCAGGCAGAGGCGATTTGGCAGACGGTTTAAAAAATTCAATTTCAAAAGCGAAACAATCAATTTAATATAATACTCAACCAATAAATGCCTCTTTTTAAGAGGCTTTTTTTTCTCACTTTGTATATCTTGTATATATTGACGATTTTTCGTATAATAAACTTGGGTAAATTATGGTATCCAAAACATATACAAAAAAGGAAATATTACGGAATTTAGCTTCAAGAAGATATTGTATAGACTTGCATACGCTGAACACTTTTTTAAAGAAATGGAAGGTTGTTGCAGTCTATAAAGACAGATTTGGAAATGAGCTATATGACAAAAATGCGCTTGATTTAATAATGAACAACCTTCTTAACGGCGAATCAAAAATATATAAAGCGCAAAATAAAGATGAAACAAAACAAATAACAGATACAAAACCAAGCTTTAAAAACGATACGAAAGATGAACAGCTTAATGATTTTGATTTAAAAGTACAAGAAATCGTTAAACGGAATTTAGCAAATAGTAATTATTCTGTTACTCATAGTTATTCAACTTTAAAGCAAAAGCCCAACACGGTCGGGACCGATAAATCCATGGAAAAAGCTTTTGAAGATGCCTTTGGAAAGGGTTTTAAACAAAAAGCTCTTGAAAACAACAACAGCAACCTGCCTGACAACAATACAAATCAACGGGAAAAAACGCTTGAAGAAGCTTTTGGCGAAGCATTCGGAAAAGATTTCAAAAAAGATTGCAAAAAATATATTCAAACAAAAAATAAGCAAACACAAACCGATAACAACAAGCAAACTCTTGAATTTAGCGAAGATGACATACTTAAAAATATTAAAGCCAAAACAGAACAAATAATCCAAGAAAATCTTGTGCATAACATTGATTCCGAAAAAGATATAGAATTAAATGTTGAAGAATTTATTTTAGAAAATGAACAAAATTCTGATGAAGAAAATTCGGATAATGAATTAAATGTTGAAGAGTTCATTTTAGAAAATGAACAAAATTCTATTGAA
>CANPYC010000035.1 GCA_947587615.1 Candidatus Gastranaerophilales bacterium | reverse complement strand
GCCCTAGTTTCTTCATTAACATTGTTTAGTTGAGCCGTAGGGTGGACTTCAGTCCACCGTTTTATCAAGGTTTAACCTATGGTAATTTTACTGAATATTTACTTGTTTTAAATAAGATGGTAGACTAAAGTCTACCCTACAATTTATCAATATACTTTTTCCAAGTGAGATGGTAGTAATGGTAGACTAAAGTCTGCCCTAGTTTCTTCATTAACATTGTTTAGTTGAGCCGTAGGGTGGACTTCAGTCCACCATTTTATCAAGGTTTAACCTATGGTAATTTTACTGAATATTTACTTGCTTTAAATAAGATGGTAGACTAAAGTCTACCATACTTTCTACTTTCTTTATTGACATTGTTTGGTTGAGCCGTAGGGTGGACTTCGCTCCACCGTTTTATTATGGTAATCTTGCTAAATATGTACTGTGTCAATCGTAATGGTAGACTAAAGTCTGCCCTGCTTTTTATTCAATAATATCTTTTTCCATTAACAAAAATAAAAGATAGCGGTTTTAGCCTTGTAAATATTGCAGAAGGTAAAGATAAAGGTACAGACAAAGTACATTTCACCTGTACAAACATACATTAATCAAAATTTAGCATTATTTTAAACAAAGCTCTAATTCATCAAGCATTTTTTTATCTTCGTTAACATCGCAGCCAACTGTTGTTAGATAATTTCCGACTAAAATTGAATTAATACCCGCTAAAATACCTTGTTTTTGGTTTTCCTTGCTTAGTCTTGTACTTCTTCCGCCCGCATATCTTAAAAGCGTTTTAGGCAAAATTATTCTAAAAATGCAAATTGTTTTTAAGATTTCTTCTTCATCAATTGCATCTTTATAATTTTCTAAAGGTGTTCCTTTAATCGGGTTTAAAAAGTTAATCGGTGTGGTTTTTGGGTTTAATTCTTTTAAAGATAATGCCATATCAATTCTATCTTCTCTTGATTCACCCATTCCGATAATTACGCCGCAGCAAGCTTCCATGCCTGCTTCAACAACGGATTTAACCGTATTAACCCTATCATCAAAAGTGTGCGTTGTGCAAATTTTAGAGTGATAATTTTTAGATGTATTAATATTATGATTAAATCTTTCAACTCCCGCTTCTTTAATTTGCTTCATCTGCTCTTTTGTTAATAAGCCCAATGAAGCGCAACAGTGCAGACCGTCAATTGAAGCAACTTCTTTTATCATATCTAAAATTGTTTTAAATTCGCTATCTGTTGGAGCCTTGCCTGATGTAACGATACAAAACCTTGTAGCTCCGTTATCTCGAGCGCTAATAGCTGCTTTTTTAACCGTTTCAACATCCAATAAAGGATGACACTTAACCCCTGTTTTATTATGGCTTGATTGAGCGCAGTATTTGCAATCCTGAGAGCATGCTCCCGTTTTTGCGCTGATTATTGAACAAGCTTCAACGGTGTTGTCAAAATTTTCTTTTGTAATTTTATTTGCAATTTCAATTAAATCTTCAAGTTTTCTGTCATATAGTTTCAAATAGTCGTCTTTTGTATAATTATCAAAATTTTCCATTACTTCCTCCCTGTTTTTTATATGTTATAAATTTATCTTAGCACAAAATAATATTATGAAATCAAAAAAAGGTTTTTAGATATCTAAAAACCTTTTTTATGTAATTGCAGGGTTTTATTCTTCACCGTGTATTACTTCATAGGCTTCTTCTCTGCCTTCAATAGTATGTTCTTTATCATCAGGCGAGAGCAGCTCAAGCAAATAGGTAAAATTACCGACATGGATTTTTTCATCTTCTGTCACTTCTTCAAACATTTTCTTAGCTTCAATATTATCAATTGAATCTTTAATTTGTTCATAAAGCTGTATCGCTTCAAATTCAGAAGCTATTGAAAAGCGAATTGCTCTTATCAGTTCATCTTTTGATAGCTTTCTATCGCATTTATTGCCGCTAAAGGGTGTTGCAAATTCGGGCATTATTTATTCTCCTTAATATAAATATATTTTATTATCAATTTTATTAAATTTTTTATATTCTTCTTTTGTGATTGTGTTTGGTGCTTGATATTTTTCAAGGCTTTTATCTAATAAATCACCTTGTTTTTTGAGTAAATCTTCGTCTGCTATTGCAATATCTCTTCCTATTGCTTCAATTGATAAATGTATTGCTTTTTCAGACGGTGCTCCGTTTTTATTCAAAGTTTCCTGAACTTTATAGCTTCTCCAGTCTTCGTCTAATTTATCAACGGTATTATATTTTCCGTCTTTATCCACTCTTTTATTCACTTCTTTATTTAAAATTTCTTTTACATATTCTTTTTGAGATTCAAAGTGACATGGATAAACTTCCTCTTCACCTATTACTTCTGTAGGGTCTTTATGTTCATATTTTTCGTACATTTTAGCTGCCTCATGAAGATGTCCCAGCTCCATTTGGAATAATTCTTCCCAAATCATTTTCATTCTTTCATCAACTTCATCCTTGTAGCAGTTATGATAACAGCAAGCTTCCGTAAATTCATGTACAAGCCATTTTTCAAAAGGTGTTTCATTGGTATCAACAAGCGTTTCATACATTGTAACGTGTTCTTCTTCAACATCACAAATTTCGGCATACAAGCGCTTTAAGTCGGAATTACCATACATAAAACCGTGTTCTGCGTAGTAGTTATGTGTTTGCTGTTCACCCGAAATTAAAGTTAAAATATTTACTTTTGTTTTTGGTGTTGCACTATTTTTATCATAAGGATTTCTTATTCTTAAACCGTTGCAATTATGATGATATTGCGTTGGTCTACCTATAACAACATCTGTCTGATTGTGCAGGATTGTATTCGGGTCTGTTTCTTCAATTAAATTTGCAAATTGAGAGTATCTGTAAAGGTGGTCAAAATCTTCCAATAAGCCAAAGTTAAATGTTTCTCTAACATAAGGGTCATCTTCGTTTTGAGCAAGCCATGCGGTAAGGTCAACCGCTACCTGTTCATAGCCTAAAGTTGTGTCAAGAACTGTTTGATTAACGGGTGACAACCAGTTAACCGTTGTTTGCTGCATATCTTCAATTCTTCTGATGTTGACTAAAAGTTTTTTTAATTCCGTATCGTCAAGCTTTCTGACCCAGCAATGTTTAAAGCCCCAAGCTTCCGTTTCAATACCGTTCATTAAAATTTGGCGTGTTCTTGTATAATTATTTGCAAAATCTCTGCTATAAGGTCTTTTAACAATGTCATACCAGGTTTTTACCTGATTTTCCAATGACATTCCTTTTTCTTTTAAAAAATTCATTATATTTTCCTTTCTTTATCGACAAAGTGCATGGGCAAATATTTCACCCACTTTATGGTTATAGTATCTGCCATCATCAAAAGCAAAAAGATTTTTCAAGTGGCTTTCGCTTTTACCGTCCTCAGAATATGACGGGTTTGTCATCATAATATGATGAGTATTTGTATCGTATCTTAGAGGGAATAAGTCATTTGTCTGCATAAAGCTTGGCAATTTATCGCTTGATTGATAATAAGCAAATAATGCGTTTGATATTCGATTTAATCGCTGTTCATAGCTTATTCCGCCTTCATAATTATCGTTTTCAATCTCTACCCCCGGGGCATAGTCTCTATTATATTTTAATTTTTCGGATAATTCTCTTATTGCTTCAAAGTCATCCCCCTGAATATAGTCTGTTCCCGTTGTTAGACCCATATTTTTATATCTTTCAAAGTCGGATGAGCTTTTTTCGCCTGCAAAACTTATGTTTGTTTTAGCGCTTCTTTTTCTTATTTCATTTAAAATATATTGCATTTGAGAATACTCAGGCAACGCTCCGACACCAGTATAATTTTCCATATCGTAGCCCCCTATGTGCTTGGCTGAGTCAATAAACATCGCTTCAAAACCAAGGTTCATTAGCTTTGTATGCTCTTGAATATATAGTTCAACGTGCTCCCCGTTTTGCCAACTGAATGTTTCTTCATGGGTTTTGTAGCATACTTTCATTTGGTCTGCTGAAATTATTGTTCTAAAGCCGACTTTTAAGCCTCTAAAATGCGCCAAATCACAAAATGCGCTTAATTGTTCTTCGGGGGTTATTTTATCAATTATTGAATAATCAATAATATTTTGGCTGTAGCCGGAGTTTAGTTTTAGACCGTAAATTGAATTTTCTTCGTTTGGTGCTTTATTGTAGCCATCTCCAAAGATATTAGGAAAAATTTGAGATATTATAACGCAATTTGCCCATGATTTTGCACTGGGTGGAATTGCCGAAAGCAGTTTAATTGTGTTAATTATTCCACAGCAGCATTTTTCGAAGTTCATTTGAGCAATTGCCCTGTTATTTATTTCAATATAATTTGCAAATCTGCCCCAGTTATCTCCGTAGTCGGGTGTATATATGGGGTTTGGAAATGTTTCATAAAAAACTTCACCTTCAGATAAGGTCATAATTAAATTTATGCACTCTTTAAGGCTTTTAGTTAATAACTCAATCGGTGTGATATTTGCAATCCATTTTTTGTTATGATAGCAGCCTAATGAGTGATAGATTTTATCATTAAAATCATTATTTTTTTCTAGTTTTGTGCTTTCACTGAATGCTTTTAAAAGTAAGTTTACATTGTTTTTCATAAATAAAATGTAAAACTTATTTTAAAAAAATAAATTGCCAAAAGGGTTAGTTAAAAAGACCATATTTTAGCTTTTTAAAAGCAGGGGAGATAATTTTTGCGCTTTTGCCTTTTACCATTTAGTATTTTTAAAAGATAAATATATTACTTTTATTCAACCCCTTCAATTATCCCGCCTAATAATACAGTATCATTTTCCCCATACAACACAACCGACTGCCCTATTGCAATTGATTTTTGATATTCCAAAAATTCTACTCTTATTGTATCGGGCGCAATTAATTCAACCGTTGCAAGGGCAGGTGTTTGAGTAGAGCGAAATTTTGCCTTAACATCAATTTTTTTATTAAGCTCACTTATACCCATAAAATTAAGATTTTTTGCAATCAACGCTTTATTAAACGTCTTATCAAGATTACCTACGACAACTTCATTTTTTTCTTTATTTAGAGAAATTACATACAACGGTTCACTCGATGATATCATTAAACCTCTTCTTTGACCTATTGTATAATTCCAAATGCCTTTATGTTTACCCAAAATATTGCCGTTTGTATCAACAATATTACCTTCAAGCTCTTTAATTTCCAAAAGTTCATTATAATCACCGTCATAAAAGTCTTGACTGTCTTTTTTATCAGCAACAACAAGCCCTGCTTTAAGTGCAATTTGCCTTACTTCTTCTTTTGTATAATCCCCGAGAGGTAAGATTGTATCTTTCAATTGTTCTTGTTTTAAGCGGTATAAAAAATAGCTCTGGTCTTTATGAGGGTTTTTTGCTTTTTTTAAAGTATATCTGTCACCTTCTAAAACAACTTTGGCATAATGACCCGTTGCAAATTTATCAAATTCAATCCCCTGTGTTTTAGCTACATAGGGCAGCGCTCCAAACTTAATTAAAGCATTGCAGAATATACAAGGGTTTGGCGTTCTTCCGTTTAAATATTCATCTTTAAAATATTTTAAAACAACTTCGTCAAATTGCTCGATACAATCAAAAACATGGTATTCTATACCGATTTGAGAAGCAATTTTTGAAGCGGCTTCAATGTCTTTTTTTTCATCAGGCCCAAGACAAGCGTTTTTATGCCCTGTTTGATTAACAACTTTTGAATCGTGCCTTTTATTCCAAATTGCCATTGTAGCGCCAATAACGTCATACCCTTGTTCTTTTAAAACAAGTGCGCAAACGGCGCTATCAACACCGCCTGATAAACCTACAAGCACTTTTTTATTGTTAGTCATACTTCAAGCCTTTCAAGAAAATTACTTAATAATTTTATCATAAACAATTTATTAATTTAATTGTTGACGATATTTTTTTGTTGTAGTTTAATAAATACAATATATATGCCTCTGGTGCTTAGAATGGATTTAATTAAAGAAATAAATAAATTAAAAAAAGAAAAAAATGCAATTATTTTAACACATTGCTATCAAAATATTGAAATTGATGAAGTATCGGATTTTGTCGGAGATTCTCTGTATTTAAGCAAAATGGCAGCTAAAACAAATGCTGATATTATTGTTTTTGCAGGGGTTTATTTTATGGCTCAAAGTGCAAAGTTACTTTCTCCTGATAAAAAAGTGCTTCTGCCTAACATGTCCTCAGGCTGCCTTATGGCAGATATGATTAACACATCCGACCTTGAACAATTCAAGAAAAAATACCCAAATATTCCGATTGTATGCTATATTAACTCAACCGCTGAAATTAAAGCAAAATGCGATATTTGCTGCACAAGCTCAAACGCCGTTGATGTTGTCAGAAGTTTAAATGTCCCAAAGGTCTTATTTGTTCCTGATACATACTTGGGTAAATATGTAGAAAAAAAGCTCGGTAATGTTGAAGTAATTACTTATAACGGTTTTTGCCCGACACATTTAAGAATAAGAAAAGAAGATATCCTAAACGCAAGGAAAAATTACCCCGATGCTCCTATTTTAATTCATCCCGAGTGCCATTTAGAAGTTGTTAAACTTGCGGATTTTTGCGGTTCAACAAAAGAAATTATGGAATATGCCAAAAACTCAAAAGAAAAACGCTTTATAATTGCAACGGAAAAAGGAGTAGCGGATAGATTAAGCAGGGACTCAAAAAAAGAAAATTGGAATAAAGAGTTTATTTTAATTAATGATAACATCATCTGTCCGAATATGAAAAAAAATACCTTAGATAATATCTATCAAACACTTTTAGATGAAAAAAACGAAATAACTCTTGATGAAACAATTGCAAAAAAAGCAAAAGAGTGCATTGAAAAAATGCTCCAAATAAACCTTAAAAACTAAACCTTAAAATTAAACCTTAAAAACTAAAAATAAACACTAATAGCTTAAAAGGCTTAACCCTCCTATAAATTGAATTTTAAAAGCGTATTTTTTATTATCAAAAAATGAAAAAAGCGCTTAAAATTATAATTCTTATTTTTATAATTATTCTTATTCTTTTTTATTTAGGTTTTGTTTTTATCCTGCCTAAAGTAATAAATTCACCTTATGTTATTAATAAAGCGCAAAATTTTATAAAAAATAATTTTAATTTAGATATTAAAACAAAAAACCTGCGCTTTTTTCCTCATTATAATTTAAGCTATGATATCAGCGCTGATAGTATCAAAATTGATGATTTTTTAAAAATTGAAAATGTCATTCTAAATTCAAAAGCATTCAATATAAAGCCTTATTCAATAAGCGCTAAGTATCTGTTTTTTGATAAAACCAAGCTAAAGGAAAATAAAACAAAAAAATTTAATCTTAATTATCTTCCAATGGTTGATATTAAAAAGGCAGATATAATTTTGCAAAATGATAAAAAATATAATTCAAATATTGAGCTTAATAATATTTTATCAAGATATGAAGATAAAATTTATTATATAGGTTTTAAGGGTTTAATTAATTCAAATCTTTTAAATGAAGCGCTAATTTTAGATAGCAGCGAATTGATGATAAAAAATAAGGAGCTTTATTTAAACAATTATAAATTAAAAATTGCAAATTCAATTTTTAATTTAGATGGAATTATATTTTCTAACTCAAGTATAAATTCTAAAAAAGACGGAATAAACTTCACTCTGAGCGCTCAAAATGCGCAAGTTTTTGAAATTGAAAAAGTATTTTTATTTTTTATGAAGCAAAAACAAAAAGATAAAAATTTTATTGAAAATTTTTATGACTTCAAAGGATTAGCCGATATTGACTTAAATTTCCGCTTAAATTTTCACTTAAAAAACAAAAAAGGAGCAATTTTTGGTCTTGTAAAACTTAAAGATTTTCAATTCAAAAGCGTAAAATTAAGCGTCCCATTTAGCTACAAGGAAGCCTGTTTTTATTTTAAAGATGATAATGTAACAATGATAACCAATGGCTTACTGGGGCAAGAAAAGCTCTACACCGACTTTTATGCTTATAAAATATTTGACTCTTCAAGGTTGATTAAAGGCAAAATGGTTTCGTCAATTGCTCAAAATTTTGCTTCAAATTACCTTCCCGATACAAAAATTATAGGAAGAATACCTCTAAGGGTAGAATATTTCATTCAATATCATAAACCAATGGTAAGATATTTTGCCGATATCGCTAAATTTAACGATATATATTATAAACAACTGCATTTAGCTTTAATTAACCACAACAGAAAAATTGAAGCTCAAACAATAAAAATTAAAGAACATTTATACTTAAAAAACTACACCTATTTAATTAACGATAAAAACTTTAGAGAAGTTGTTTTTAAGGGCTGTGGTGAATTTTTAAGGAAAAATTCAAAACTTCATTTAACATTTGTTAATCTTAAAACAAATGAATGGATAACAACAGACATTCTTGGTTTTATAAGCGATATTATCCCAAAAGGCTTGTTTCGAGGTAACGTAACATTATTTGGCAATAACGGCAATAAAAAAATTAAAAATAAATTAACCGGTAATTTTGATATTATCAATTCAAATTTCCA
The DNA here is from genome assembly GCA_947587615.1 of Candidatus Gastranaerophilales bacterium. Lineage (GTDB taxonomy): Bacteria > Cyanobacteriota > Vampirovibrionia > Gastranaerophilales > Gastranaerophilaceae > RUG14156. Next base: position 11,311 of record CANPYC010000035.1, on the reverse strand, counting down.
TGGCTATAACATTGAAAAAGCAAATATTCAAGCAAATAAAGCTAATATTTATCTTAAAGCCAAAGGAACATACTTAAACCAACCTTATTTAGCTTATATTGATATGAAAAACGAGCTTGATAATAATATTACCGTTAATTATATGGATTTATATTTAAAAGAATATGAAATAATAAAAAAAGCTTCTTCAAAAAAGAGCGAAAAACCCGCTAAAAAAAGAAGATATACAATTAAAAAAGCAATTTTAAGACTTGATAAACTGAAGTTTAAATATATCGTTCTTGAAAAATTAAGGCTTGATGGCTTTATAAAAAATAACATCGCTTATTTTGCACTTAATGATATTCAATTTGCAGACGGCTTTTTAAGCGCAAAAGGAAGATATAATATTAATTATTTATCATCTGATATTGATTTTAAAGCCGATAATGTTGATGCAAACAAAGCAAGCAATATGATTTTAAAAATTCAAAATCAGTTTGACGGGAAATTAAGGGCAAGCGCAAATTTAAAAACATTTAATAATTTTGATAAAATCAGCGCAAAAGTAAATTATTATATTAAAGACGGTATGCTCAAAAAATCGGAAATGATGATTTTTTACTTGAGAGCGCCCTCAAGAAAGGTAATAAAGAAAGTAAGTTTAACGATTTTCTAAAAAACAAAACAAATCTTATAGCTTCCGATATGCAACAGGTAAAATCAGACATTTGGGGAAGTTTTGAGCTTTTTAATAAGGATATAAAAAATATAAAATTGTATTCAAAATATGATATTCTATCTCTTTTAATTAACGGGAATTACAATATTCAAAATAAAAATGCAAATTTGTGTTTATATATCAGATATAATAAATATCTTCTTCAAGGGGTTAAAATCCTTTTTATTCCTGCAAGCTGGGTATTATCATTTGCTTTTCAAAAAGAAAATTCGCTAATTTTATACAAACATAAAATTGATGAAATCCCGCCAATCAAAAAAACTTCAAAAGAAGAAATCTTAAAAATCATCCTGAGCGGTAATGTTGATGATTTGAGCAATATGCAAAAAAGCTTAAAAATATTAAAATAAATTTGACATCAGCTAAAAAATAGTCTAATATCAAAGTATAGCTTAAAGGAATTAAAAATGGCAGACAGCTTTGAAATAATCATTTGTCCTCGCTGCGGCAATGAAATGAAAAAAATTTACATTGATGAATATAACTTTCATGTTGATATCTGTATAGATGGCTGCGGGGGAATTTGGTTTGACAACAGAGAACTGAAAAAATTTGATGAAATTATAGAAAGTATGGACAGCATTGCAAAAATATACGAAAACAAAACTTTTGCAATCAGCGATACAAAAGAAAATATGAACTGCCCCGTTTGCAATTCAATAATGGTAAAAACTCCTACAAATATTAGCAAAAATGTTATAACAGATACTTGCTATTCTTGCGGCGGAACTTTTTTAGATTATGGCGAGCTTGAAAAGATGAGAGAAAATAACGATACAAAAGAAGATTTTGAAAAACACTTTTTAAATGAACATAGTCAAAATATTAACCAGGCATTAACAGATAATACCCGTGTTTTGTTTGAAATCCCCGGAAGAAAAAAGAGAATTGACTTTATGTATAAGCTTGTACAAAAAATCAGACATAACATATAAGATAAAGGCATTAAATGATTACTTTTTCAAATCAACAACAATTCAACAACTTTAAAAATCAGCGTTATAGAGAAATTTATAACCATGAGCTTGCGCACAAAAATACTGCGGGAGCTTTAGCGGGACCGATTGTTATAGAAAAAGACTCAAATGGAGTTGCTTTTGCGGGTCATGTCTCAATTAAAATGCCGAAATTAAACGAACAAAACCCTGATGAAACAATCAGTCAAGCAAAAACCGTAATCAATTCGGCAATGGCGCCTTCAGATCCCTCAGAACAGGATTATAAAGTTGCGTCAGCCGCAAGGGATACTTTAAATAAAGCTGAATCACTGAAGCATGATTCAGCTAAATCCGGTTCAAAGATTGATTTTAATGCTTAATCGTCTGCATATCGCAGCTCAAATCCAAATTTATACAGGCTTTCTCTTGTTACCTGTATATCTTTTGATGTATCGTGCGGGTTTTTCAATGTTATAATATCACCGTTAACATCAACTACGGTATAGGCATGGTGTTTAAATAAAGATATAGGTTCATTATTAATATTTGTCAAATTAATTTCTCTACTTCCCATATCATTATCAATAAAACCACCAATAACAAGCGAGCTGTTTTTATTTTTTTGGTAATCATCAAATATTTTATCTATGCTTGCTGTGTCATACCCTTCATTTTTAATAATATCACCGATAGATACGGTTATTTCGTCACTGCCAAACAAAAATCTATCTTTTTCGACAACAACTTCATCTTCACTTTGACTTACAACTTTATATTTTTCACCGGATTCAAGTTCAACTTCTTTATTGTTATCGGTTTGTACAGTAACGTCACTGTTTAAATTTAAATATTGTTCACCTTCTAAATCTGTAACAATTTGGTTAGTTTTAAAGTATTGTATTAATTCGCCATAATCATTCTTTTGGGGCATTAAGGTATCAAAACCAAAAGCATAAGCAATCGCATTTTCATTAACACCGTTCATATAGTCAATTGTACCATCTAACTCAGGAGTTCTTTGTTCGTATATAATTTCTCCTGATGTCGGATCTACACTTAAGACCTCATTTGTAGAGTCGGCTAATTTTTTAAATTCCGGATTTGTTGAATTTTTGCAAGCTTTTTCAAAAGCAAGCTCAAGAGCCGTCATATCGTCATCGCCACGGCTATACAATCTTTCATTTCTCTCGTACTCGGTTGTTTCTATTGTTTGATTGCCGCTTCTTTGTATATTAACAATTTCTTTATATTTTGTTGCAGCTTCATCAACTTCATCTTGCGTAATTGTATATAATTCATTTAAACCTTTAAAATAAACATTATATTGAAGAACGTTACCTGCTTCATCTTTTACAATGTCTATTGCATCATTAATTTCATTTGCATGTTCGGTTGATTGAAGATATCCGTATATATCAGCAATAAACATACAGTCGCCAATTGAACCCTGATTTGTATTTTCGTCTATTTCGCCGTTGCCTTTAAATCGTTCAACGTCTCTTAAACTGTTTTCAATATCATCTTCGACATCGCCTAATGCTTTGTTTATCTTTTCTTCTGCTTTTTCTTTTGCAACTTCTGCTTCTTTTTCCTCTTTCTCTTCTTTTGCTTGTTGCGCTTCTGCTTTTTGTTTTTGTTCTATGTCTTCGCTTTCTTCAGCTTCAGTATTTTCGGCTTCTTTATCACCTTTATTATCAGGATGTAATATTTTATCAACCATTTCTTTAGCAGCATTTACTGTACTTTCCAATGCTTTTGACAGTACTTCCTGCTGTTGTTGTTCAGATTCAATTTCGTCTTGGGTTTGTGCTTCTTGGGTTTTTGTGATAAATTCTACTTCATCGAGATATTCTCTTGCATCTTGTCTTGTAAACATGGGAGAATTTGTTTGAGGTTCGTTGCTTGAACTTGAACCTTTGCTTGTATTGCTTGCACCGCCTGAGCCCGAAGCAGCATAGCTTTTTTGAGTTGTATAAGAATGATTGGATGATGAATAACTATTCGAATACGTGGGAGGATTGTATGTCGGAGGAGTATACGCAGGGGGAGAATAAGATGATGATGAGGAGCTTGAACCTGAACTTGAACTTTGAGATTGTGCTGAAACGGTTTTAGCTACGTTTGATACAACAGTTTTAACAGCATTAGCAGCTCCGCCAATAATTGCGCTAAAAATAGACATGGTAATTCATCCTTATGCAGCTTAGATATCGTTAATAAAGTTAAGGTGTGATGTTTAACTTGTATGGTTTGATATCTAAATTCCCAAAAAGGAATGAATCATAACAGGATGATTAACTTTTTGTTCCGCTATTATAAGATAAATAGCTGAAAACAAGCGTAGGTATAGCTGAATCCGATTCTAGAATTGACTATATTTCGTACTCTTTCGGATATCTTATTCTAAAACAACTTAAGTTGTACAGTTCATCTCTTGTTATTTTAATATCGGTACTTGTGTCATGTGGATTTACAAGGGTAATAATATCCCCGTTGACTTCTTTTAGTGCATAAGCATGCGCTCTAAATATTTCAACCTGTTCTCCGTCAGAATTAGTCATATAAAAGGTTGAAGACTCGGTATTATTATAAGGGGTTAACCCTTCCAATACAATACCGCCTATGTTTTCATTTTGTATATCATCTAATTTTTTGTCAAATTTTTCTCTGTCAGGTGTTATAATATCGCCTGTCCAATCGTATATTTCGGAAATTGCTTCCTGTATTTCAATTTCCACTTCTTCTTTTTTACCGAAAAAGCCGCTTTTTTGTTCAATTGTAAAAGTATCATCAGTCATTTCGACTAATTTTGCCCGTTCAAATGAATCAAACTCAATTTCATTACCGTCAGTATCCGTAAGAGTGACACCATCAGTTCCGGCTATAAATTCCTGACCGTCTTTTGTATCCATAAAACTTCTTGCCATGAAATCATCTTTGATTGCTCCGTACTCATATTCTTTTGCAATATTACCTTCTAAACCAAAAGCGTATAATACGGCATTATCATCAACACCTTTTAAATAGTCAATTTGTCCATTTTCCTCGGGTTCACGTTTGTTATCCGAGTATATAACATTACCATTTTCGTCAATCGTAACAATTGTATGACTTATATCAACATAAGTTCTAAATTCAGGATTAGTAGAATTTATACATGCTTTTTCAAAAGCCAGCTCAAGAGCAGTCATGTCATCATCGCCACGACTGTAGATTCTATCTTTCGGTGCCTCTTCAATTGTTTCAATAATATTACCATCCGAATCGGTAGTTACTGTCCTTTTTACATCAGTTTGCTCGGTTGCTTCATCAACCTCTTCACGTGTAACTGTATATGTTTCGTTTAGTCCTGCAAAATAAATATTATAACCGACAACATTACCTTCAGAATCTTTTTGGACTTGTATAGCCTCATCAAGCGCCTGCTTACCTCTATCTGATTGTGCAAGTGAATAAACAATTGCTAAAAATTGACAGTCTCCTATACTCCCTTGGGAGAAATCGGCATCAATTTTACCGTTACCGTCATTTCTTGTAATATCATCCAAACTGTCATTCAGCGCAGAAGAAACAGTCTCTAGTTCACTTTTGATTTGCTTTTCTTCTTTTTCCTCTTTCTCTTCTTTTGCTTGTTGCGCTTCTGCTTTTTGTTTTTGTTCTATGTCTTCGCTTTCTTCAGCTTCAGTATTTTCGGCTTCTTTATCACCTTTATTATCAGGATGTAATATTTTATCAACCATTTCTTTAGCAGCATTTACTGTACTTTCCAATGCTTTTGACAGTACTTCCTGCTGTTGTTGTTCAGATTCAATTTCGTCTTGGGTTTGTGCTTCTTGGGTTTTTGTGATAAATTCTACTTCATCGAGATATTCTCTTGCATCTTGTCTTGTAAACATGGGAGAATTTGTTTGAGGTTCGTTGCTTGAACTTGAACCTTTGCTTGTATTGCTTGCACCGCCTGAGCCCGAAGCAGCATAGCTTTTTTGAGTTGTATAAGAATGATTGGATGATGAATAACTATTCGAATACGTGGGAGGATTGTATGTCGGAGGAGTATACGCAGGGGGAGAATAAGATGATGATGAGGAGCTTGAACCTGAACTTGAACTTTGAGATTGTGCTGAAACGGTTTTAGCTACGTTTGATACAACAGTTTTAACAGCATTAGCAGCTCCGCCAATAATTGCGCTAAAAATAGACATGGTAATTCATCCTTATGCAGCTTAGATATCGTTAATAAAGTTAAGGTGTGATGTTTAACTTGTATGGTTTGATATCTAAATTCCCAAAAAGGAATGAATCATAACTGTTATTAACTATTTTTTTTTCATCTGCCAAACCTGCTTAGGGCATACTGCAGCGCATATTGCACAGCCTATACATTTTTCATCCGCTGCGCAGTAGGAGAGGGTCTTTTCATCTTTAACAATTGCCTTTTGAGGACAATTGTTTAAACAAATATCACATTTAACGCAGTTTTTTGAATCCCAAACGGGTTTTCTAAGCCTTGCAGCGCCACTTTGAGCGAGTGCATATACATCTGCTGTATCATCAACTAAATCGCCGAATATTCCTTCCCTAAACCAATTATTTTTTCTAAACTCGCTAACGGGAATATTTTTCTTTTTTTCTTTTGAATCAATCGGAACGATTTTTTTCCAGTCGTTAAATTGAGTAAGCTCTTTTAATATTTTTTCTTTATTAATTTCTTTTAAAAACTTTTTTAAGCCGTTTAATAAAAAGTCCTTATCCTCTTTTTCAAGTTTTTTTATGCAAACACAGCTTGCAAGCCCTTCAATATTACCTCTTGCATAAATTACTCCGCCAACCATACCGACACAAGAGCGATTACCTAAAACGGATTTTAAACTATCGCAATCATAACCGCAAATAACGCCGATACCGCCACCCATAAACTCAAAAGAAAAAGAGCCCGCATTTTTTAAAACCCAAAACTCGGGTGCGCTAAATTTAGGGTCATATTTCATTAAAGCGCCCGAGCGAGTACCGACACTTCCTCCGATATAAATTTTACCGCTTGCAGCACAGTGAGAAGCAGTGTCTCCCGCATTACCCAATACAACAATTTCAGCACCCGAATTAAGCCAGCCGACATCAGATGTAGCTGAACCTTCTACAACAATTTTAGTGTTATTAAGCGCCATTGCGCCTACTCTTTGCCCGGGGTTTTTAATTTTAAAATTAAGCTTTTTATTTTTCTTTTTTGCCCAAAGTGCGCAGGCAATATCGTGCTGACCGCAAGCGTCAATTTCAAAATCACAAAAGCCTTCTTGTACTTTTTCATAAATCAGCTGAAAAAGCGCTTGGGTTGACATTCTTTCACTATCACTATATGCTTTTATTTTACAAACTTTCATTTAATTCCTTTAATAAACCTTTAACATGCGTATTGTATTTCAAGCCTGTTAGATATATGTTTATCAACAGTAATAAGAGCGTCAGAACGCCCGATAGGCAAAGTTGAGCAACCAACGGGCGCCATAAGTTTTTTAAGTTCAAAATCAGTTGCAAGAATATAATTAACAAGGTTTTGCGCAACCGTATCAACATCCAGTCTGCTTACAAGGCATTTATCCTGAGTTGCAATACCCGCCGGACATTTACCTGTATTGCAGGAGTTGCATTTTCCTATGTCATTACCGATACAACCCGCAATTTCAAGTATTGTTCTTCCGCAGAATACTCCGTTTGCGCCAAGACAGATAAGTTTAAATACATCGGCAGCAAAACTTCCGGTTTGTCCTAAGCCGCCGCCTGCAAAAAGAGGAATTTCTCCTTGTCTACCCTGATGAACTGCAGCCAAGTAGCAATCTCTTAATTTTGATGTTATCGGATGTCCTGTATGATTTAAAGATATTTCATGAGCAGCACCCGTACCACCCGCTAAACCGTCTAAAAAGAACCCGCCTACAATATTATAAGGGTCTCTTAAAAGGTTATTATAAACAGATACACTTGTAGCGGAAGCCGCAACTTTAATTGCAACGGGAACTCTGAATTTAAAAGCGGCATTCATCGATAAAAACATCTTTTGCACGCTTTCTTCAATGGAATATAAGCCTTGATGTGTCGGAGGGCTTAATAAATCCGCTTTTGGTACACCTCTGATTTCTTGAACATACCTTGCAACTTTACTTGCCATAAGCAAACCGCCGTCCCCGGGTTTTGCTCCCTGACCGATTTTAATTAAAATTCCCGCAGGATCATCCGTCATATCGGGCATTGCTTCTATTATTCTATTCCAGCCAAAGTGTCCTGAGGCAATTTGAAGTATCATATATTTAACATATCTTGATTTTAAAAGACTTGTCGGGATACCGCCTTCACCCGTACACATTCTTATAGGAATACCCATAACCTCGTTTAAATAGGCAGTTGCTATTGCCATGGCTTCCCACATTCTCCATGACACTGCTCCGATTGACATATCACCAAATATAACGGGATATATCCAGCTGTTTGGAGGCAGCGTAGCCGTTGGAGTAACTTTTCCGTTTTTAACTTCAAAATTCAGTTTATCAGCGCTTAAAACTCTTCCGAAAGGTGTTTTAATTTCAAAAGTATGTCTTGTTGCGTCAAGCGAAGGGTCTGTCATTTGAGAAATTCTGCCGATTTTAATTTTATCCAGAGTTCTTCCTTCTGTGTTAAGGTTCGACCTTCCGCCTTTTTTTAAAGAGTCGGCTTTTTTTGCTCTATAAGCAACAGAATACTTATCGTCCTTATTTCTCACCGCTTTAATTGCATCATTAGGGCAAACATTTGCACACATTCCGCAACCCGTACAGTAGTTATCCAAAGATATGTTTTGTTTAATTATTAAAACTTTTTCGCATTTATTTTTTTCAAAAATTGAATTTGATTTTTTGCGCTCTACAACAGCGGGTTTAATTGCGTTAAATGAACATGCGGCGGTGCATTTACCGCATTGAATGCACTTAGATTCGTCATATTCAATTATCCAAGGTAAGTCGCATTTATGTAATTCATTAATTTTTACTGCTGCCATCTTTGTGTACTCAAATCATCCTTAATTATAATCAATTCATTTTCACTCGGATAGATGTCATCCGATATATTTCTATCAGGCATAACGTCGTTAATTCCGATTACTTCCGATGTCATTATTACCATATTATCGTTTTTTCCGATAACTACGGGTCTTAGTTTTTTACTGTCACAAACACATATTAGTTCTTTATCGGGAGTTACTCCTAAAAACGTATTAGGTCCGTTTATTTCAAGATTAGCAAGCGAAGCCTTTATTCTAAGCAGAGTATCTTTATCTTTTCTTTTTATAATTTCATCATATTCAAGAGGTGTTATAACGTGCTTAAAATATTGTAAGGGCCATTTTAAAATTTTATGAATATAATGAAGGGTATATAATAAGCACTGTGAATCCGACTCAAAACCGCAATAGCCTTTATAAAGCTTCATTTGATAATATTTATTTTTTTCATAAAAAGTATTTTCACCGTTAACTAAACCGCAATAGCCTTCTAAGAAAAACGGGTGTGCTGCATAGCGCACAATATCATAATTTGTATTTTGTCTGCATTGAGCTGTTATTATGCTTGATACAAGGTCTTTATTACCTTCCCAAAGGTTAAAATATGTTCCAATATCCTTCGGGCTGCCGATTTCTTTAAGGGTTAGAGTATCGGGCCAAAAAGAGTAAATATAGCCTGAATTTGTTTTTTCAAGCGCTGTTCTGATTTTTAGCGCAGTATCAATTAAGAGTTCTTCTTTTTCTTCTTTTGTAGCATGCTTATAGCTTCTCGGGTATTGAACAACCTCAAAGATATAATTTTGCATTGCTTCAATTTTCAGATTTTTTTTATTGTTAATATCAGGCGACCACTGCATTACACGAGAAAACCCAAGCCCTTGCAAAATATCTTCTGTTATTCTTGTTCCTTCGGTTGTTGCTGCCATTGATAAAAGTGGCAAGTCCTTATAATTTTCAAAAAGACCGCCCATATCCTGCATTATAAAAGCAAACCCCGAGTCGTCATGACCTTCTTGCTGACTTCTCATAAGCTTCAAAGCAAGTGAAGGATGTACTTTATTTTTAGATTTTATAGCTCCAATTCTACACATAATACATAAATTTTAATTTGGGTTTTTTAATAGGTCAAATTTGTTTCAAAAAATTAATATTTTAAAAATATTACTGTATAATAAAATCAATGGATTTTATTTTTCAAAAAGGAGAATATGTTGTTTGCAACACCTTATTTAGATAAAGTTAATCCGCCCTCAGATGTACTTTATAAAAGATATCGTTTAACAAAAGAGCAAATATTTGAAGATATTACAAATATACTTTGTTTAAATAAAGTTTAGGAGTTATTAAACTTCAAGCGCAGCGCATATTTCATCTATAATCGTTTTAGCGTTTGCTATAACTTTATAGTCGGCATATTTAAAAATTTCCGCATTTTCATCAGAATTAATTGCGATAATTTTTTTTGAATTTTTCATCCCTTGAATATGTTGAATTGCGCCCGAAACTCCAAAAGCAACATAAACATCGGCATTTGTCGTTGAACCTGTCTGACCGATTTGATTTTCACGGGGCATTAAACCAAAATCAACAAGCTTTCTTGTTGAAGCAATTTTGCTGTTTGTTGCTTGAGCAATTTTTTTCAGTTTTTCAAGATAAGCTCCCGTTTTTTCATAAATTCCATAGCCTGCACACAAAACAACTTTAGCGTTTGAAAAATCAATTTCTTTATTTTCTTCATGTGTACTTCTTAATAACTTTATTCCGTTGTCGCAGTATTCTTGAACATTATACTCGATAAATTCACCGTTTGGGTTGTGATTAAACGAGGGAGTAAATACCCCGGGTCTTATTGTTGCGCATTGAGGATTTTTCTTACAAAGTATTGTAGCCATAAGCTCTGCACCAAAAGTCGGGCGGGTAGGCGCAAGTCTTAATTCATCGTTTTTTAAAACAAAATCAAGCTCGGTACAATCTGCTACAAGACCAACATCAAGCATTGTTGTAATTCTCGGTGCAACGTTTCTGCCTTGATGAGTTGCGCCAAAAAGTATAACATCAGCGGGGTTTTGTTTAAAATAATCCGTAAAGCTGCTTGCACATATTCTTTGAGAGAATGAATTAAGGTAAGATTGCTTAATTAATATAAAGCGATTTGCACCCGCTTGAAAAGCTTTATTGACGCAATTTAAATCAATATTTGAAGCGGTAGCAACGGCTTCAATAATATAATCCGAGTTGTTGAGCGAATTTGCTTTACTTGCCAGCTCGCAGGCTTTTGAAATCAGCTCATAAGTAACATCATCAAGGGTATTTGCGCTGTAATTAACTTCACAATATATTATTATTTTATTCATTTTTTAACCTTTTAAAATTAAATCCAAAACCTGCTTAGAGCAATTTTCGCTAATTTCTTTGCTATCTTTTTGAAACTCGGGTCTAAATGCCTTATAAACCATTGTAGGAGAACCCGTAATTCCGATTTGAGTTTTATCCAAATCTAAATCATCCGCATTATAAATTTCAACAAGCGTGTTTTGTGCCCTTACGTAATCTTCAATCTTTGGTATGGGGCTTTTTTCGCATTCTTTATTTACTTCAAGCAGGCATGGAGCAGTAACTTCA
>CANPYC010000034.1 GCA_947587615.1 Candidatus Gastranaerophilales bacterium | reverse complement strand
AATAAAATTTTATTTTCAACCTCTATGATGTATAAGTTTAAACAATTATTATCATCTGATGAAAAAGGAATTAATATTGCAAGATTTGCCTATACTCTTTCAAGAATGCTTCCTTCTTCTTCAATTAAAAATACTCTTTTGGAGTCAAATATCTCTAAATTAAAAACAAATTTATACAAATGGGCAACTGAAGATAAAAAATCATTCTTAACTGCATTGGATTTATTAATTTATATAAATAGAAATGAGGACTAACAGTGGAAGATATTGTTAAAAAAGCGCAGGATTTTGTTGTTAACAAACTCTCTGAAACAAACAAATACGACCCTTCAAAAAAAGAAATTAAAATTACAACTTCTCAAATAAGGAAATTTCTCTCCGGGGTAAATCTGATACAAAATAAAATGAATGAAGAAGGAGAAACTCTTAGCGATGAAACGGTTAATGAAATAAAATATTTGAAAATAAAACTTGCTTATCAAGCCGGAAGAGAAAAAACCAGAGAAAATAAAATTAAAGTTTTATACGATAATTTAGTTCCTGAAATAGATAATATAGGAAGCAGCAAGAAAAAATTTCTTGAATTTTCAAAATATATTGAAGCTATAGTTGCATATCACAAATTCTACGGAGGAAAAGACTAATGACAAAAGGAATAAGAACAATAGAAGATAAAATTATAATAACATCCGATTTGGAATTAAAATCAGGCATGCACATAGGAAAATCAAATGATTTTGCTCCAATTGGCGCTGTAGATAGTATTGTAATTACTGACCCTCTGACAGGTCAGCCGATAATCCCCGGTTCAAGCATAAAAGGAAAAATGAGAACTCTGCTTGCCAAACTTTTAACTAACAACAATGAAAACGGGATACTGCCTGCTCATAACGAAGATGATGAAAGAATAAAAGACCTGTTCGGGGCTTCAAACCCTGTGCGAGAAGCAAAACTTCAATTTTTTGATTTATTTTTAACAAATGCGCAGGAATTAAAGCAAAAGCCGACAGATTTACTGTATACCGAAATTAAATTTGAAAATACAATAAACAGAAAAGACGCAATTGCAAACCCAAGACAATTAGAAAGAGTACCTGCGGGCGCTAAATTTGCTTTTAGATTGGTTTATAATTTAGAAAATTTACAAGAGCTAAAAACTGATTTTGAAATTTTAGCACAAGCTTTTAAACTCTTACAGCTGGACTATATCGGCGCTTGCGGTTCAAGAGGATATGGAAGGGTTAATTTTTCAAATTTTAAAGTAGAAGCAAAAAATTTAGGAGCTAATAATAAGGTTGATACATCATCCGTTGAAAATATTTTAAAAGAAAGTGAAAACTATGCTCTATAAACTCTACAAGCTAAAATTTGCAACACCCGTGCATTTTGGCAGTCATAAAATCGGAACAAGCCTTGAAAATGTTTCAAGTTATTGCCATAGTGATACATTTTTTTCGGCATTGTGTTTAGAATATTTAAAACTTTTCGGCAAGGGCAATTTCTCTTGCTTTATTGAAAATTTTAACAACGGAAAAATTGTTATATCCTCTTTGTTTCCTTATGATAAAGATGATATATACCTGCCAAAGCCTGCACTAATCGTTAAAAGAGAAAATACGCAAGAAACGGAGTACAAAAACAAAAAGAAATTTAAAAAACTTGAATTTATAAAAATAAAAGATTTTAAAAAGTATATAAACTGCTTAAAGACAGGAGAAAATTTTGACTGCTCGAACTATGATAATTATGCTTATTATAATGACAGCGCAAAAGTATCTTTAAGAAACGATGATGAAAACAACAGAATTTATCATGTCGGAACATATACTTTTGTTGAAGATGCAGGACTTTATTTTATTGCAAAATTTGAAGATGAAAGCATAATTGAACAATTTGAAAATATTTTAGAGTCTCTTCAATATTGCGGGCTTGGCGGTAAACGCTCATCAGGATACGGCAAATTTGAACTTGATGAAATAATTGAGCTAAGCGAAAATCTTACTAAAAGTGAGCAAGAGCTTTTAAATATGCTAACAACTAAGCTAAATCAATATAATATGCTTATTTCTCTATATTCTCCAAACGAGAATGAAGCTCAAACCGTTACATTTGAAAATAGTTACTATAACCTGATAAAAAGAAACGGTTTTGTATATTCTCCGGATAGTAGCGAAAATATACCAAAAAGAAAAAGTTTAGTAATGTTTAAAGAAGGCTCTTGCTTTGACTTTTTACCTTCAGGAACAATTCAAGATGTTGGAAATAATGTTAATCATTGTGTTTATAGGTATGCAAAAGCCTTAACAATAGGAATTAATTTATGAAAGATATAAAAGACCAATATTCAAAATACAAATTAACCTTAACTCCGCTTACTCCAATATTTATAGGGAGCGGAGAAACACTAAATAAAACAAAATATTATTATAATTCAGCACAAAGAATTATTAATATTGTTGATGAAAAAAAATTGATAAAATTTTTATCAAATTCTAATTTAATTGATGATTTTAGCGAATACCTTTTAAATAGCGGGTCTAGGGGTAATCTTGTAAATTGGCTCAGCGAGAAAAGAATTAATATTAATTCTTTAAATATATGGAAATATCAGCTAAAAACAGGAACATTAAAAGATAACAGAGACCCTAAAAAACAGCTGAATGAAATAAAAACATTTATAAAAGGAGCAAATATTCTGCCCTATATTCCTTCAAGCAGTGTAAAAGGAGCAATAAGAACCGCTCTTTTAGCTTATGAGATTTTAAATAATAAATCAAAATATTCTAACTTTTTTAACAGAGATATTGCAAGGATTGATATTAAAAAAATAGAGCAAGAAGCTTTTGGCGCAATTTCAAATAACATATTTAGAGCTTTAAGAATATCGGACAGTAAAGAATTCAGCACAGAAAATTTAATTTTAATTCAAAGGTATGACTATCCTATTCATAAAAAAGAGCCTAATCCAATGCCTATGTTTTTAGAGTGCTTAAATACTTTTAGTGCGGTTAAAATGTCATTAATAATTGATGAAGAACAAAATAAAAATAAATATTTTACAATAGAAAAAATTGAAAAAGCGCTAAAATTATTTGTTGAAGTGCAAGCTCAAGCTATGGAAGCATTTAGAAAAAATATTTCCCAATTTGGTTATATGATAGATGATGAATATGATGAAAAATTGGATTGTAATATGTGCTTAGGGGGTGCAAGCGGTTTTTGGTCTAAAACAATAGTATATGCTCTTGCCCCTGATAAACAAACGGCACTAAGCTCTCTTAGAGAATTTTTTGACAGAAGTTTTAGAAAACATCAACATTCCTTGCTTGATAAACAAGTTTCACCTCACGCAATGAAATTAATTAACGATAACGGCGAATATATACCAATAGGGTTATGTAATTTAAAATTGGAAAAAGAATGTTAACAAGACTTGATATAAAAATAAAACCACGAAATAAAGAAATAAAAAACTTATACGGAAATCTCTTTCAAGGGTATTTGATGTCTTTAATTGATAGCAATTATGCACAAATTTTGCACGAAAATCAATTAAACCCTTATAGTCAATTTGTTTTTTATGACAAAGAAGATGACTGCTATATATGGCGGATATCTACGCTGAATACGCAAGCGCATGAAAATATTACAAAGAAAATATTAAACCAAAAAGAAAAAACAATAACTCTAAATCATAATGACGCTATTTTTGATATAATTTCAAAAGGAATAACTAAACAGCTAAGTTATAAGGAAATTTCCGATAAATATTTTTCTTTGGAAAAAACAAAAAGACTAATAAAAATAAGGACGCTAACCCCTGTAACATACAAATCAAATAATGAATATCAAATATTTCCGGATGTAAAAAGTTTATATGTTTCTTTGTATAATAAATGGTGCGCGTTTTCAAAAGATGTTAGTATAGAAAGCAATGAAACGCTTGAACATCTAATTAACCACACAAATTTAGACAGTTATGACTTAAAATCCGCAAAATATTCAACAGATGGTATAAATATTAAAGCGTTTAAGGGGAATTTTTCAATTTGTATAAAAGGGCCTGAACCGCTAGTTAATATTGCAAATATGCTGTTTGATTATGCACAGTATTGCGGGCTTGGCGCAAAAACATCAATGGGCATGGGAGGAGTTAAAATTGAGTAGAAATATTTTAATTTCATTTATAGGAAGCCATGATTTAACAGCAGGTAAAAACGGTGCTGTTGAACAATTGATAAGCTTTTTAAAACCTCAAAAAACATATCTTTTTTTAACTAATGATTATAAAAAAGAATTTTATCAAAATAATTTAAAAGAATATTATAGTTCTCTTTTAACGGAAGAATTGGAAATAATTGATACTGATATAAAAAATCCGACAGATTTTGAAGAAATAGCAAAAAATATATCAGATAAAATAGAAGAAATAAATAACTATATACTTGAAAATAAATTAAACGGGGTTTTAAATTTAACCTCGGGTACACCCGCCATATTATCGGTATTATCTTTATTTGCAATAACGGGGCAATTGAATAAAACAATGGGACTTTACGCACCAAACCCAAAATATGATAATAAAATTAAAACAAATTCGCTTGACTATTATAAAAATTCATTTGCATATAAAACACTTAAAAAGCTAATAAATACTTGTAACTATTCAGCTGTTGAATCATTTTTAAAAACCGAAAAAAAGATTTTACCAAAATTAGGTAATAATAAGGAATTCAAGGAACTTGTAAGTTTTGCTAAAAACCGTGCTAATTGTGCTTTTGATGAAGCTTATAAGATATGGGAGAAATCAGAGTTTTTAAAAAAATATAATTACAATCCGCCAAAAAATTTGTTTGAAAAATCGGTTGAATGTTTGATGAGTGCTGAAATATCGCAAATGAACGAGGATTATTTTCAAACGGTTTTAAAATTGGGTATAATTAGAGAAAACCTTGTTTCTTTTTTGCTTGATAAAATATTGAGTTTGAAAGACTTTAAGATAATTGACACAAAACAGTGTCAAAATCGAAAAGAAGAGGAAAGCATAAGATTTCTAAATGAAAATAAATTAAATGAACAATGCCCGCAAATAAAGAAATATTTAGAAGAAAAAATGCAAAGTTTTGATAGTGCAAATAAAAAGATTGATTATAATAGGGAGTTAACCTCCTTTTTAGAAGGAATGATACTTGAATATTTTTTGACACAGGAAGAATTTGAAAACTACCCTATTCAAAAAGAATTGTATAAATTAGAGGGCTTAAAAAAACAAAGAAATGAATTAGCACATACAATTAATGCTCCTAAGTATAATATAAATTGGCGAAAAAGTATTGAAGCAATAATAAATCTGACGGCACAATATTTAGGATATAATCCGCAGGATTTGAATGTTTATAAAGAAATAAATGCGGATTTATTGAAGATATTAAAAAAGGCATTGAATTAGCAATAATAATTGAACATTGACAATTGAATATCATAAAGTTGCAAGGAGGTTAAATGAGCAGTTTATATTTAAGCGAAGAAGGAAGCAGTATAAGCATAAGAGACAATAGACTTATAATAAAAAAGACTAATGAAACTCTAAAAGAAATATCAATTGAAAAAGTTGATAATATTGTACTAATAGGAAATACTCATTTAACCTCTCCTTTAGCAACCGAATTATTAAAAAGAGAAATACCCGTAAGCTGGTTATCTTCAAGCGGAAAATTCTATGGTCGATTAGAACCTACAACATCAATAAACATAGAAAGACAAAGAGAACAATTTAGAAGAAGTGATGATGAAAAATTCTGTTTGAACTTGGCAAAAACATTCATAATAGGAAAAATTAAAAACTCACAGGTTGTTTTAAGACGATATAACAGAAATTTTGACAATAAAGAAGTAGAAGAAATCATAGAAGAATTAAAAAGATACGCAAGAAAAATTGAGGAAGCGGAAAATATAGAACAATTGCTGGGATATGAGGGTAATGCTTCTAAAATATATTTTAAAGGACTGGGGCAGATGGTAAGAAGCGAATTTTATTTTAACAAAAGAACAAGAATGCCGCCAACAGATAAATTTAATAGTTTATTGAGTTTAGGTTATACATTACTTTTGTATGAAATATATACAGCAATAACAAATAAAGGATTAAATCCATATTGCAGTTTTTTGCATAAAATACGAAAAGGACACCCTGCCTTGGCAAGTGATTTAATGGAAGAATGGCGTTCAACCATTATAGATAGCTTGGTTATGAATTTAGTTCAAAATAAAATAATAACACCGGATGATTTTAATCCTCAAGAAGAAAATGGCGCAGTCTATCTTACAAAAGAAGGATTAAAAAAATTTATAATGAAATTTGAAGAAAAATTAAAACAGCATAACAGCTATTTAACCTATGTTGATTATCCTTTAAGTTTTAGAGAATCAATACAGTTTCAAGCAGGTTCTTTGGTAAAAGCAATAGAAAATAATGAAGCGGAAATATATAGAGCAATATTGATAAGGTAAAAATGGAAGAAAATATTGAACTTTGGTATATAGGCGAAAATTCAAAAGAATACACGTTTGAAGAATATGAGGTTTTATCAAAGGTGGGAAATAGAACATATTTAATAGTAATAATTTATGATGTGGTAGATAATAAAAGGCGCTATAGAATAGCAAAAACATTAAAAGGATATGGACAGTGGGTGCAAAGAAGCGCATTTGAATGCCATTTGACAATGAGTAAGTATGAAAAAATGCTGAAAGAAATAAAGCCCCAATTTGATTTTGAAGAAGATATGCTAAGAGTATACAGATTAACGGGACAGGCGGAAATAAAAACTTTTGGAAAAATAGAAATGACCGAAGAAGAAGATACAATAATAATTTAGCGTCGGATAGGCAAAAGAAAGAAAAAACTTGCAAATATTCATAAAATCAAAAACAGCCCCGCACCTTGTGCGGTAAGTAAAAAAGGGGGAAATTGGATGAATAAACTAATAAAAAATATAAAAAATATTTCTTCGACGCAAAATATGGGGTATAATGAAAACAGACAAGGGATTAAAACTAACGCATTAGTTTTAGTCTCACTCCGTTAGGAGACGAAAACAAATATTTGTTTCTGTTGCTTTAATTGTTTTTATTAGTTTTAGTCTCACTCCGTTAGGAGACGAAAACCAAGCTCCAGTTTTGAAAAGCTATACTCGTGAGCATTAGTTTTAGTCTCACTCCGTTAGGAGACGAAAACCCAAGTCCCCTAAAGTTTTGTTATATTTTACAACATTAGTTTTAGTCTCACTCCGTTAGGAGACGAAAACGGCAGTATATTTGGATTAGAAGATAAAGTAGAACACATTAGTTTTAGTCTCACTCCGTTAGGAGACGAAAACTTAATTAAATTCTTAAAATTATTTTTCATTTTTTCATTAGTTTTAGTCTCACTCCGTTAGGAGACGAAAACAGCATACAATCATCATTAAATAATTTTTTCCAATCAAATTAGTTTTAGTCTCACTCCGTTAGGAGACGAAAACTGTTCTATTTTTTTTAAATTATTTTCTACTATTTCAAATTAGTTTTAGTCTCACTCCGTTAGGAGACGAAAACTCGGAAAAGCGCAAATATTTAATACAATTTTTTGCATTAGTTTTAGTCTCACTCCGTTAGGAGACGAAAACGCCATGTAATTTTATCAATACTTTCTTTATTCATGATTAGTTTTAGTCTCACTCCGTTAGGAGACGAAAACCCTGATTTTGTTGTAAATTTAATCATAATTTTTTCATTAGTTTTAGTCTCACTCCGTTAGGAGACGAAAACACAACAAAAAAACTTTTAATGTCCAACATTATATTAGTTTTAGTCTCACTCCGTTAGGAGACGAAAACTAATAAATATATGGCAATTGAGCCAATACTCGGCATTAGTTTTAGTCTCACTCCGTTAGGAGACGAAAACTTGCTTTTCCCTACATCATAAATTCAGGTTCAGTCAATTAGTTTTAGTCTCACTCCGTTAGGAGACGAAAACTGCGGGCTTCTTTGTCTTGCTATTCCTACTCCCAATTAGTTTTAGTCTCACTCCGTTAGGAGACGAAAACTCATAATCGTTTCTCCTTTATTCGTTATTTGTACATAAGTTTTAGTCACACTTCGCTTCGCTACGGATACAGGCTCAATCATCCTCACTTCGTTGCGGTGCTTCGCTTTGTATCACTCCGTTAGGAGACATAAAAAAAGGAGGCTTGAAAAAGCCTCCTAACTTTTTTAATGTTTTTTATTATTCTATTTCTTTTTCTTTATATACACTGTAATCTTCGTTAAATACCGTAATTTTTTCTTTTTCAACACGTATATAATATGTTTTATTTCCGAAATTTAATTTTAAATCTTTTGGTTTGCCGATTATAGTTTCATCAAATTCTGTTTCATTTATATCTTTCGGATATTCTTTTTCATATAAGGGCTCGGTTTTACCTTCCGGATACCATAAATTTGATTCTGTTAAATACATATCATTAATATCATGCCAGTATTCTATCGGATAGCTGACTGTTTTATAAGGCTTTGAAATATATGGCACAATACATGCCATATTATCATCAAAAACAACATTGCCTTTATTATCAATGATTTTGTATTTTGTTTTATCGGCTTCTAGTGTTTCAGCTAAGAAATTTTGCGTACCTTCTATTAGTCTTATTCCTTCACTACCCGTATAATTAAAATCGGTTATAAAATTGCCGTTGTAATCTATCAGCGCACTTTTGTCATAGTTATAACATTCATCAAAAATTTTTTCTCTGCGTTTGCAAACAAGATATTCATTATTGCAATAATATATATCACAATCTTTAAACTTTTCACTATTTTCAAATTGAGCTAAAATATTTCCTTTTTCATCAATTACTTTATATTTGTTATCATCTTTCGTTAATATTACAAAATGTTGGCTTAACTCATACTTATATACATTTTGAATATCGTCGCATTTATAAGAAAATATTTCTTTTTTTGTCTCGATATTTACAAAAATTACTTTGTCATCCAGATATGCTTCGGCTATTTTAGAAATTAAATTTGAATTTATATCATCGTACTTAAAATCAATTATTGTATTTCCGTTTTCATCAATCAAACCGGCTTTATTATCTTTGAAAGCAATAAATGCCGGGTATTTAAAGTTAGGTATATAAAGTTCTTCCGGTGGTTCTTCTTCAATAAATACGAAATCAAAGCACGGATTTTTCAATACTTTTTTAGTATCGGCAATTCCGACTTCGGTTTTACCATCTTTTTCATTAACAAGTAAAAATCTCGCATCATAAAAGCCTAATCCTTCATAATTTTCAAGATAACGATTACCTCTTTGCCAATAAAGAATTTTATCGTATTGCGGTGGAATAATATATTCCCCTAATAAATTTGCTATTCCATATTTATCGTTGCTTTGTTTTATATATACATCATCGTAGATTTTAATTTCGTCTTCTTTTCCTAATTTATGAAATTCTTTTGTTTTTGTATTAATAATACCTATATTTCCATTTTTTGCAGCTGTTAAATATTTTTGGTCATGAATTTTTATTTTATTATCATATATATATTCATATTCAAAAGGTATTTCTATGTTTAAATCCTTGTTAAATGCACCGCATTTTTTTTGTTTATTTTTCCAAACAAATAATTCATCTTTGCTAAAAGGCTCAAAAAAATCATCAAGCATTTCTTCATCATCTGTAATTTCGTTTTGAACTGCTATATTGTCCATATATTTCTCCTATTTTTTATTATTTTTAATCATAACCTATTTTTAAAATTTTTCAACCAAAGGTGATTATCAGAACTTATTTTATGTTATCTGTTGTTACATATTTACCGAAAAGGTTTTATTTGAAAAATGTATATATAAAGTTTGCGGCTTTCCGTTTTCATCATAATAAACAGGAAGTTTTGCTTTTATATTTAGCATAAAATTATAAGCCACATCGCCATTCCACTCATCTTTGACTATTTGTATCCGAGAAGGCGGAGTATATGCAATTGTTGCATCAACACTATATGCGCCAAGAAGTGATTTATTTTCACTTATAATTGAATCTACGACATTCAGATATTCTTGTTCATTGGGATATTTATTAATCGGTTTTTGAGTTTTTGGTTTTACACTTTGTTTTTCTTTAGCGGGTTTTGCCGATGTTATAGGCTTTGTTTGCGAAACTTCTTTATCCGTCGTCGTTTTTGGTTTAATTTGTTCTTCTGTTTTTTCTATTTTTGGCTTAGGCGCAATATTCTCATCATTTGTATTTGTTTCTTTTTGTGTTTGCTTAACATTTTGCTCGGGCGTTTTCTCAATATTCTGTGCAGGCGTTTGTTCTATATGTTTTTGGGTATCCGATTTTGATATTTTTTCAAAAGAATTTTCCCTATAAAAACTCAACAAGCCCGCCAAAACTATAAAAATACAAAAAGGTATTATATTAAGTTTTTTCAGTGTATCTTTAATCTCTAAGGGTTTTTTGTTTGAGTGCTTTTCGGTAAAATCTCTTGATTGTTGTATTTATTATTTTTATTCTTTTCTTGAATTTCTTCTTTTTTTGAACCAGAGATAAAAGAATCCCCGTTTTTGTATTTAAGCACATCCCTGCCTAATACACGTTTTATACCGGAGTTATTATTTTTATTAAAAAACATATTCATATATGTTAATATATAATAAAACAAAAAAATTGAACAGGTTGATTATCTTCGTGTTCATTGTAATATTGTTTATACCTAAAGGACAACTGAATATGAAAAAACAAATCAAAATAAAAATTTATCCCACAGGCAAAATAGAATCTGAAACTATTGGTATAAAAGGGAAAGCTTGTCTTGGTTATATTAAAGAAATTGAGCAGTTAACAGGTGCAAATGCCGTTAATTCTAATTTTACCAATGAATATTATGAACAAGAAACAGAAAACAAAATTAACAATGAGGTAAATCAGAAAAGTGAATATTCAAATTAACAGATATATTCCCATATCCGAAGTGGAAGGTCCTAATAAAAGGTTTGTTGTGTGGCTTCAGGGCTGTTCTATACGCTGCAAAGATTGTGCTAATTCTAATATGTGGGATAAAGAAAGAGGAACAGTTTATGACGTTGATGATATTGTTGAACTTATAAAGAATTATTCCTCTAAAATTGAGGGTATTACTTTTTTAGGCGGTGAACCTCTTGATCAGCTTGAAGCCGTAAAATATATTTGTAAACAATCTCAAAATATGGGTCTTAGCGTAATTGTTTTTACAGGTTATGAGTATGAAAACATTAAAAATAAACCGGAAATAAAAGAACTTATAAATTATATTGATATATTAATAGACGGAAAGTTTGACAGTTCAAAAAAAGATTTCTCAAGACCCTGGGTAGGCTCGACAAATCAAAAGTATTATTTTTTCTCTGATAAATATAATGAATCAATTTTAACAAAATACAAAAATAAATTTGAACTAAGAGTTGATGAAAATAATAAAATTTTTATTAACGGAATGGGTGATTATTTTAAGCTGGCAGATATAATGAGGTAATAATGGCTAAAGATATCGAACTTGAAGCTAGTAATAAAACCAAACAATATTTAACTAATCTTTTTAGGGCAAGATTCCCTTTTATTTATATTGCAACTTGGGAAGAAATAAGAATTATTCAAATGATTATTGATATTGCAAATAATAGTGAAGTTATTAAAAGCACAAGAGAGGTTTTTTGTTGGAGTATTACTGAAGGTTTAAATAAAATAACCAATAAAGGGCAGGAAAAAGTCAATATAAATAATCAGGAAAACCCTAATGAAGCTTTGAATTTTATTAGTAATTATAACAAATCTGCAATTCTTATTTTAAAAGATGTTCACTCTTTTTTAGGAGTTTCTAACAGAAATGCGGATTATTCCTTTATAAGAAAAGTAAGAGATACCGCTTCATCTATAAAAAACGATAATTATTCAAAAAATGTTGTTATAGTGTCGCCGACTTTGGTTTTGCCGATAGAATTACAAAAAGATGTTACGGTTGTTGATTTTGATTTACCGTCTTTAAGCGAGCTTAAAAATTTATTAAATGAAATGATAGAAGCAAATAGCGGCTCTAGTATAAAAATATCATTAAAGGAAAATGAAAAAGATATTTTATGCAAAGGAGCACAAGGTCTTACCCTGCAAGAAGCGGAAAATGCCTTTGCCAGAGCAATGGTAACAAAAGGACGTTTAAGCCTTAATGAACTTGATATAATTATGGAAGAAAAATGTCAAGTTATTAAAAAAACGGGAATTTTAGAATACGTTAATGCTAATATAAATATTGATGACGTTGGCGGTCTTGAGAATATGAAAAGATGGCTTAGAAAAAGAAAGAATTCATGACTTGGAAAAGCACAATCAGCATATAATCTTCCTGCCCCCAAGGGAATTTTAATAACCGGAGTTCCGGGATGCGGAAAATCTATGACGGCAAAAGCAGTTTCTGCTATGTGGCAATTACCGCTTTTAAGATTAGATGTCGGTAAAATTTTCTCGGGTCTTGTAGGAAGTTCTGAAGAAAATATGCGAAAAGCAATTCAAACTGCAGAAGCCGTTTCGCCCTCAATTCTCTGGATTGATGAAATAGAAAAAGGGTTCGCAACTCAAATCGGAGAAACTGATGGAGGTACTTCTACAAGAGTTTTTGGTACTTTTTTAACTTGGTTAAATGAAAAAACAAAGCCTGTTTTTGTTATTGCAACAGCTAATAATATTAACAGACTGCCATCCGAAATGCTTAGAAAAGGAAGATTTGATGAAATATTTTTTGTAGATTTGCCGACTTTTTCTGAGCGTAAAATGATATTCAAAATCCACCTTGTTAAAAGGTTAAAAGATAGTATATCCTTTTGTAATTTTAGATTGCCCTGTCTTGCAACCGTTTAAGGTTTTGCATTCTTCGAGCAACTCTCGCCCTGCGGCTCTATGAATTGCTCCATCAACTCCACCACCGCCTAAAAGAGAGGTATTAGCGGCGTTTACTATAGCATCAACTTTTAATTTTGCAATATCCCCTTTTAAAATTTCAATTTCTGTCATATTTTCAACCTTTTTATAAATTTTCTAATGTTGTTCAAATATCGAGTGCATACAATTATCAATATCTGCCGTACAGCAATTTTTGATTTGTGTACAGTATGCATAAACAGTTCTATATGTATCCGACAGATGAGGATATTTTTTAATTATATATTCTATCTGACAGGAAAGAAATTGTCCTGCTGTTGCTACATCTTGAGTTGAACAATATTCACTGCTTTCGTTATCAATTCTTATCATTTCTTGACCATCAATTTTCAAATTATTATATGCTTGAATTAGTTTTTGTTCTTCCTCTTGTTGTTCTTGTTTTAATGTTTCGTATTCTTCTTGTTGCATCAATTGTTCTAAAGCAGAGCGAGGAGAGATTTTATCCATTTCTTGTTTTGTTATAGGGATAATTGATTTATAGCTATCTAATTGTTTATCCGTTGTATTTAAAAGAACATGAATTGACATAATTAAACATATGGTAAAAACAACAAAAGGTATTAAAAAATTTTTTGACTTGATAATATATTTTATTTTATTGCTTGTCTGTGGTGTTTTTTGCTCTGTTTTTTCTCTTTTTTCTTGTATTGGAGTTAATTTTGCCCCGCAGTAAGTGCAAAATTTTTGATTTCCATCTATTTCTTTTCCGCAGTTTGGACAGTTCATAAACACACCTTTGTTTTACTCGTCTTTGTTTAACATCTTATATATATCATTTAATTTTTGATTGATTCTTATATAAGATACAACTGAAAGCGATATCACAGCTCCAATACATATACTTACACCGCATCCTACAATTTCAATTGCATTATAAATTTGTTGAAAAACATTTTCAACAGTGCTTTTATCCAGTTTGTCTATTGTTGAGGCAAATTTTCCGACAATCAAGTAACTAAGAACAGTAGCAAATAAGAAAACAATAATACAATATGATAATAATTCTATAAAAGAGCAAGGATTTTTATAATTTTTTAAATGAATTATTTTGTCACTTTCTGTATTGTCTTTCAATCTACTACCACATTCTTTACAAAAAGTATCGTCAGTACTGTTTTCTATTCCGCATTTTGGGCACATAATTGTTTCTTTAGACATATTTTTCTACCTTTCGTTTTAGTATTTGCCAATAAATATAGCCATTTCTTATAAGCTTAAAAATCCTTACTCGTCCTCATAAATTATGACTTAAGCTATTGAATTATTATTTTAGATATTTTTCCGCAATTTGGACAGTTCATAGTATTTACCTCGCTATAATTTGCTGCTTTTTTAACCAATGTATTATTTAAATATCATTTTAAATATGTTTTCACCCGAATCATATTCGACCGTTGTCGGGCGTTTTATTAGAAATTGGCAAGCATGTTCAAAGTTGTCAGAGTCAATAGATGAATTTTGTCTAAAATAGGCTCTATAAAAATCATATAAAGGTTCTGTAACATCATTATATATAATAAATTTTTTGGGGTAAGTATATGTAGCCTCATAAACCAAAGCGTTATTATGTATTTGTTTAAAATCAGATGTATAAATAACTTTAAATCCTTTAAAAAATTTTTCTATTGTTGTATGGTCTTTAACTTCATTTAGCTCTATCTTTTGTGTTTTGTCATTATATTTCAGTTCGTACAATTTTAATGTTTCAAAGTCAAAATGATATAATCTGTTATTTTGCAAGGTTAATAAGCGGAAAGAAAAATGAAATGCATCGCCCTTTAAAGTATCAAAATTATTTTCACCATACATTAACCCAAAATCTTTATCTATAACTTGTTCTTCGAATTCATCTTCATCCCAAACCCTGCTTTGATATAACCTTAAATAGACACAATCATACAAATGTTTATTATTAAGGGTTTTTTCTTTTTATTATCAATCCATTTTTTATGCTTAATATCGTATATGTACAAAGGAGTCATATCTGACCACACTCTTTTGCCTTTTTTGTTTATCATAAAACTCGGATAGTAATCATAATAATCATCGCATTCATCCATCTTGGGAGATACATCCGCTAAAAGGTGATTAAAATCACTTCCTCTTTCAAAAGAATCTTTGTATATTAAATTACCGTTTTTGTCTATATATACAGGTTTTAAATCTTTATTTATGTATGCCAATGTAACATCATGATATATAAACGGATACGGATAATAAGAAAAATAATCCTTTTTAGCTGTTGCATATATAGCCTTTGTCAATAGCTTTCCGTTTTTATTCGCAAAAGCAATACAGGTTTCATTTGTACCATCTTCACAGGGTAATTCTTTGGTATATATATTTTGCTTTGCTTTTCTCAAACCTGCTTTAAATGCCTGCTCAACTTCTTTTGGAACGTCTTTTACAATGTTTCCTTTCCTGTTGATATACATAACTTTAATATCGCTTAACTTTTGAATTTTTTCTTTATCAGTATAAGCAATACGAGCATAACCTTTATAAAATTCCGGTACATAGGGGTATATTTCATAGCCATCACTATCGTATCCCACATCATTTCTTGTTAAAGATACAGTGTTTGTAAATGTTTTTATCAGCTTTCCTTTATGATTGAGAAGCTGTAATTTCCCAATATTAGAACCATATTCTTTCCCGTTTTCTTTAAATGAAGAGTATGTATCCGGCAATGACTCGCGTTTAAATACGCGGCCTTCGGTAAAATTACCAAACGAAATTGATTTATCGGAATTTAATTCAAAATGTTTATTTCCGTTTATATCTATGAATATATATTCATTCTCGCTAAGGGGAACGCTTTCTAAATCCAAATGCGAATAATAAAAATAAACAATCAAATTAGATATAACTATTATTGCAATAATTAAACAACATGTAATTTTATAATGAATAATATTCTCTAATACATGCGATTTTATTTTGGTAAAAATATTTTTAATGTTTAAATTGCTTATATTTTGTTTTGCACCGCAGTTAGTGCAAAATTTTTGATTATCGTTTAATTCTTTCCCGCATTTTGGGCAGTTCATGTTAACGGCTCCTTCCCGTAAATGCGAATATTAAGGCGATAAACCAACCTATAAAAGTCCAGCCGAACAATAAATTCACAATAAAAATTGCAAGTTTAGAATCATGCCCGCGCCAATCAGAAATTAATGATGGCAAGAAGTATAAAAAGGCTACCACTACCAGCCATATTCCGCCAATTTCTCCAATAAACGGAATTCCTATTCCTTCACCTCCAATTGCCATAAATATTGCCAATATAGTTGTTATCGCCATCATTAAACTGCCGCATCCAAAATGCGAAACACCGCTTAACCATTCACCGCAATGAGGACATTTTTTTGTATATCTTTCTATGTAATTATGACAATATGGGCATTTAACTTTATTTTGATTGTCAATATTTTCGGAAGTATTAATTACCGGCTTTGAATTAGTTTCCGCTATTTCTTTTTTGCTTTGTTTGTCATCGCCTTTTAAATAATATCCGCAATTTCCACAAAATTCATCGCCAATTTGATATTTTTCTCCGCAAGCAGGGCAAGTATTTTTGCTAACACTTTTTATTTGAGGACGTTTGGGTATTTTTGTTCCGCATTTTTTACAAAATAAATCTTCTTCACTAAAATCAGCACCACAATTTGGGCATTTTGTTTCAAAATCTAATTTTTGGCCACATTTATTACAAAATGTATCATTCATTCCACATTGATTTTCGCAATTTGGACATATTTTATATTGCTCAACTTCTTTATTTTTATTATCAAAAGATGAACCGGACATGTTTAGCGGCTCATTACATTCTTCACACATAATTGCATTTGCATCGTTAATTTTCCCGCAATTAGGGCATTCTTTTTCACCTTCAGAAATTGTATCTTTTTTATTTTGTTTAATAGAAGTTTCATCTTCTTTATTTTTGTTTATTGACTTTTTGTTTTGCATCAATTTTCTCATTTCGTCAAATTCATCACTCATACCTCATATCTCCTTATATATGTTCTAATAACCGTTAATAACGTTATAATCGAACGTAAATTCAATATCTACACTATCTTTATTATATCCGTAGGGCAAGGGTCTGAATGCCGTATTTCTTACTGCCTTTAGTGCAGCATCATCTGTTTCTTTATCTCCTGATGATTTACTAATTTTTAAATCGATTAGCCTCCCATCTTTTGCAATTTTAAACAAAACGACAACTCTTTTACTTTGTGCATTTTTTGGAGGTGTCCAATTTTTTTTAATCAGTCGTTCAAGATTGTCCATATAAGATCCAAAGTCAACGCCATCCATATTTGTTGCATATATACAAATATCCTTCGGACAACTTTTTTTATCTGTATTTGATAGCGCCATTCTTGAGCTGTTGTAAATTGCTTGATCAGGTGAAATATCAATATATTTCCTTGTACGTGGGATTAAATAAATATTTTTATATTCATCATCAACCGATAAAATTGCAGCTTTATTTCCGCGCACGCCCTTCAATTCAATTTGAGTGTATAAAGTTTTTCCGTTTTTATCATATTTTATTGTATAAACTTGTCCCCATTCAAAATAGTATTGGTTATTAGTGTCTAAGTATATTTTTGATCCTGTCGTATTTTGTGTATCGACCCAATTTGGCGTAACTGCAAATGCCTTATTTGATATAATTGTTGATACTATCAACACAAGAAACGGTGCAAACAGTATCAAAATTATAATATTTTTATAATTTTTTTTATTAGAACAAGTCATCTTCCGCACTTTCTACTCTGGTTTTATTTGTATTATTTTGGCTTTGATTATTTGTTTTTTGAAAATATCTCTCAGAATCTTCATAATTTACATCTTTTTTAGCATTTTGCTCCTGTTGCTTTTTAAGTTGTTCTTGTCTCTTTTTTTGCTCATTTATTTTTTGTTTTATATATTCAGAATAAAATATTTTTGGCTTTCTATTAGGGTTATATACACATACCGCATAAGGATCAGTAACGCTTGTCGGCGATCCCCATGATTTATACTGAGTGGTTCTTTTTGTAGAAATATTATAATCTCCCTTAAATTCACGTATGTATGCATCATCACGGTCTGCATCAAGTGATTCCCATAATAAAAATATTTGATGCGCATAACTGGTATATTTGAACAATATTTCATAGGGGGCCGCATTTTGCATGCCGTTCATATTAGGAGCTAAATATGAAGTAACAAAGGGTTCTGTACTTACTTTTGCTCCATATATATCTTTTGCAAGTGATGCAAGCTCATCTGCATCTGGCAGCTTAAATCCATATCTTGACAATCTTTCATTGCCCCTGCCCAATAATCTTTTTCTACATAACATTGTTTTATCCCGTATGATTGTGCCATATCACCTGCCGGTTCCAAACTTGCATGGGTTGTTAAACCGCCTGTACAATCATAATAGCTCATAGCCGAAGGTCTGAAAGCATAAGTTGTAAAACAAACTCCGTCAGATGTTTTATATATACAGTTGGATAAAACATTTTCTTGCCATTCTTTTTGTTTACGTTCTTTCTCTTTTAGCTCCAGCCATTTTTGCTTTTCACTTAAACGTATTTTGGGATTTTCATTTAAAACATTTGGCATTGATCTTGTTAAACTGATATTATCAAAATCCTGCTTTAATTGTGCCAAATCCTTTGAATTTTTTACTTCATTTATTTTAAAATTTAATACTAACGGTTCACCGACATTTAATTTTGTATTTTCAAATTCAAATGTATACTTATTTCCATTGTCTGTAAGTTCGTATGTACCGTTATTTTCATTCAAATAATCAATTTGCCACTGTTGAATGACTACATCTTTATAAAGCATTGATAGATAAGCATTTTTTTCTTGCTTCATCAAAAGTTAGAGTACATTCAACATCGCTGTTATTATAAAAACTTATGTTTGTTTTATAGGGTTCAATATCTTTGTGATATTGTTTATACTGAATTATACCTAACACAGATAGCGGAATTAAGATAAGACACAAAATTATGGCAATAATTTTATTTGCATGGGTATTGAAAATCTCGCTTATTTCCCCCTCGCCTATTTCTGTTTCTTGATTGCCGGCGGTGTTTGTTTCTTCTATTTCAATATTTCCATCATTATCTTTTTCATTTATAGTGTTATCTATTCTTGCACCACAACCTGTACAAAATTTTTGATTTCCATTTATTTCTTTCCCGCACTTTGGACAGTTCATTATAGCTCCTTTTTATTTTTAATAAACTTTATATCAAATTAATTTGGATTTTATAGTCTTTATAAATTAATAGCTTTTTTGCAATCCTCTATTGCCCCTTCGTAATCTTTTAATTTGTTTTTACATTCGCACCTTAAATTATAAAATTTAGAATTATTTGGGTCTATTGAAATTGCTTTATTAATATACTTATTTGCTTTCTCGTGTTGTTTTTCGTTTAAAGCCTTAAGTGCAAGCCCATAATGTAAATTTGCTTTTTCGTTATCAGCTTGCGAAACTCCGGCATATAAAGCATTATTAGAATAAGTTATGGTGACTATGCTTAAAATGAACGTTAATATGATTTTTTTCATTATTCCAGATCCTTTTTTCTAAAAACGAAAAACATTTAGTGTTTTTAGCTAAAATTTTATTTTTTTAATAACTTTTCTATCTTTGCTTCAATGTTATTCTGTTTACATATAATTACTTCAGCGTATATAACAAGAATTACAAATGATACTGCCATAAAAACAGCCATTCCATACACAAATGGCTGTATTCCATCATTTTCTAAAAATCTTTCAAAGATTGCATTGTAACCACGACATAGAAAATATACTAAAATTCCGGAAAAAATTAAAATTTTAATGAGGGAAAAAATATTATTACATACTGAAGAATCAGCATAACAATCATCTATAGAGGTTTTGACTGAGTTTTCTTGAGCATTATATGTCAATAACAGTTTATTTCCGCATTCTTTACAGAAAGTATCATTAATACTATTTTCTGTTCCGCATTTTGGGCATTTAATTGTTTCTTCAGGCATATTTCATCTTCCTATATATAATTTTTAAAAAAATCACCTTACATTCTATCTATTTTGTAAGGCATTTTTAAAAAGATTGATATTATTAGCTTTTAAGACTTAAAATATTTCTTTTGTTTATATCGCTTTACATTTTTTTAAAGTTTTTGCATACAGATTTTATTTATGATAGGCTGATTACAGTAGTTTTTTAATAATTGCTATACAAAATAGATAAAATGTAAGGCATGAAAAATGTATAGCGTTAGCCGTCAATAATGGCTTTGAGGATAATTTATTGAGATTTAAAGTTTGACTTGCTTGAAATCTTTTAAGATAATTAATTTATGAATGAAATCATGCAAATTCAAAATTTAATATATACAATAAGAGGTCATAGAGTAATGTTAGACTCAGACCTTGCCATGTTATATGGAGTTGAAACATTTAACTTAAATAAAGCGGTAAAGAGAAACTCGCAAAGGTTTCCTATTGATTTTATGTTTCAGCTTACAGAAGAAGAATATAAAAACTTGATATTCCAAAATGGAATATCAAAAAGTAAACATGGTGGAAGAAGGTTTATGCCTTATGCTTTTACAGAACAAGGAATAGCAATGTTATCAAGTGTATTAAAATCAGAACAGGCTATAGCAATTAATATTCAAATTATGCGTACATTTGTTCAAATAAAACAGTTTGCACTTGAAAATAAGGAACTTACAAAACGGTTATCGGAACTTGAACATTATTTTATTGAACATTGCAAAGACAATAAACAAGATATGCAAAAGCTATATCAAGCAATAGGTCT
>CANPYC010000033.1 GCA_947587615.1 Candidatus Gastranaerophilales bacterium | reverse complement strand
CTTGTACTTCATGTCCTTCAGGATATTACTTAAGCAATAGTAAATGTATATCATGTCCTGCGGGTAAAAAATGCCCCGGTGGTACAAGTTCGTATCAGAATTGCCCTTCAGGCTCAACATGTAGCGGAGGAGTTGC
Source organism: Candidatus Gastranaerophilales bacterium (assembly GCA_947587615.1). Taxonomy (GTDB): domain Bacteria; phylum Cyanobacteriota; class Vampirovibrionia; order Gastranaerophilales; family Gastranaerophilaceae; genus RUG14156. The sequence goes on along the minus strand of CANPYC010000033.1, from coordinate 23,488 downwards.
TACAAGTTGTTCTTCAATTAGCACGGGCTGCGTTTCTTGTAGCGGAAGCAGCTGTACCTCTTGTTCATCAGGATATGCCTTGAGCGGGGGAAAATGTACTTCATGTACTCAAAAATATGGTACAGGTTGTACAGGTTGCAATTCAAGCAGCTGTACCTCTTGTTCATCAAATTATGTCTTAAGTGGCGGAAAATGTACAGAATCGTGTACTTCAAAATTCGGTTCAGCCTGTACGAAATGCGGTTCAAGCCTTTGTTATGCTTGTACTTCCGGATATTATCTAACCGGTATAAACGGAGGCGAATGTAAAAGCTGTTCAAGTAAATTTACATCAAAGTGTACTGCTTGTGATGCGTGGCGTTGTTCAAGTTGTATTTCCGGATATGCGCCTAATGCTAAAGGCGAATGCGTAGTTATTTTAGTAAAATGTGGTACTAACGGGTGGAAAAAACCGGAAGAAAGTAGTTGTCATGAGTGTACTGTTCCTAATGGAACCACGCACTGCAGTTACTTGGGTGGCGTAGCCGCTAAACCCGGTGCAGGCGGCGGCTGCTGCTTTAAAGAAAGCGGCTCGCATAACACTACAGCTTATCTTAATGGATGCGCACAACAACAACGTTTTGGCTATGATTACGCTTGGGAAAGCGGGTGGTGTACCGGTGCCAATGGTTACAAATATTATGGTCAACAGTTTGGCTGGGGTATGGTAAACGTACAATATAATGGACAATATTATTAATTTTTTCATATTATTTATTGTGTTAAATATGCGTTTGTAAATTATTTACAAACGCTTTTTTTATTGTATTAAAAGCAAAAACTCTTATTCTTCCAAAAGCTTTTGAACAACTCCTTTTAAGGCAATTTTTACGTGGTAATAGCTCAAGCCGCCCTGCATATATATTGCCCATGGAGCTCTTGTCGGACCGTCTGCCGAAAGTTCGATTGTTGAACCTTCAATAAAACTGCCCCCTGCCATCAATAAATTACAATCATACCCGGGAACTGTATCGGGAATTGGAGTTAAATAACTCTCAACGGGCGAATATCTTTGCACCATTGCGCAAAAAGCCTGCTGTTCATTCTGATTATTAAATTGGATTGTTTGAATTAAATCCGTTCTTTTTGCGCTTGAAGCGGGGAAAGTAACAAAACCCATATCTTCAAACACTTTAGCAGCTAAGATTGAACCTTTAAGAGCGTTTGCCGTGATTGAAGGCGCCATAAAAAAGCCTTGAAGCATTACTCTTGTTTGATTAAACATAGCCCCGCCTTCTAAGCCAATCCCCGGGGCTGTTAATCTTCTTGCAGCCAAATCAACATATTTTTTTAAACCCGCAATATAACCCCCTGCTTCTACAATTCCGCCTCCGGGGTTTTTAATCAGACTGCCTGCAATTAAATCGGCACCAACTTCTGTTGGTTCAAGTTTTTGCGTAAATTCACCGTAACAGTTATCTACAAAACAACAAATATCGGGGTTTTTTGCTTTTACGATTTTTATAATTTTTTTAATATCATCAATATCTAAAGGTTTTCTAAGAGAATAACCTCTGGAGCGTTGGATTAAGACCATTTTTGTATCGGGAGTTAAATATTTTTCAATATTGTCATAATCAACTTCAAGCCCGTTTTTTAAGGGCACTTCATCATATTTAACACCCATACCCATTAAACTTGAAGAAAAATCAGGGCAATTCGGTCTTGAACCGATAATCTGCTGCATTGTGTCATAGGGTTCACCCGCTATTGAAACAAGTTTATCATTATATCTTAAAACACCAAATAAAGCGCAAGCGATTGTATGAGAACCCGAAACAAAGTGAGGGCGCACAATTGCCGCTTCGGTTTTAAAAGTATTTGCAAAAACACTATCAAGAGCGGCTCGACCTATGTCATCATGCCCGTAGCCCGTAACGGTGTAGAAATGTTCTTCACCTATTTTATTTTCATAAAAAGCGTCAAGTACCTTTTTTTGGTTGTATTCCGCTATTTCATCAATTTCATCAAATAAATGTCTAACTGATTTTTGAGCATTTTCAACAATTTCAATTGCCTTAAGTTTATTGTCTTGCATTTGTCTTAATCCTTTTTTATGAGCATAAGACAATTTTAGCACCAAAAACTTTCTAATTTTACTAAAACTTAATAAAGAAAATAAAAAGCGTTTAATTTTCTGAATAATTAAACGCCTGACCACCGTATACGATAAGGGTTATTCGCAACAAGGGAGGTTCATATAGCAGCTTTATTATGTAAAGCGACTTGTGTCATTAGTAATCTTAAAGCTTCCTTTTTAACTTTTTAAAAAAATTCTTGTATCCGCCTTTCTTGATTTTTATAAAAATTGAGAGTTAAAGCAAGTTATATAATATTTTACTTACCATTAACTCTCAATTTTTTTATATTTCTATTGTATTGATTAAATTTTTATTGTCAATATGTTTTTAAAAAATTATGTAAATTTAATTTACAAACATTTATTTTTTATCAACAACTTTAATTAAATGCCAGCCAAATTGCGTTTGAACAGGGTTTGATACAGTTCCTACGTTACCGTCAAAAGCTGCCGTTTCAAATTCTTTAACCATCATACCTCTGCCAAAATATCCTAAATCTCCGCCGTTAGCTTTTGAAGGGCACTTTGAATATTTTTTTGCAGCGTCTTCAAAGGTTATTTCTCCGTTTTCAATTTGTTTTTTTAAGTTTGCAGCTTCGCTTTCGGATTCAACCAAAATATGTTCAGCTCTAACTTCACTAACTTCATTTGTCATTTTAGCTCCTATCTTTGCAGTTCCTATAAAAATAAAACCCAGAATTAAAACAAAAATAAGTAATATTTTTTTCATTTTTATTCTCCTTTAATTGATATTTTATCATAAAAACATGTTATAATATAGTTAGCCTTGTGCGGGTTTACAATTTTGTTCCTACATTTTACTTAATAGGGAGAGAATTGCTCAGCAAAGCCGGTGTGTGGCTAAATTTTAGCTTACACTTGATGTTTGAAGTATACCTTGGCATAGAAATTCTATGTTTTTTAAAGGAAATGGATACATCCTGGCGCTCACCCACCTGCTGATTAGGCAGGAAACAAAATTGCCCGTGCAAGGTTTTTTAATCCAATATTTCACTGTTTGAAGGAACAGGGGCAATTTCTTTTTCTTCAGCGTCAATTTCTTCAATTTCAAGAGGTGCAAGCTGCTTTTTATTCTCTTCTTCGGATTTTTCTTCTTTTGGAATTATTTGTTTTGCAGCTCTTTGAACTTCCGCTTGTTGTTCTTGCGTTTTTGTTTTCGGTTTTTCTTGCGTCGTTTGTTGATTTAGATTTTCTTCTTCATCATCAATAATATTGGTTTTAGGGTTTTGTTCGTAATTTATTTCTTTTTCTTTAGACCCTTCGAGCCTTAAATAGCTTGATTCTTCCCATCTTAAATCAACATATTTTAACCTGTCTTTATATTGAGCTGCACCCGTTAAAACAGAGCCTATAAGTTTAGCCCTTTTAAGCGCAGTGTCATCAATTTCTCCGAAGCGAATTAAATATTTATCAAGCATAATATATGCGTCTTTTTCGTTTCTAAGGTCGATATATTGAACTTCTTGATCGGAGTATGTTTCAATTGCTTTAATTAATTTTAAAATTTCTTCTACTCTTTTTTTGTCCCAAATTTCTTCTACACCGTTTCTAACCCCGTAGGTTAAAAGTTTTTTGGCTTTAATTGCAGGGGCTAAGGGGAGATAATCATGATCGAGTAAAACCCCGTCAACCGTAAGAGCGGATGTCGGCGCCGTTCCTAAATTCGGAGTAAGTAAAAATGCCGGTGTTCTCTCTTCAAGTGCAATAACAAGTCTTGCAGGAAACCAATATCTTCTTACATAAACATTTTTAACGGATTGTAATTGAGAAATATTTTCTTCAAGCTCTTTCGTGCTTAGTCTGAATATTTGTACATCGGGAAATTTTGTCTGACGAATCATTTCAATAATTTTATAATTCGGTGTTATTATATTTCCTTGAATTTTCAATACCGATGGGTCTGCTTTGTATAATTTATCAATATCAAAATACCATTGAGGAAGCTTGAGTAAATATGTACAGCCGTAAATAATTACAACTATCATAACCAGAGAAAGCAAAACTCTGATTCTTTGAAGCAGCGTCCTCATTGCTTGAATTTGTCTTCTGATTTTATTTACTTTAAGTCTTCTTTTTTGGTAAAGTAAACCCATCTTCCATCCTAATTTAACTGTGCCGTTTTAAGTATAATTTCCGTTAATTCGTTGTAATTAATTCCCATAGCATTTGCTTGAGCGGGTAAATCAGAGGTATCTGTCATACCGGGGTTAGTATTAATCTCAAGCACGTATGGGATGTTATTATATACTAAAAAATCAACTCTTGAAACACCCCTGCATGAACAAGCTTTATGAGCTTTGATTGCGATTTCTTGAATTTCTTTTGTTAAGGCTTGCGAGAACTTCGCAGGCAGAATAAACTCTGTCATGCCTTTAGTATATTTTGCTTCGTAGTCATACCATTCATTTTTTGGTTTAAAACCGAGAATGGGCGTTGCAAAAATTTCTGTTTGGATTTTGCCTTCAATCTCAACTTCTCTTTCTAAAACGCCTACTGTTGCGGACTCACCCTGTAAATATTCTTCTATTAAAATTTCTTTATCGCATTTTAGCGCAACTTCAATTGCTATATCTAATTCTTCCAAGGAATTAACTTTACTCATCCCGATTGAAGAACCTTCATTTGCAGGTTTTATTATCAAAGGAAAGTTAAGCTCTTTAACTTTTTCAAGGTAGTCATCTTTTGTAGCGCTAACGGATTTAATTAACGGACAGTTAATTGAAGATAGTACTCTTTTTGTCATAATCTTATCCATACAAATTGCGCTTGCTTTTACGCCGCAACCCGAATAAGGAATGTTTAAAAATTCTAAAACGCCTTGAATACAACCGTCCTCGCCATATCTTCCATGCAGCATATTAACCGCAAACTCAATTTTTGTATCACCTAAAACAGAGGCAATGTTTCTATCTACGTCAATTAAGGTTACATCCTTGTAACCAAGCTCAATTAAAGCTCTAAAAACATTTCTTCCCGAGCGAAGAGAAACTTCTCTTTCGTTGGATAATCCGCCGCATAGGACTGCAATTTTAGAATTTTTACTTATTTTTTTAGTATTTTCCATTTTTCTCTTTCATCCCTTGTCATTTTTCCAATGTATATAATTTCAGGCTCAAGCTTTACATTAAATTTTTGTTTAACTTTTGAATAAATTTCAAAAACAATGCTTGTATAGTCCATGCTTGTTGCATTTCCTTTGTTTATTATAAAATTGCAGTGATTTTGCCAAACTTCGCAATCCCCTATTCTAAAACCTCTCAAACCGCATTTATCAATTAAAGCGCCTGCGGATAATTCACAATTTGTCGGATTTTTAAATACCGAGCCTGCGTTTGGCATGGTTAAATCAGGCTGTCTGTTTTTTCTAAAGATTAAATTTTCATCCATTCTTGCTTTAATTACTTCTTGAATTTCTTTTTTTAGTTCAAATTTAGCGCTCAGAATAATGTAGGGTTTTTCTTTAAAGCTTGAATATCTGTAAGAAAATTCCAACTCTTCTTTTTTAAGAGTTAAAATTTTATTATTTTCACAATCATACACCTTAACGCTTGAAAGACAGTCGCTCATTGTTTGATTATGCGCCCCTGCGTTCATATATAAGGCGCCTCCGACAGTTGCGGGAATACCGATTAAAAATTCAAAACCTGATAATTTTTTTTCATAAGCGAGCTTGGATAGTGCCTGAACTTTCATTCCCGCTTCAACTTCTATAATATTACCCGCTACAGTGTAAGATTTCATTAAGCCTGTATTAATTATCGGGTTTTCGACTCCTAAAGAAGAAAAAAGAATATTTGAACCGTTCCCTATAACACGGGGCAGAGTTTCTTTATTCCTCCTAAAAAGCGTTATGAGTTCACCGTAGTTATCCGGAATATAAAGAATTTTCGCACGAGATTTAATTTTCAGCGTGTTATAGTTTGTCAATTGAAAATCTTTATAACATTTTATTTCATTTTGAGAGCATATCATTAATTCCACCTGCTATTTCCGTTACATCTCCTGCGCCGAGTGTTAAAACAAGGTCGCCTTCTTTTAAATTTAAAGCAATTTCTTTTGCGGCTTGCAAAACCGTACCTTTGACATATTTTGCGCTAAGCCCTTTTTTTTGAATTTCCTTTGTAAAAGTTTGTGAGTTATAGGTTTCATCGGGTTTATCGCCCGCACAAAAAACATCAAGAATATAGAGTATATCAATTGAATTAAAGCTTTCCAAAAACTCAGCCCAAAGAGCCTTTAGCCTTGTATATCTGTGGGGTTGAAAAATTACCACTTTTCTTTTTTTAATATCTTTAACAGCACTTAAGGTTGATTTTATTTCGCTCGGATGATGTGCATAATCATCTATAATTTTTATTCCGTTTTTGTCATAGACAAGTTGAAATCTTCTTCCCATTCCGCTAAATTCACTAAAATAGCCGCAATAGTCGCTAAATTTAAACCCTAAATCATCAAGCACGCTTACAACGCTAAGCGCATTATAGATATTATGAAGTCCGGGAATTATAAGATTTATCTTACCAAGCAAAGTATTATTTTTATAAACCTCAAAAGACGAACTTAGTTCGCTGAAAATTATGTTTTTAGCTTGATAAGAAGAATTTGAGTTAATTGAATATGTAATAATATTTTTAAATTTTGTTTGAGAGAGGAATTTTTGAACACCTAAATTGTCAATATTTACAAATATTTTAGAGTTTTCATCCATATTTGAAGCGGTTTTTTCAAATGTTTTTATAATATCCTCAAGACCGTTTTTGTAATAGTCAAGATGGTCTGCTTCAAGGTTATTAATAACGAGTTTTTGGGGTTTATATTTTTGAATTGTTCCATCCGACTCGTCAAGCTCTGCTATGAAATATTTTGAATTTTTATCAGCATTAGCGTTGATATTATATGTCGGAATTATTCCGCCTATGGCATAAGAAGGGTTTTGATTTAATTTTTCCAAAACAAAGCTCATAAGCCCTGATGTTGTAGTTTTTCCGTGAGTTCCCGCAAAACCTATAAAGCAAGGGAACAATTCCGAGATATATTTTAAGCAATCAGACCTGTGCATAATTTCAAGGTTTAATTCCTTTGCTCTTATAAGCTCGGGGTTATCTTCTTTAATTGCTGATGATATAACAACTTTAGGTGTGCCTTTAATATTTTCTTTTTTATGACCTATATAAATTTTTGCGCCCAACTTTTGAGTTAATTTTGTGTATTTACTTTCTTGAATATCTGAGCCTGAAACTTTATAACCCAAACACAAAAGAATTTTAGCCAGTGCACTCTGACCTACGCCTCCTATTGCTATAAAATGGAAATCACAAGAGGGAAAATCGCAAGGGGAAAAATCGCAAGAGTAAAAATTTTTATCCGTATTATTTGAGTTATTGTTCATTTAGCATTCCTTTTTGATATTCATTTGCAACACCATGGCGGGTTTTTCCCCAATCTGTTGTTTTTTTGGTAAATATTATTTTAAAAATTATAAACATTGCAATCGGAAACCAAATTGAAAGAAAATAAATCGAAGTTAAAATTGCTTCCTTGAGAGCTCTAAAAAAGTTGTAGTTTGAATATTTTTTTAAGCTGTATATAAAACCACATGCAAAAAACAACCCTGTTGCAACAACCATTGCAATTGACGATAATATGCAATTTGTTTCACCTTTAACAAAATGAAAAGCCTGAATAAAAATTTCGGCAATTAACCAAAACGGAAGCAAAAACTCGGATATATAAGCTATTAAATCTAAACCGACTCTTAAAGACATATCTTGCGAAGTAAAAACATCTCCTATATATTCAAGATATCTTCTTATAGAGCCTTCAACCCATCTTCTTCTTTGACGGATTATTGCGCAAAAATCAACAACGCCTTCTTCATAAACTTTTGTTTCCGTACAAAAACGGATATCCCAGCCTTTTATATGAAGCCTTGTTGACATATCAAGGTCATCAGTGATTGTTTCTTCATTCCAAAAGCCGATACTTTTTAGCGCTTCAAGCTTTATCAACTCGCCGTTTCCTCTTAATTCAACAGCGCCTCGAACAGCGTCTCTTCCTGTTTGAAAATATGTATCCAATACATATTCATTATGCTGACATTGAGTTAAAAAGTTTTGAGAAGCGTTAATAATAACTTTTCTTGCTTGAACTGCGCCAACGTCAGCGGGTTCAAGTTTTACAAGCATTTCATTTAAAAAATTCGCTTCAATTTTAGCATCAGCGTCAAGCACCAAAATTGCTTCACCTTTAGCCAATTTCATTGCGTCGTTTAAAACAGCGGATTTTCCTTCTTTAGAATCTTTCTCTCTTGATAAAATTTTTATTTTTTTATTTTCTTTTTCAAATTTTTTTATAATTTGAAAAGTATTATCAGAGCTTCTGTCGTTGATTAAGATAAGTTCAAAATCGCTATATTTGAGCTTTAAAACGTTTAATACAGTGTCTTCAATTACTTCTTGTTCGTTGTGGCAGGGAATTAAAATTGACACAAAAGGATGATAGTCATAATTCAAAATCGGCGGATTTTTTCTGAGTTTTCTTTTTTGATACTTTGTTGCTGCCCACATATAGATTGAATACAAAAACATGAAGCCGATTAAAAAGATAATCGCCCACATTGTATTAAAATAATTTTGAAAAACAATCAAAAAAGCAATAAGAAAAGATATTATTAATAATAAAGCTACTCTTTCTTTCATTATTGTTTTCTTCCTACACACCCATTGTTGTATTATTGCTCAACATAATTTATCAATCTTTCGACAGATTTATATATTGAATTGATTTTATCTTCCATAATTTCTACTCTATTTGCAAGCATTTTTGTTTGTGTCATATTTTCATAGAAGATATCGATAAACTGGTTCGGATTAAAATTATCCGCTTGAGCTTGCATTAGAAGTTCAAGTTTTTTATTCAGTTCGGCAATTCTAACTTCTTGATTCTGCGCATTTTTAATTATATGTTTAAGCGCATTTTCTATTCTGTTATTAAATTCAATTGCATTTGCTTTTGTTTTTTCGCTTTGAAGTAATCTTGATTTTATTTCTTCAAAACCACTGTTTTGAATATCATCAACTTTTTCTGAAACGTAGCTTATTCTCTCTAAAACATCTTTCAGCCAACCCATTAAATTACCGATTTCAGATTCAACGTCTCTGTTAATTTTTACATTTTCAAGTCCTACGGTTCTAAGCTCTATAATTTTTTCAAAAATATTTTTCAAATCGTCGTTATTGGAAGTTGCTTTTTCAATAGTCAGGTGCATTTTAGCAAGGTCTGATTCAACGTCTTCCAATGTATAAGAATAATTTGAATTATCATTTGACGAGCGAATTTTTTTAATTGAATCATCAATCTTTGCAAATTCACTTGCTAAATTTTCTTTAATTTCTTGAGAAATATTGCTCTTTAAATATTCAAAATTTGAAAGATATTCCTGAACTTTGTTTGACAAATTATCAATATTTGTTGTCTGTTGTTTGTCAAATTCGGAATTATCCTTGGGCTTATCCAAAAGAGCGGAGATTTTCTGAACATTATCTTTAAGTTTTTGGTCGATATGTTCTTTTGTTTGTTTAATATCTTCCGAAAATTCACTGTTAAATTCTTCAATACCCCCTATGCGTTCGCTTAGTTTTGTAACTGCATTTAAAAGCGAAGTATAATCTTTATTTTCTTCAATGTTTGCAATTTTCATTGAAAGATTTGTTGAAGTTGATTGAATTTCTTCTAACAGTTCTTTAGCGTTATGAATTTGTTGAAGATTAGTTCTGTCAATTTTTGTTTCAATATCAACAACCGTTTCTCTCAGCGATTTTTTGTTAACAATGCTATCTAAGTTAGAGCCTAAGTAGCTGTCTAAGATTTTATCAACTTTTATTTCAAACTGCGATAGCGCACCTTTAGTTGATTTATCGATATTTAAAACACTCTCTAAAATATCGCTTTTAATTTCATTCAAGACATCTTGACTGTGAGCGGAATTTGCGTTAAGCGTGTCGTTTAATTTTTCAATGGTATCATTGCTAAAATTTTCAATACTTAATTCAAGGTTAGATATTTTATCGGAAATTTTTTCTTGTGCGTCCAAACCTTTAAGAGTATAATCTTGAAGCTCTGCTTTGTAGCTTAAAAATTCTTTTTGGACATTATTGATAACACTATCAACACTTTCGACTAAATGATCCGAAAGCCTTTGCAGGTCAACTTTAACACTGTCCATTGTTTCAATGTTTAAAGTTTTTGTTTCATCGGTAATTTTATCAACAGCATTTTTTAAATTATCTCTTATTGCTGCGGTTACTTCAGAAAAAGTTGTTCTGATTTTACCTAAATTTGCGGAATTTTCACTAACCACATGTGTTCTGAATATTTCCAGTTTGTCTGATATACCGGGGATTGCCTCCGATATTTGAGTTAAAATCTGCATGCTTGAAACAGAATTTATATTATTCAGATTTTCTTGTATGTTTTGAATTGATGATTGGATTTCAATTGTAACGTCTCTTAAATTATCAGAGAGTTCTTTAATGGTTTTACCTAAATCCTGATCCTTGAGCGACGCTAATGCTTTTTCAATCGGCTCTTGGAGAACTTTTATATTCCCCTCGTTAATTGCGCAAATATCCTTTTTGAATGCCGTTAAGCCGATTAAAAGAGTTTTTATATCTTCTTTAACGCTGTTTAAATATTTTTCAAAGTCCGTTTGCTGTTGACGAGATTTTGATAAAATTTCATCATTAATTAAGCCTCTTACATCCCTTACTTCACTTCCGAGAATTGCAACATTTGAAGATAGCCCTTTAATTTCGTTTTGTGAGCTTGTAACGTTTTTAGACAGCGCATTTACGTCCATTGAAACGGCACTGACGTTTGTTGCAAGATTATTTACATCAATTCTGAGAGCATTATCCTGGGAAACTGCATTTACAATTTTTTGAATTTCCTGTTTTACGGCTTGAGCTTGAGTTTTAACCTCCGCATTCAAAGCCTCCAATTCAACTCTTGAGTCAACAGATTTTATATTATCTTTTAGAGAGTTGATAACACCCGCTAAAGCCTTAGTCTCGGCTAAAGCGTCATTAAAGATAGTGTCTTTTTGCGCCATAGCATCAATTAGACCCGTTAAGTCTTTGTACTTTCCGTCTATAATTGAAATTGCGCTTATAATTGAGTTTATGCTTCCTGCGATATTATCCAAATCAGACTTCATTAAATTTAAATCTTCTTTAGTGTTTGCTTGTCTGATTTGAGATAAGAAATCCGCAAAATTTTTGTTCAGTGTTGCTGTTATATTTTCAAAACCTTTTGAAAACAGTGCAAAATTTTCGCTTAATTTTGTAATCTCGGGGTTTTGACCTTCATTGTTTCTCTTCTCAACAAGATTAAATATTTTTTGCAGAGCCAAGTCTTGAGCACTAAGCTTTGCATAAGTGTTTGACATATCCGATAAAATTTTGGTAATTTCTGCTGCCATCTTAGGACTTTGACTAAGATGTGTTGAAACAAAGTTTTTAACGGAACTTTCCAGCTCTTTAAGACATTGGTTTGTCTGTCCGTATTTTAAATCAATTGTTTTTCTAAATTCATTAACTAAGGTTGTTGCTATTTTTTCACTTGAAACATTGGTTAAGTTTTCATACCTTTGAGATAAGCTCGTTAAGGCATTATAAATTTCACCCTGCGACATTGATGATTTGGCATACAGACCCTTAATCGCTTCTGTTAATTGGTCTAATCTTATCTCTACACTATCTACCATATATTTGTTGTTTTTCCTTTTTCCCCTAAAATCATTTTAGCAAAAACCAAGATTTAATGCTAATTTGTAAAGTTTTTTTTAATATGTCTGCGCCTTAAATGCGCTTGTTTTAATAACATCTAAATAACTGTCGTTCAAATGTGCCCAGTCAAACAGAACAACACCGCCGAGCCTCAGCTTTCTTATTATATGAATTTGCTTTAATAAATCCTCGGGATCCGACTCAATAAAGCCTGTAAAGAGTCCCGGATAAATTGTTGCGCTGTTTGGAACTTTTTTTCTGATTTCTTCAAGCATTGATTTTGCAAGCTCGTCATCACTTGTTAAAATTAAAGGTGTTACAGCGTCCAAGTAACCTTCTTCAAGCCAGTATGTCCAATCCTGATATTTTGTTTGCAGGCTCATTTTCCAATCCGGAAATATAACCGCTGAAAACATTGTATTTCTGTTCTTTAAAAGCTCAGAAGCTTTTTGAATGTATTGCGTTATTTTATCTCTTCGATATTCGCCCCAACTGTCCCAATATGCTGTTCTATACTGAACATCCAAAGGGTCAACTCCGTAAATTTGATTAAATTCATTCCTTGCATATTGAGTATAGCCCCATTGATTATTTACATTTTCTTTTGCAATATTGGGATATCGGACATAATCGATATTAAAACCATCAATATTATATCTTGCGGATATTTCACCTATCAAAGAAAGCAAAAAGTTTATTACTTCAGGGTTAGCAGGGTCTAAAAAATATCCGTTATGCTCCTGCGGATGTGAAACATAGCCCACAAAATCAGCTTTTTGTCTTGTTCTGTTCTGCCAGTATGGTCTGATTGCTAAAATCGACTTAGGATTTTGTGACGGCAATTTATTGCCTACATAAAAACTTTCAAACCAAGCATGGACTTTAATATTTCTTCTGTGTGCTTCTTTAATATAAACCGCAAGAACGTCATACTTAAACTCGGGATTTTGTTCTTCAAAACCATACTCCTTCATTACTCTTGAAGGAAAAATTGTTCTTCCGTGATAGTAGGTTTCTAAGAAAATATTGTTTATTCCTGCGTCTTTAATTTTATCAAGCGTTTTTTGAACCTCTTGAACAGTTTTTTCACTTGGTCTTATCCATACCCCTTTGAGTTCATTTTTTACATAGGGAAGGGTATATCTAAAAGCTAAAGACGCATTATCAATTGCTTCTTTGGCGCAATCGAGTGAAGCATCAGAGCTGTCTTTTTGAGATTTCTTATACTGCTGTTTTGCTTTTTTTAAATAATAATATATAAACTTGTCATCCCTTGAAGAATAATCCGACTTTGTCGACATTAAAACTTCTTCAACTTCGTTAATCTTAGCCTTAGCGCAATATCGATAACTGTCAATCGTTGTATAGGCTCTTATTGTTCTATCCGTTATTTCAACTTTTGTTCCTATTTTCAGGTTTTCGCTAATCCATTTTTTAGCGCTTCCATGCCCGGATATTACATAACCGTCTTTTGGAATGTATGAATTGGCGCCGGTTAAACGAGTTACAACACCGCCTATTACAACCGCTTCTTTTCCAAATTCGTTTGTAGAGGTTGTTTTTCCAAAGTCTTTTGTATAAATTACAAGTTGGTTTGGACCTCTGTATCCGGGGTATGAATTTGTTGCAGTATCAATTGGATAAATTGCGCTGATTTTTCTTGACGACTCGGAAATTATTCTGTCGTTTTGAGTTTCAACAAAAATATTTTTAAAGCCTTTCTTACTATTCTTTTTATTCAAAATATCAGGCTCATCTATTTTTATATAAACAGCTTCTTGAGTTGCACTCGAGCGCTTTTGAACATTAATATTTTGTTGATTTATCGGTTTTTGAGCCGTTTTAGTTGAATTTTTAGTTGTATCATTTACTTTAAGAAGATTGTCTGGCGGCTGAAGAATAACTTTTTCGCCTCTGTTTATAATTATATCTTCATTTTTTTGCACATAAAAAGGGGCATTGGGTTTTTGATTATTATACCTGTCTTGAATTTCGTTATATTTAACCGTATCAGATTCAGCCAAAGCTGCCGAAACTAAAAATATGTTAAGCAAAATAATACTAAATAACTTTTTCAAAATTCCTCGTCCCATGGTTTAAAATTATTGTTAACAAAATTTTATAATAAAAAAATATGATAGGCAAAAAATAATCTTAACAATTTATGTCAATTTTAATATAAGTTATTTTAATTTTTTCAACACATTAGCCGTTTCAATTGCGCTTTGAGCACATTGCGCCCCTTTGTTACCCGCTTTTGTTCCTGCACGCTCAATTGCTTGCTCGATTGTGTCGGTTGTAAGCACGCCAAAAAGAACGGGAACTTCAAAATTCATTGATACAGCAGCAATTCCCTTTGATAATTCTGCGCATACAAAGTCATAATGATCCGTCGAGCCTTTTATAACGGCGCCAAGCGCAACAATTGCGCTGTATTTGTTTAATTGAGCAGCTTTTTTTGCCGCAAGAGGAATTTCAAATGCCCCGCTAACCCAAACTATATCAATATTTTCATCTTTGACATTTAGTCTTTTAAAGGTATCAACTGCGCCATCTAAGAGTTTATTTCCGATAAAGTCGTTAAAGCGTGATATTACAATACAAAATTTGTCGTTTTCATCTGCATAAAGCTTACCTTCAAAAGTATTTGTCATAATTTTCTCCTTATATACAAATGTTAGCATAAAAAATTTTTTTAAACTTATTATAAATATTAATTTTTTTAAATTAAAAAATAAAATATAGCACACAATAAAGTATTTCATGCTTAAATAAGGAAATATGAAACATTTAACGCTTGATGATATAAATTTTCCAAAGCCTGATTTTAATTCATCAAATTCAACCAAAGGTGAAATTGTTACTCTTTGGTTAATTAATTGGGTTAAATATACCCTTGAGCATGCCATTGCCGATGTAGGAGATATTATTCCAACGAAAAAAGAGCTTGCGAAATTTTTAAACGTTTCAAGCGCAACAATTCAAAACTCTATAAGAAGGGCTAAAAACCTCGGGTACTTTACTTCTAAGCAATCAATAGGGACTGCAATTGCAGACTTTTATTCCAAAGATATTAAATCTCAAGATGAACTCTATCACGGTACAATAGCGGAATGCAAAATCAAAAAAATTGTTATTGATGAAAATATAAAACTTGATAGTCAAATTCCAAGCATAAAAGAACTTTCCAAAAAAACGGATATTTCTCAAAACACGATTAGATTTTCTCTTATGAATTTAGAGCAAAAAGGCTATTTAGAAAAAATTCACATAAAAGGAAATAAATTTTCATGGATTTATAAAAAAGAATTTACCCTCTCAAAAGAAGAACTTTTAAACGGAATTAAAGACGAAGACTTTACCCTTACTCATCAACTGGTTGAAAAAATACAAAATTACATCGAAAAAACATACAAAAAAGGAGATAAAATTCTTCCCAATATGACTTTTTCAAGCATGTTTGATGTCAGCATTAAAACAATTAACGACGCAATGAAAATTCTTAATACTAAAAAAATTGTCTTATCAAGAAGAGGGCGCTACGGCACAATTTATTTAGGCTGTAATGATAGCGAAAATGATAACAAAACAGCCTTTATGAGTGATACTTCAAAGCAAAGAAAAAAAATAATACAAAATCAAGAATATATATATGCTTGGCAAAAAGTTTTAGAACACTTAAAAAAATATATTATTGAAAATTATGAAGCAGGGGACAAAATAGCAACGATAAGAGAGCTTGCAGCAATTTTAAATGTCAGCCCCAATACAATAAGACGTGCTTTAAGAGAACTTTTTAAAAGCGGAAATCTTATATCACAAAGGGGTAAATCGGGAGGAATATTTATTTGCGAAATTCCGCAAGCGGATGATGCGGTATACAGATGGCTTGCGCTAAACCCTGAAGCAGTAAAATTTGACGGCATGACAAACTAAAGCCCGGGATTTAACTATAAGTCTCTTAAATAATCTTCGCAACCTTTTACTATCGCTCTTGCTACGATTTTTTGAAAATTTTTATCTGCTAATTTTTGTGCTTCTTCTTTTCTTATTATATATCCGCATTCAATCAAAACGCTGATTGCGTTTGTCGGACGAGTAAGGGCAAAAGAAGCATGGTTTACTTTATCATCTTTAAAATTTGTTGCTTTAATTAAATTGTTTTGAATTGCTTGTGCTAAAGGTTTTGACTGATTATGATAGTAATATGTTCCAACACCATGTTTATTAACAATATCCTTGGGGTTTGCAAGCGAATTTTGATGAATTGAAAGTAATATATCGGCATTTTTTTCTTTTGAGAATTGAACTCTGTCATATAAACCCGTTTTAACATCTTTTTTTCTTGTTAAATAGACTTTAGCGCCTCTTTTTTCAAGCTCACGCTTTAAAAGTTTTGATATTTTAAGATTTATATTTTTTTCTTCCAAGCCAAAAGCGCAAGCACCTGCTTCAGCCCCTCCATGCCCCGGATCAACCACAACCGTAATATTTTTTAAGGGCTTTTTTTTGTTGATTTTAGGAATTTTTTTAATTGTAAAAATATAGCCCTTACTGAAGTGTACAACGTCATAGCCGAATAATTTTTGATTGTTTAAAAAATTTATCTCAAGCTCGTTTGAAATTTTTTCGCTAAAGGCAAAATTGTCAGTCTTGTTAACAATTTTTGTATCTATCGGATCAAAGTGATTGTCATAAAGAGTAAAATTAAGATTATTTCCCTCTTCTTCAACAATAAAAGCGCTTTGCGAGTCTGTTTCAATCTTAACATCAAAATTATCTTTTGTTTCTTTGAAGGTAATTTTATTAATATTATCTACTCTTTTTTCAGGTATAATCGCTTGAACATCAACAAATTTCTTATTTATAAACCCGTAGAGTTTTTCGTTCAGCTCAACTCTGTAATAATCTTTGTTTTCTTTATCCGCAAATAAAACCGCATTCTTAAAAAGATGTGCAAGGCGGTTTGCATTTTCATTGTCATTATCTCTCAAGGGGGTATTGTCGTTTTTAACTTCCAAAACCGCATACTTTGCAATTCCAACGTTTTTGTATTGCGATGAAGCAAAGCTGAAAGGTATTAAAAGGATAAATAACAGCAGTATAATTTTCTCCATAAAAAAATTATACAACCCATAAATAATATAACAATCAGTTAGTTAAATGTTTTTAAATAATTATTAGTCATACATTGCGTATTCTTTTGAATTTTCTTCCCAGGCTTCTCGCTCTAAAATTAAAGCATGCGACCAGAATTTTTCAATTTGGTAGTTTTCTCTTTGTTCATAGTGCATTATATGAACAACAACTTCGCCATAATCCAATAAATTCCATTTATTTTGTTTTTCTGTTTCTTCACCTAAGGGTATTCTTTTAAATGTGTCTTTAATTTTCTTTCTTAGATTTTGCGTTAAACCTCTAACCTGCGTTGTTGAAGTTCCCGTTGCAATAATAAAATAATCAGATAGAGAGCAGACATTTGAAACATTTAAAATTGTAATATCTTTTGCTTTATTATCGTCTAAAAACCTGGCTATTATTGAGGCAAATTTTTCGCTTGTAATATTTTCCATACTTCCCTTTATTTATATGTTTTATATATTTCCTGTTGAAGAATTTTTATCATCTTCTAAAGACTTAATATCAACAACTTCATCATCCTGATAGTTTAAGTTATTGTTAATATCAATATCGATATTAACTTCACCATCTATCATTTCAATATCATTCTTTTGATATTCTTTAATTTTACCGTCTTCAAGTTTAACATTTACTGTTTTCTTTAAGAAATTAACCATAAACACTCTGCCTAAGCCCTCGGGTGTCATAACACCGGAGCCTACCGGAGGTAATATTTTTGCAACATCAAGATAATTTTTATATTCATAATTAAGACAGCATAACAATCTTCCGCATGCGCCCGTAATTTTTGCGGGAGAAATCGGAATACCTTGGTCTTTAGCAAGTTTTGTGTTAACGGGTTCAAACTTTTTTAAAAATCGACAGCAGCAGTAATCCTGTCCGCAAATTCCCTGCCCTTGAAGAATTGAAGTTTCATCCCTGACGCCTATATGTCTTAAATCTATTCTTACTTTTTTAAATTCTTGGGTTAAGTCTTTTAAAAGTTCTCTAAAGTCTACCCGCTCGGGGGCTGTATAGTAAAATGTAATTTTTTTTCTGTCAAAAGTATATCTTGCTTGACTGAATTGCATTACAAGATTGCGCCTTTGAGCAAGTTCACGGCATTTATAAAAAGCAGCAACTTCAAGCTTTTTTTGTTCTTCATAAACCGCCAAATCCTCAGGCGTCATAATTCTAACAATTGAAAGGGGTTCGGGTTGATGTTTTTCCCAAAGTTTTTGAATTTCCGAGTTAACCAAAAAAACCTTAAATACTTCTTCGCCTTTATCTGTTTTAACAAGGACTAATTGCCCGTGCTTAATATTAGCATCGGAGGACACTTTTAAGGGATGGAATTGATTTTTAATAACTCTTATTGCAAATTTCATATTTTTAATTATAACAAAAAAAGCTCAAATAAAAAGATAAGATAATAAATTATCTGTAATTTGTATACTGCAAAGGTGCGTCAAGCGAGTCCTCTTTTTGTCTTATTACTTTTATAACTTCCTGTAAGTCATCTTTACTTTTAGCCGATACTCTAACGCTGTCGCCTTGAATTGAAGCTTGCACTTTTAGTTTTGTATCTTTAATATAGCTTACGATTTTTTTAGCTAATTCACTGCTTAAGCCTTTTTTTAGTTTAATTTCCTGCTTAACATTACCACCCAGGGCATTTTCCATCTTTTGCGGGTCTAAAATTTTAAGACTTAAATTTCTTTTAACTAATTTTGATTGAAGAATATCATAGATATTTTTCAGCTTCATCTCGTCATTTGTTGTAATTGTTATAACATCATCAACAAGACTGATATCAGAATTTGAGTCTTTTAAATCAAAACGTGTCGTAAGTTCTCTTTTTACCTGATCAAGAGCGTTTGTCAGCTCTTGTTTATCAAACTCGGAAACTATATCAAAACTTGAATCTTTTGCCATATTACCTCCCCGCTTTATTATTTTATTATTTAATAATAACATCTAACCTTTTATAAAACAACTGCAACGAGAATAAATCCCGATGCAGCGTTTTGAAGTTATGCTACAATATATTATATTCTTTTTATTAAGGGCCACCACCTCTTTTTCTTGTATCTAACTGTCAGTAAAAATGGTAAATTACATGTATAATAATACAATAAAATGATGTAAAACGTTAGTTTTTGAGTTAAAATTTGTAAATGCGTGCAAATTTTCGCCGTTTTCCTTGGCATTTTTTTATTTTTATGATATAATATGCGCTTTTTTATGTAATAATAATCTTATGAAAACTTTTTATATAAAATCACTGGGCTGTAAACAAAACCAGCTTGAAGGACAAATAATTCAAAACGAGCTTGTTAATCTCGGCTATGAACAGGTACAAAACCTTAACAGCGCCGATATTTACATTCTTAATTCCTGCTCGGTTACATCACATAGCGATTCTCAGGTTAATTATCTTTTAAACCATGCAAAAAAAATTAATCCGAATATTAAAACCGTTTTAGCGGGCTGCTGCGCTCAAACATACAAACAACACGAAAATTTTAACTATTCAAATATTGATTTAATTTTAGGTAACAGCGAGAAAATGAACATTGGAAAATATATCAACAGCTTGTTTAATTTAGAACAAGGGTTTTTTGTTGAGGATATTTTTCAAAAGAAAAAATTTGAAAACAAGTTTTTATACAACCCTTCTTCAACAAGGGTAAGTATTAAAATTCAAGACGGGTGCAACAACCGCTGTTCATATTGTATTATTCCTTATGCAAGAGGAAATTCACGCTCAAACAGTGTTGAAAATATTTTAGAACAAATTGAAATTGTTAATAAAAAAAATATTAAAGAAATTGTCCTAACGGGTATACATATAGGTCAATGGGGACTGGAGGAAAATAAAAATCTTCTTGATTTACTTAAGAAAATTGAAAAAACGCAAATTCCGAGGTATCGTCTGGGGTCTTTATATGTTAACGAAATTGATGATAATATGATTGAATTTTTGTCAAAATCGGAAAAATTCTGCCCTCATTTTCATCTCTCCTTGCAATCTTTATGCGATAAAACCCTCAAAAATATGAACAGAAACTATGACACCAAGCTTGCTCTTAAAACAATTGAAAAGCTGCATAAAAACTTCAAAAACCCTTATATAGGTTGTGATATTATTGTCGGTTTTCCTTATGAAGATGATGAAGATTTTAAAACAACCTTTAATAACCTTGAAACTGCCTGTGTTTCTTCAATTCATTGCTTTCCTTATTCAAAAAGAGAAAAAACACCCGCCTGTTCCATGCCGCAAATAAAAGACAGTATTAAAAGCGAGAGGGCTAAATTAATTGACGAGTTATCAAAGAAGTTGCATAAAATATTTTTAGAAAAAAATAAAAATACCTATCAGGAAATTTTAATCGAGAGAAAATCTCCAAAGACGGGACTATACAGTGCAGTTACAAGAAACTATATTAAAATTCATTTTAAGAGCGATGATAAAAATTTAAGACACAGCCTAAAAACCGTATATCTTGGTGATTATGAGCTTGAATAGTTTTGTAAAGATTTGTAAATTTATTATATATTTTTGATATCAAAACCTAAAAATTGTTTTTATTAATATATAAAAGTTATATATTAAAGGATGAAATTATGGACAGTCGTACCAGCTCAATTTTAATCAATCTTGACTTGAATTTGGATTTATCAAAGCTTGTAATGAATAATTACGAAACCTCCAAAGCAAATATTGAAGACGCACAACTAAACAAGACTAAAGTATACAGTTCATTGCGTTCGACAATTAAAGAATGCTATCTTACAGGGTCTTTAAAATATGGTAACAATTTTGTAATGTAAGATTGTAGTCTTATAGTCCGTAATTTTGAATAAAACCATAGCGGGAATTACTGTCCGAAACGGTATTCATACCACCCCTAAGCCTTCTGTTTATATTTCTTGCTTCTTCTTCGTATTTTCTTACGTTAAGACCTTTTTTTTCAAGTTCATTAACTTTTGGTGAAAATCTTAGCAGACATTTTTTGCAGGTAAATCCTGTTTTTTCGTCATCCTCAAGTTCAACACCGCAAAATCTGCACTTTATAGAGAGTTTTGGAATAACCGTAAACAGTCTGCCTCTTGTGATTAAGTCTTCAAGATCAGCCATTACGATTTGCACATTTTCGGTTATTTCTTCAAGCGAAACCTTATCTTTTTTTGATTTTGTAATGTAATCTCTGATTGAGTCAATAACTTCCAGCTCTTTTTTAAAACATTCTTCACAAACTTCACGTCCCGAATTTTTAAAAAAAAGTGTACCGCACTTCTTACAATTAATTAAACCATCTTTTGCCATACTTAAATTGTATCAATTTTTTACAAAAAATCAAATTTAATTGAAAAATTAAGAAAAAGCTTGTATAAATTTATCTTTTTTTATAAAATAAAATTACAACAATAATTCTAACAATGAAAGTGTAGTATATATTGCCTGTTAAGTTAATTTCATTACAAGATGGGAATAATAAACAATAGAAAGATTATCTTAATGTATACAAACAAATGCATTAAATGCGGCAAGGAATTTGAAACTAAGAACCCCAAGAGAGTAATTTGTCCCGATTGCTTATATCCGGAACGGACAAGCACATCGGCTGCTCCGACTGACGAGAATGGCGTTGCTGTTGACTATTCTCGAGGATATAGCGCAGGAACCGGTAATCCCGAAGGATATACAAAGCGCTATAACAATCGCTCTCAAAATAATCAAGGCGGGTTCAGACCAAGACAAAATTTCCAAAGAAGGGACAATAATCAGGGCGGATACAACAGACGTCCTCAAAGACCCATGGGTAAAGGCGGCTTTAAACGTCCGAAACAAGGCGGAAAAGCAAGACCGCTTTTAATCAACAAAGAGCAATTGGCTCAAATTGAGGAAATGTATAAAAAAATGCTTCCTCTGCCAAACCCTGACGCTCATGAAGTAATAGCTCAAGCAATTGAGTTAGAACCTAAAAAAGTTTTCTTTGGTATTAACTTAATCAGACAAAAAATGATGTTACCTAAAGTTCAATTCCCAAAAAGAAAACTTGCAATTACACCTGATCAAATGATGGCTATTAAAAATCTTTACGAACCATTGCTTCCGCTTCCTCCAATCGGATGTCATAAAATTTTAGCAGCTCAACTGAAAATGGATGAATGGAGAGTTCATGTAGGTATCGGGCTTGTAAGAAAACAAATGGGTCTTGACAGATGGAACCCTTATAGAGATGACGCTCCCGAAGAATTTAAAAAAGCACCTGAAAAAGAAGAAAAAGAATAATTTTTGCATATAGCGTTAAATTAACATTAGAAAGCTTTTTTGCTTAAATTTTGATATTTATGTTGCAAATTGTGCCCAAATATTTTTGAAGCACTCTTTAGATATGCTTTTGATACTATGTGCTTTATCGGTTGTGTATGGAGTTTGCTTTCAAATAGCAATATTAAGCTTAAAACACTTCAACCCTAGTGCTATATGCAGCTAATGTCAGCAAGGGTGTAGTTAGCCATAGAGTGAATTTTAGTTCACCATGCTCTAAGTCAAAAATCAAAAAACGGCAAGTCAGGTTTTTTGGATGGTAGACTAAAGTCTACCCTGCAATTATAATTCCTTGCCGTAGTAGTTTTGTATTTATAGAGTGGTCTTCAGTCCACCGTTTATAACTTGCGGCGGATTCCGACCGGGGCATAACGTTAGTGAGCCTGTCTGTTTGAGTAGACTTACGAAGCGACTAAAACCGAGGTTTTAAAAGCGGAGCCGTAGAGTGGGCTTCAGTCTAGCGTTTATAACTAAGCTAAAAATCAAAACCTGCAAGACAGTTTCAGGATGGTAGACTGAAGTCTACCCTACTGTTTTTATCCCCAACCTTTTATAATTCTCCGCCCTTTTAATGGAATAGGGAAATAAAGTAGTAAGATGGCAGACTAAAATCTACCCTACAATTATAATTCTCCTCCCTAGTAGTTTGGTATCAGCAGGGTGGACTTCAGTCCACCGTTTATAACTTTTGAAAATTAAATCCATTCTATAATGCAACACCATCCGCAGGGTAGACTTTAGTCTACCATCTTAATAATCAATAAAGCAATAAAGCAATTCTGAAACTTTGAAACAAATACCCGTTCAGCAAGATTGCCATGGATAACCCTTGATAAAACTGCGGACTAAAGTCACCATACGGCTAAGTTAAAAACCAAAAACCCGCAAGTTAGGTTTCAAGATGGTAGACTAAAGTCTACCTTACGATTGTGCTCTCGCTAATGATGTGGTGACAAATATTTGCAGGGTGGACTTCAGTCCACCGTTTATAACTACCCTGCAATTATAATTCCTTGCCGTAGTAGTTTTGTATTTATAGGGTAAATAGTCCACCATCTTAATCATCAACAAAAGAAACAATCTTGAAACTTAGAATACTCACAC
>CANPYC010000032.1 GCA_947587615.1 Candidatus Gastranaerophilales bacterium | reverse complement strand
TATCGGGATATAAAAATTGCACGGGATAAAAACAACCCTGATATGTACCATCTTCATTGTACATTTGATAGGGCCTACCTACCTGTTTTAGGAGTTCTTTAAAATTTTCCATATACTAAACCTTAATCACCAATTCTTCATACATTGTCGGGAAGCCTCTAAAATTTTGAATATTTCCAAGTTCTTCACACCTTGCAAAAGTTCTGTCACAAGTGGTTTCTTTACCTCTATATCCGCACCTGCAATCTTTAAAACGTCTGACTTGGCAACTTGCACGATATTTCATTACGGGACATTGTTTTTCATAGCCGCCAAGCGGGGTTTCTATATCCATTGTTGCTTTTTCGTAATCAAGTACTAAATTGTTACAATTACCTGCGTACAAAACTTGATGTGTATTTTTTATTAATTCATTAGTATTTACATCTAAAAAAACAAGCGTTAAAACGGCGGGTGAGTTTGTTACAATATCCCCATTGTTGCCGACTATAGCAGACACTCCAAGCCCGACGTTTGATAAACTTATACTCATTTTTGAAACACTTGAATTGTCATCTTTTTTAATTTCATCATGTGATAGCGGAGCGCCTAAATAAAATTCGCCATTGTATATTAGCTGTTCAAGAGTTTCATTATCAAGAATTCTTATTGAATGATCCGGTATATCAATATTAAGTAATTTTCTTGGTATAATCTCGTCTTTTTCGACTTCCAATAAAGGATTAGCGCTTGGGAATACCTCAACTAATTGCACTTGCAGAGTTGCGTAGCCAAAATATTCTATATCCATTTGTAGTGTGTCGGTGTCAAAACGTACATGATAAGTTTTACCGTCGCCACCTCTTGATTTTTCCCAAGTCCAATCAAAAGACCTAAAACGCCCTCTTTTTGCTATAAAAAATTCTTCCAGTTTTCTGCGCACTTCGGGGTCTTTATCAAATTTTAATGTCCACGACTTTTTAGGCTTATCCCACCATATTTTCATATTATTTGCGGCGGTAAAAACATTATCCATAATTCTGTAAAAATCTAGCGAATTTTCACACTCTGCATCATGATAAAAATCAAATTCACCTACGTTTGTTATTGGTGAATTATCAATACACACAAGCCCAAGCTCGCAATCCATATAGCCAAGATTTTTAATATTTTGTTTAAAAGTCTCGTTTTCAAAATAGCATAAATAAGTTTTATCGTTGCCGCCCTTGTCGGCTGCCCAAGTCCAATTAAACTTACCGCCGGTTTGCATAACTTTTATAAAGAAATTTTCTAAAGCTTGCCTATCGCTAAAATTTTTATCAAATTTTAGCGTAAATGTTCTTTTTGGATATGTCCATTTAGGGTATCGCTGCTCTTTTCCCTTATGTTTTTCGTTTATTTGTGTATCAAATTCTATTGTACTTGTATAAGCTTCTCGGTATTCAAAATCAAAAGTTAATATATCATCTGCCATGGTTTTGCGTGTTTCCTTACTAATTGTATGAATTTGTTACAAATTCTTAGTAGTTTATTTGATTATGTTACATAATCTAAAATATATGGTATAATTAGAATATAAAAGTTATTTAATTATTGCTACAGATAGGAGCCGATATGACACGTGGCGGCAAAAGACCCGGGGCGGGGCGCCCTCAAATAAATCCAAAAGAAGCGCTCTTGCATGTATTGCGTGTTTCGAGTTGTGAAAAAGATTTTATTCAGTTTGCAAGGCTCAAAAAAATTGATTTAATCAAACTTAAAAAAACACTTTTAGTAATTTTCTTTTTATTTATTTTTGCCATGCCTGCTAACGCCTATACTCTTAAAGGCGGTGTGGAATATACTGTTGATACTGCCCGTATAGCTGCTTTTGAAAATATCAGCCCGGAAATTCCATTAAGCGAGATTAAGCATTATTTACGTGACATGTTTTATTTTTCAAATATTGAAGCCCTGAACCAAGGAAAATTAATCGCAGGATTGGGTTTTAAGAGAAAATTAGTACCTTTTTATAACAAAAATAAAAAATTATCTTTTTATGGTGTTCAAACAGAAGATGAGCCTGAGAAAAAATTATACTACTCAACAAGCGGCAGACTGTTAAAATATGAAATAAATACTTTTAAAGGTACATACCCTTATAGGACCGTAGCATACGATACTAAAGGACGGCTTATTAGTATAAATTTTGCCGTAAGTGAGAATGAAGCTTTTATTTTTGATAAAAACAAAAAATTAATAGGGCATTGGATCGGTAATCAATGCTTTGATGAAAACGGTCAAAAAACTATTACCCGACGCCTTTAACGGTTTCTCTCATTTGATGATTATTGTTTTTTATGCTATCTCTTACTAATGGTATACCGCTTTGTTTCATCCAATCTGTAAAGAGCTTTTGACCCTGTGCAGGGTCAAGACTTTGAAAGACGGGTGTTATGTTGTTTACTATTACGGGTTGACTTTCGCTGTTTGAATTGTTTTGTGTATTTCTTTGTCTTTCACTGCCGCTTGCTATTATATTCCATAAGTTTTTTTGTTGAAGCGGATTTAATACCATTTCAGACCCATGTGCCATAATTGGTGTAGGTTGATTATAGCTACCCGGTACTATTCCACCATCTGCGAAAAACCCTTTTATAAAACTGGCCGCAGTACCTAACCAACCGCCATTATTTGAAAGGTTTGTAATACCTTTTACTACGGCTAATTTTGCTTGCTCTGCAAGCATTTGGGCTATCATCTTTGCAAAAGAATTTCTAATATCATCAAATATGTTTATAAAACTTTCTTTTAAGGTCTGATTACCCGCCAAAAATTCGCCTATCGAATCTTGAAACGAATTACCAATATCGCTAAATAAATTTTGTAGCCCTTCGGTTTCGGCTTCTATAGATTCGTTTATTAACTGTTGCTTTTGGTTTTCAAATTCGGCGGTAGCTACTAATTTTTGATACTCAATATCGGTATATTTTTGTAAATCATTCTTGTATAATTCTTGTTGCTTGTTTAAATATTCCAATTTCAAATTATACTTTTTATTCTCAAATTCCGTTAATTTTTTATAATATTCGGCATTTGATACCCCGCCATGTTCTTTATCAAATTCTAATAGCTCTTTTTCGCGTTCTATTTCAAGGTTAGCCAATTCCATTTTATTATTAAATGCGGCTAATTCCATTTCGCCTATTTGTTGTTGGTGTTGTTGTTCTAATTTTGCCCTTTCGTTTAATGCGCGTTGATATGCCGCCGTGCCTTTCTTTTCAAGCGCTATTTTTGCGTCTACTTTTTTTAATTCTAACGCATATTCTTCTTCGGAATTTTTTGCAACTTGCAATAATTGCGCATCTAATTCCGCTTGCTTTAGTGCTAATGCTTCTTTCTGTGCATTATTGGCTGAATTTTTAGCTTTACTTTCCCCGCTATTTTTAGGTGTGCTTGTACTTTTTGTTGATGTAGTTTGATTTTTTTCGTCAATCCCCCCAAAGCCAATTTCATTATTTTGCATTTTTTCCAGAAGTTTTTGTGCATCTTCCAATTCTTTATTTATGCGGTCTTGGTCTTGCTGCAAAGATTTTCTAACCCCGGTACGTCCGGCGCGTGTATCTATCGGCGTGCCGTACCTTGCCGCACTTATTTCGTTATTTATTACATAACTACGGTGTTGTTTATCTACTTTTTTGTCTATTTTTTCTTTTTGTTTTTGTAATTCTTCGACTTTTGCCGCTTGTTTTGTTAGGTATATTTTTTTCGCTAATTCGGTATTGACGCCTTGAAGCTTAATTATTTCTCTATCGTATTCGCTTAATATATTCGGGTATTGTTGTATTAAAGTGTCAATAGCTTTGTTTAATTCTTCTTCTTGGGCAACACTTCTTTTTTTAATATCTGCAAGCCTGTTAATACTGCTTATATTGTCTTCTATTTGCGCGTTTTGTTGCTCGTATTTGGCGTTTATATCGTCTATAGCCTTGGCGGTTTCTTCTAACGAATTTTTATATGCAAATACAGCCCCGGTAACACCTGCTATGGCCGCCGCTATCCATGTAAAAGGATTAGCAAACAAAGAAGCTGTAAAGATTTTTACTTGTACGGTTGCAAGTTTAAATGCCTGCGCTAAATTACCCGTAGCTACATAATTTAAAACTGTTGCTTGTGTTGCTTTAGCGGTTGCGGCCGCTTCGGTAGCCTTTGCCGCCGTTGATGCTCTCAACGCTACACACTCTTTTATCATGGCTTGGTCGCCTTTAAGTCTTGCAAAATATAGCGCTAATTCTGCTTGCTCTGCCGCTTTTGCTGCTGCTGCCGCTTCTATTTGTGCCGCTTCCATTGCTTTTATGGCCGCTACACTCTCTAAATGTACTTTTGATACAGTACGGACGATAGCTACTACTCCTTGGTATGCTACCACCCCCGTAGCCAATGCAAGCGCCATGTTAGATATGGTGTTTATGGTTTGGTTATTTACTTCAGCCCAAGCTCTAAGAGTTTTTGCTGTTTCTGTTGTATCTTGTATTATTTTTATTTCTGCTTGGTCTAGTTCTTTTAGGGCAGGCATAGCAACATCTGCTATTGTACGCGCTAAAATTTCTAAACTGTCGGCTTTAGTCGCTTCCAATCCGGCTTTAGTTTGGCTTTGGGCTTCCATCATGCCATAGAATTTACCGCCCTCGGCTGTTGCGTCTTTAAAGGCTTGTATTACCATATCTGTAGTAATTTTGCCTTTACTCATTTCGTCCTTTAATTGCGCAATGCTTTTGCCGGTTTTTTCGCTCATTTGTTGAAGCGGGTTAAATCCGGCGTTTATCATTTGTAGTAAATCTTGGCCCATAAGTCGCCCCGCACTTGCACTTTGTGCAAAAGCAAGGGTTAAGCTATCCATGCGGTTTTTATCACCGCCGGATATGTCGCCTAACATTTTTAGCGTTGGTATTACTTCATCTTTAGCTACCGCATTAAAATTAAGTAATAAACGCGCATTATTCGCCAGGCTGTCAGATGTCATGGGGGTTGCGTTTGCCAGTTCTTGAATATCATTTATAAGCTTTTGACCGTCTTTTTCGCTTTGGAGCATTTTGCTAAATGATACTTGCGCCTGTTCAAAATTTTTAGAAGCATTTATGGCAAAATCGCCCATATTTTTTATGGATATGCCTAAAGCGGCACCGCCTAATATCCCGCCTATTGATGTTTGAAAACCTTTAAGCAGGTTATTGGATTCGTTTATTTTGCTTTTTAATTCGGCATTATCCATGCCTAAGAATATATCTAACTTCTTTTTTGCCATTGCTTTAACCTAAAAAATTATCCAAACGCTGAAGTGCTTTATTTTCGTTATCAGTGTTAACCGCTGTGCTTGTTTGATTGATATAATCGCTGCGCGCTTCTAAAAGGGAGTAAATTTTCTTATAAGTTGCCTTAAAAAACGATTCTTCGCTAAACCCCATAACAGAAACATAGGTATATAACAATAAAACCCATTCTATTTCATTTTCAGAATTGTTTTTATTTTGTTTATTGTTTCTATTACCATGCCTGTCTGCTTCGTCTTTTTTTTTAAATCTGCCCTAGGTAAACTGTTTAAAAGACCTTTGGAAACATTTAAGCTTATTTCTCTTAATAAATTACTATCCATTTCATACAATTTTTTTAAGTCGATTTCTTCTTTTATACTTATCGGGTCGGATATATCAAAATCGTTAAAAATTAATGTTCCGCACCATATCATATATATAATTGCTTCTAAGTCAGCGCTTAAAACCCTGTTTACCAGTTCATACATCTCTATATTGAAGCGCTTTTTTAGAGCTATAAAATTACGCACTTGAAATTGTATTAAGTATTCTTTACCTAAAATATTTGCCCTAAATCCGTTTGTTGTTATTTTATCCGGTGACATTTTAAAACCTTTTTATCTTTTGTAATACAAAAAAGGCGGTATTATAACCGCCTTTAAATTTTTAGTGTGGCTCTAGATTGCGGGTAGTGCAGCGATTTGTTTGATATCTTCTATTTTATCGCTGGTTACGCGTTCACCAAATGCCTTGTCGTAAGTGCGCGCAACACCCTTACCGCTAAAGCTGCATACCATGTAATCTTCTTCGGTGTATTCTTCCGAGTAAGTTCCGCTTACCTTGTAAAGAATTCTATGATAGTCTTTTTCGCCTACGCTTTTTTCAGGTGCGAATTCAAGAGCAAAATAACCCGCTATATCGTCAGATTTATCAATTGTCCTGTAGACTTTTTGACCTTCTGCCTCGCCCGTTTCCGTTGTTGTTGAGCCGTTAATTAAATCTAAAACTTTTTGTGTAAATTGAGCATTTTTGAATGATACCTCATACCCCTTTCGTTTGTTATACGTATCAAGTATTACACCGTCACCAGTTAATTCTTTTTCATCTTGAATTAAATTTATTTGTACCTCTTTAACGCCGGGTACGTCTATTGGTTCACCATATTCTACCCCGGTTGTATCATCTTTTATAAGCTGGGATATTTTAAGGTCACGAATACCTATTGTAATTGTTTCTTTTCCTGCTGCCATTTTTGCCTTACCTTTCTAAAGTTATACTACATAGCTATATATTTGTTGCTGCCATTCTACATACCAAACTTCACTGCTTGATATTTTTTCGTTGAATTCATCTTCGGTTGCATAATCAAAAGATGCCTTATTAAATACGTCTTTTGCCCCAAAATCGTTGTTATTTATAAATTTTGCAATTGAAAGAGCGGTATCTCTTATGCGGTGTTTGGATGTACCGTCTTCAGTCTTTCTAAAAGATTCGCAAACATAAGCCCTAAAAGTTGCTTTTACTCTAAACACTTCTCTTATAGGGTTATCGGCATTTTCAAAACTCGGCAATTGTATTAAAATTGCGGGTAGTTCTATGTCGTTTTCGTCTACTTCATCATAATCGTATATGTTATAGTCGGGATATTTTAGCTTAAAAGCTTCTATAATTTTGTTTATAATCCCGATATATTCACTTTTTTTCATTAATTACCACCCAGATATTTAGTACATTCCCTATTAAATCTTGCCGAAAATATTTTATAAAAGTTTTCTACTTCCGATTCAAGAATAGGCGTTATAACATCATCTATGTCCGTTACTTGTTTTTGAATCGGTAAACGGGCGCTACCCGTCCTTTTAAATGCTACTTTTCCGCCGGGGCTTCCGTCTTTTCTCTTTGAAGTGATAATAAAAGCTCCGGGTCTAAATTGCCTTTGTCCCGCTGCGCCGAATTCTACACCACCGCGTCCTGAGCTGCGTCTTTTTTGTCCTTTTTTTATTTTTCCTATTTGCCGCGCTCGCCAATGCGTTAAACCTATACGATAAAAACCGCTAAAAATCTTTATTTTAAGGTCGTTTATTACATATTGTCTAATTCTTTCTTTTAATTTCTTTTGTGCTATTTGATATTCGCTATTGGCACGTTTTATTACCTTTTTTGCAAAATCTTTAGCGCTATTTTTAAACACTTTTTTTGCAAGCCTTAATATTTGAAGTTGGGTTAATTCAAGGTCTTTTGTTAAATTATTCAGTTGTTTACTGTCGATATGAGCTTCAAACATTTTATAATTTACCATGCTTGCTTAAAAGAATTTGACACATGCCGGTGCCGTCTGTTTGGGGCTTTTTTGTAACCTCGTATGTATAGCCGTTAATTTCTACGGTACTTTCTTTACTTACATTTGTTACATCAGCTTCTACGCACGTTAAGCGCGGTTGGGTATTATCTAAATCCATGTCGCCTATTTCAACCAAAAAATAGGCGTTAT
Organism: Candidatus Gastranaerophilales bacterium; assembly: GCA_947587615.1. Classification (GTDB taxonomy): domain Bacteria; phylum Cyanobacteriota; class Vampirovibrionia; order Gastranaerophilales; family Gastranaerophilaceae; genus RUG14156. The sequence goes on along the minus strand of CANPYC010000032.1, from coordinate 16,182 downwards.
CAAATATACCTTTAAGCGGTTGCCCTTGACTGTCTTTGTCTAATATAGTTCCGTCAGGCAAAGTAAATTTAATAACTTGCCCAAACGTATTAACATAGCTGTATAAATCTTCTTTTACCGTCATTTTATTTTGTTTCTTTTAATTTTTCTTGGATTTTTACCCACAAAGTTTTAGTGTTATCGTCTTCTAAAACTTCTATCTGTAAAGTATTTGCGTATTCTTCTAATTGCGCTTCAATAAATTCTTGCAGATCTTCATCAGCCGTTCCTTCGGGTATTTCAATATCAGCCGCGGTTGCAATTTCTTTTAATTCTTCTATTGAAATTTTATTATTTTCGCCACCGTTTTCTTCGGCTACTTTAGATTTGTAAAGTTTGTACATGTCTTCAAGTGATGAATTTTGCGCAAAAATCAGACCGATTTGCTCAGCTTTTGCATTCAGGTCCTCAATTATGCGTGCTTGTAGCTTCTGAACACCTATTGAATTATTAAAATTTATACCTAATTCTTTAGCCATCGTTTTTGCTGTATTAATATCAATGGTCGGGCTTTTATCGTTATTTTTATTGTTAGACTCTAACTTTGTTTCAAATTTAATAGCTCGTTTTCTTGTAATCAGATTGCGTGCTTCTGACAATGTAACGGTATATACGCCGTTATTTTTATCATTCGGGCTTGCTTGCTGCCCTTCTATTATTACGGGTGTTAATAGTTTTATTGTTAGTGTTCGCATATTTTACCTCTTTTTTTGTTATGTTTTAAAAAATATAAACTTGTCAAGATACTCCTTAACAAGTTTATATATCCGCTATCTACTCAATTTATGCTATTCAGCTGCTTTTTTCCCATAACAAAACGATTCTTCATGACGCGCACCAAAATCGACATCTTGGAAACCTGTTACTTGTATAGCGCCCTTATTAGAATATGTATAAGGATCTACTAAAATTTCAAGACCACCAAATAAACCTACAATAAAGTCGGCAAAATTGCCTAAGAATACGTCACCTTTATTTATTTGGTTTGTTACAAGGGCTTTATAGCCGTTTATTTGGTTGCCTGCTTCCCAAATCACACCACCGCCATCTGTATTTTCCGGGAATTTTTGAGTAGTTTTACAATATCCTTTAGTCCCCGCATTGATAATATAAGCCATAGAATCTACAGCTGCATTATCTAACCCTATTTCGGTTTCCATTTGCACCAATTCTTTATAGGTCGGATCATCTGCAGCAAATTCTACGCTATTTATGCCGGTAATTTTTGAAATGCCTTTAGGTTCGTTATCGCTTCCTGTACCGTAAAACGCTGCTTTGTCTAACGCAAGCGCAAGAGCGGCGGCTAGGTCTACTCTTACAAAAGCTTCCATATCTAAAGTAGTTTGTTTTAACATGTTTCTGGTTACATAAGTATTGCCCGCTACGGTTTTCATTCTTAATTTAAGAGTATCAAAAGTAGCATTAGAAGTTGTTGGGGCTGTATCTTCACCTACCCAATAGCCGGAAGCACCGGCGGTTTGTTTAGGTATGTCGATATTACCTACTAAGCCGTTTAATTGTCTTGCCACGCTCAAAATTACGCATTTATTTCTTAAAAGCTCAATAAATGAACCCATTTCTAGAGTGGTCGGAATTAAAGGTGCGCCGGTTGTTGTGTTAATAGCATTTTTAGGTGTTGTTAGAGGTGTTACCAATGCTTCGGCCGGTATAATAATACCTTTATTTTTTACGCCGTATTTTTCGGCCGCTTTGCTACAAAATTCTAATTCTTTTTCAGCCGCTTTTTGTGCGCCTGTGTCGGTTGGGTTTGTCATTGCATTAAGCAATTTTACAAAGCTAAAGTTTTTTGCTTCTTCTACGGTCATACCGATACCAAAACTTGTTTTTACATCATTTTCTACCGGATCAGAATTTTTAACGCTTAAACTTCTCATAAGTTCGTTTTTAAATTCGTCTACGCTTTTGCCTTCTTTTACAAATTGCATAGCTTTGTCTTGCGCTTTGTATTCTTCGCCTAATTTAATAATGTTTTGTACTCTTTCCTTTTCCGCTTTTGCGTTTGCTTGCGCATTAGCGCCATTTTCTAATTTTTCGCAAAGTGCGGTAATTGCGGTATCGTCCATGCCTGCCGTTACCAATGCGTCATAATTTAATCCAAGTGCTAAACATCTGTTTTTTAACATTTTATTACTCCCTTTCGTAGTTGTTTGTGTACTATCTAAAATATTTTTTTGTTCCATTGGTACATTTATTGCGGGTTTACCCTCGCCCGCTTGCCCTTTTGCTTTGTTGTACCATTCAGTATTAAAATTTTTATAATTTTTTATATTGATTTCTTGACCGTTAATCTCTAAAGTATCACCCTTAATACATGCACTTATTTCGGTTTCTTCTATTTCATCAGCAAAGCCTTTAGCTAATGCGTCAGAAGCACTTAGCCATGTTTCGGCGGCTAAAAGTTCTTTTATTTCGTCTTCCTCTAGTCCTGTTTTATCTACGTATGCCGCTACTAATGATTCTTCGACTTTGTTAAGCTTTTCTATGACTTTTTCCATGTCGTTTGCGTTGCCCGCCGTTGCTGTCCATGGTTTGTGTATCATAATCATAGAATTTTTAGGCATTATTACCTTATTGCAAGCCATAAGGACTAATGAAGCAATAGAAGCAGCCAGCCCGTCTACATATCCTATTACTTCTGATTTGCACCGTTTAAGCATTGAGTAAATCGCTTGGCCCGCAAAAACATCACCGCCGGGGCTATTTATTCTGACACGTATTATTTTTGCATCTTCTACATTTTTTAATTCGTCCGAAAATGCTTTAGAAGTTACGTCTGACCAGTCGGCATTGTCGCCAATAACCCCATATAGCAAAATCTCGGCTTCTTTTTCGTTTTGTTTATTTAAAAAATTGTTAATCTTCCAAAACTTATTTTTTTTATCGTCCGTGGTTTTATCTGTTAAGCTTCCGTATATTTTATTTTGTGGTTTTATTTCCTTCGTTGTCTTCGTCATTGCCAACATCTTTTATTACCTCGTTTTGAATCAAAATACCTTTACTTTTTAATGTTTCGTTTTCTTTTTCTACTTCGTTCCATACTTCTTCCGGGTCACGTCCTATTTCTCTAATTACATCAGACCTGCTACGGAAGCCGTTTTTTACTGCTATACTTGCGCTATTTATGTCTTTTACGGGGTCTACCCAAGACCAACGGCGCACTGTCCATGAAACACATTTGTATTTGTCTATTCTTTCGGGTTTTAAATATCCACTGCCACATTTGATTTTAGAAAATAAAAGCGAATATTTTAGCCATTTATCATGAATTGGCGCTACAAAAGTATATATTAACCATTCTTGTAAACCTTTCCATATTTCGCGTTCGTCTAATATTCCTTGCCTTAATGATGAAAAATTTACGCTTGATAAATCGCCGGATAATGAAGAATAACCCGCACCTAACCCCATAGCTACACCACGCAAACAAGCTTTAGTAAATGTATCAAATTCGCCGTTAGGATAGTTAGGGTCAAATTTTTTAACATCATAACCGGGCGGTAATTCTTTAAAAGTCGCCGGCGTTGCTTCTATGTCAATATCATAGTTTTTATTTGTGTCATCGTCTTCGCTGTATGCGTCTGGGTCTGCAGGGGTTGTTAAAAATCCCATTTGACAAGCGCCCGCCCTTGCGTGTTCTACTGCCGCTTCTTCAAAACCGCTTAACATGTACATTCTCATCAATGCGGTAGAAGACCATGGTAAGCCCCTTTTTTGGTCTACATATTCAGATATAAAACCGTGTATAATTTCGTCAGCCGGTATTATTTCGTATGGCTCATTGCTATATACATAATTACGCCAGTCGTCATTATATCTTTTTATGTAATAATTTACAGGACGGCCGTATTTATTAAATTCAATACCGAATCTAATATAATTACCGTTTTGCAATATTTCATTTTTTTTAATATCCAAACGGCGCGGGTCTATTAGTTGTAAACTAAAACCCCACGGCCCGGCATTTTTACCGGTTACAATTCTTATAATCCCTTCGCCCTCACGCGCACATGTAGCTATAAGAAGCTTTAGCATGCCGGTTAAATTCATTTTGCCGGTTACATCGCATACTTTAGACCATTCCGCCCATGCATTTTCGTGTGCTTGGTTTGCCACTTGGTCTAATTCGCCGTTTGCGTCCTTTGCTTGCGCCTGTGGTCTTATACCCATATCGCCGATTACATTATTTTTTAGTAATCTGATAAAGTTTTTAAAATATGGGTTATTCATGTACTGTTCGCATGACTTCGCTACAAGGTTTTCAGCGTATCTTTCTATAATTTGGTCGCTTGTATGCTTGTAGTTCGTCCATGAATATGTCATATTGTTAAAATTGGCCGCCGCATAATTTTTAGGTGTCGTAACAATATAATGACCTTTAGGGCTTTTTGTTTTGGTTTTATTTTTTCCTTTAAAAAAGTCTAAAATACTCATTAAAATCTATACCTATAACTTTTAAATTTACCGTTTTTTCTTGCTTTTTGTCGCGCTACTTCGCCCCTATAGTAATCACGTATGCGGCGCAATTCATCAAAAGTATGTTTAGTAATTTCGCGGTTAGCAATTTTAATAGTTTTATATTCGTCCGTTAATCGCCCTTCTAATACCGCTTCTATTGCTTCTAACATTTTTTCGGCGTGTGTTTTTGTTTCGCTCGCCGTTTCGTTTGGTTTTTCTTGGTATTCTGACATACTAACCCCGCCATGCTTTTGCATAATTACTATTACTATTTATTTTTGCGCGGCGTTTTTTGTATAAAGCTACCGCGTATTCTTCTTTTGGCTTTTCGCTCGGTGTTAATGATTCGGCATTTAATTTTAGTTTTAATGCTTCTAATTTTGCCTTTATATTATTTGTTTTCAAACGCTCGCCTATTTTCTCAAAATTCGGGTTTTTAATCTTTAACGCCGCATAAGAATATACGGAAGTGTCTAAAACTTCATTACGCGGCCTAATCTTAACCCATGAACGCTTTGGGAAGCCTTTAGAAAATTTGGTTACTAATTTTTCAGCCGTTAAACTGTCAAAAAATACGCGGTCGCATGTTTCTTGTTTAAAGTGCATATAACCGCTACCAAATTCGGCTATTTTTAAGCGTCCAAATATTGTACTTTTTGCTTGGTCTACCCCTACCGGGAATAATTTAACCGTTTTATGTGATTTACCGCATTTTACTTTACTTTGTGCGCCTATAATTGGTATATTTTCGCCACCTATCCCCTTTATGATAAATACATTTTGGCTATATCGTTTTCTACCATAGTCGTAAACGGCTTGCGTCTTGTGACCACCTGAATCTATACATGTAGCGCTTATATTTAACCTTGCGCCCGATTCGTGTAAAAAGTCTTTTGCTAATAAATCGTCTAGCTGTTGCCATACTTCGGGTTGGTCGGGGTCGCCATAAATTTTAACGTAATCAATTACCCATGATTCTTCGCCTTTGCCCCAAGCATCTATTTTACATTCCAGCCTATCATCTTGCGTATCTACGCCCATAGTTAGAATTAAACCGCCGTTAGGTATGGTTTTGTAATTTTCCACCCTTTGTTCTAATGTGCTTGCTTCTACGCCTTCACCCTGTTCTTCCCAAGTTTCGCCAAGACAAGTATTTACCCAGGTTTTTAACTTTTCCGGGTCGCCTTTAGCATTTAAAAAATCTTGTACTATATCGGTTATTTTGCGCCATGGGCTGTAAAATTCGTTTAAATGAAAACCCGCAACACCCTTAAAAGGCTTTTCAGCTTTCCAATAGCCTAATCTTATTGCTCTTATTCTATCTGTATCAGTTAAATGTGCGCTACAATGCTCGCATTCATAAAAAGCGCTTGAAGCATTATTATCATTAAATTTTACTTGCGACCATTTCAAGCGTTGATATTTTCCGCAATGTGGACATGGTACATAAAAATAGCGCTGATCGGATTCTTCAAAGGCCGCTTCTATACGGCTTATTCCTTTTAATGTCGGCGTACTGAATAAACCTATTTTTTTATTCCAATATGTAGTAGTACGCTTAATAGCAAGGTTTACCGGGTCACCTTCCGTACCGGCGCTTGCGGGGTAGCGGTCTACCTCATCACATAAAACTATTCTAATAGGTCTTGAAGCAAGCCCCGCCGGACTATTTGCCCCTACTATAGTAATATGTCCACCGGGGAATAATTTATGCAAAATCGTGTTTTTGCCGTCTTTTGCTTTTGATTCCGTTACTTTATCGGTCAAGCATGGGTTATCTCTAACCATTGGCGCTAAACGGTCTTTTGACCATGTTTGTGCCATTTCTAAAGTCGGTTGTAGATTTAATATTGTACTTGGGTCTTGGTCGATAAAATACCCTACAATATTGTTTAATATCTCGGTTTTACCTATTTGCGCACTTGACATTACTATAACGCGTTCGGTTGCAGGGTCGCTAAAAGCGTCCATAATTCCGCGTTGATATTCTGCGCGGTCGGTTTTATACTTTCCGGGTTCGGCTGAAGCTTCCGGGCTTAAATAGCGCTTTTCGTCTGCCCATTCCGATATTGTTAATTTTGGAGGGCTTTTCCATACACCAAACGCGGTTTTAATTATCCCCCGTATTTTCGGTATCTCTTGTAATTGTATCATCAAAAACCGGCTCTATTAGTTCATTTAATGCTTCCGTTATTCCATTTGTTAATATGTCTTCTATTTCGTTAGGGTTTTGCGCTACTGAAATTTGTGGTGTAAATTTGCGTGGAAGTGCTAATAATTTGGCCCGGCAATTACCTATACTTTTTTCAATTTCACTTTGTACCAAATCGGCTTGTAAATATAAACCTTGCTTTATTTTTAAATCAAATTCAATGCGATCGGCTTCGGCTTTTGCTTTTCTTGCCCGTTCATAGCGTCCGTCCAATTCTTCGTTTTCGCTGTCTGTTAATTCATTATAATAAAAACTTTGAACACATGCCGGTATATCATAAGCCCCTTGCTTGTCGGGCGCGGGTAATATTCCGTCTTCTACTAACTGTTGTATACGGCGGGCAGATATTCCAAGTATTTCGGATAATAAATTTAATTTAGATTTTACCGCTTCTAATTCTGACATGCGAAACGCTCATAGCCTTTATTTACATACCTTTTAAGCAAAAACGAAACAAATATTTTATATAGTATTTTGTGCTATAAGGTAATAATAACAATTATTACAAACTAAAGACGAAAGACGAAACAAATATTTTAGCTTATACCTAGAAAAAGCCTGCGCTAATTAATGACCCGCATTGCCTTACGAGCCAGGAAGTACCTAACCCGCCAAAATTATCAATATTGTTGTGTTTTGGCTATTCTGTTTTTCTAACAAATGCTTGATATTATTGATTTTTCGCTTGTTACACCTTTTTTAAACTCTTTTACCCTCGCTTTTTGTTGTATTTCTTCAAGTTTTTTGAAACTCATTGAACGAGAATAGTAAAATTGTTCTTCCGCCTCTTTTCTTAATTCAGCGATATATTTTTTTTATTTCAGTTTTTTCAAGTTTTCACAAGCAATAAAATAAGCTGTATCTTTTGAATATCCTGCATTTATCGCAGCTTGTGTTCCGTTGCATAAAAGATAATATTCGCGGCAAAATTTTTCTTGTTTAGGTGTCAGTGTCAATTTCTTTTTTTGTTTTTGCTTTGTCATTTTTATCCTTTTTAAAAACTTGCTTATGGCATTTTTTTAAATAATCAACTAATATTTTTTGTTGTTCTGAAGGAGTTTTAACAATATCTTTTATGCAATATGAATAACTAACTATTACATTTTTTTCAAAAAATATTGTAATTATGCCGTCTAAAAACATTATCAGCATTAATATTAAAAACCTTATAAATGATTTAAGCATTCTTGGTCTATTCTTTCACAAAGCTGTACCTCGGGTCAAGGCTCAACGCCTCGCCCCTGCGGCAGTCTGAAATAAAGCTGTACCTCGAAATGAAAGCTCCTCGCTTCCATTCCTGCGGCAGTCTGAAATAAAAAAAAGTGCTATAATAGCACTAATTAACTTCCATTTGTCCGTTCGATTTGTCATTGATGAATATTTGAATACTAAAATTTAATTTTATCTTTTTTGTAAAATCTTTTGTTTAATTTTGCGTTTATTTCTATGCGCGACATTTTTAAAAATTCTTCTTGTGTTGCGATTTTTGCGCCGTTGCCGTTATAAATTGCCCCATGTATATTATTAAAGCTATATTCTTTTGCGCGTGTTCCCGTAAATGTTTTGTATTTGAATTGTAAAAATTTTAGTCCGTGTTTTTCAAGCAATCTGTCTGCGGCTTTTCCGATTCTTCGCAAGCTTGTAATATATTCACCCAGTGGCGTTTTATGTCGTACTTCTGCTATTGCTTGACCGCAGCCGTAATGTTCATCTACATATACCAAAAAAGAATTTGAACCTATATTATAAATTCTTCCTGCTTGTTCGATATTTCCGCACTCAATTTTTGCAATTTTCACCACGACAAAACCTCCGCTAAATGCCTTAATAGCTCAACCTTGCCGCATGTTGCTGGCTTTATAACGGTTTTTGCTCTTGGTGCAACGGCTAAATTATTTGTAGCATAATAAAGAATAAAAGTCTGCTTTATTCATTCAAAATTATGTTAAATTTTGTAAAGCTAAATTTTTCATGCACAGCATGGGTTTTAGCTTTTTTATAATATAAACAGACACACAAGACCTTCTATAACAGGATGGGGAATATTAAATACTTTGTCATAAATTATCATGCTATAATTAATTTAAGGGTAAGCTGACCTATTGATTACTTCCCCCGTCACAGACAGTTAAGAGGACTAAGGCGGAAAGGAGGTGATAAAGTGAAATTCTGCATAACAGAAAAAGCGCTATGGCTTATCTTGGCGATAATCATAGCACTTCTTTCACTCAAATAGGGAAGTTAAGAAAGGCTTGAAGAGTATATGGCTCTTTGAGCCTTTTCCCTATTTATATTATACCACAATTTTTTCAATTTTAAAAATTTTGTATTGCGAAATTAATTTATTTTTCGTCTTTCGCTTTCCGGATTATTCATCATTTTGCCACCCTACCCCACCAACGAATCTTACCTATAACTTCAAAATCAAAATCTATATTTTTGGAAAAATCAATCTCAAAGGCTTTATATTTAGGATTGTCCGAAATTACCACTATCGTGCAAGGTGGTATTTTTTGTAATCTTTTAGCGTATAGTTGCCCTTCTATTCTTACACAATAAATACATCCGTCATATATTTCCGTTCTGCTTCGATCTATAAGCAAACTATCCCCACCCTCGATAGTCGGTTCCATACTATCTCCGCTTGCAAAAATCATTTTCGTTTGCGATTCAGATACTCCCAAGTCGTGAGCAAGCTGCCGGCTTAGCGCATATACAGCTGTTTGAGATTCATTATATACGGATACGCCAAAACCCATAGAAGCTTTAACATTACTGAGAACAGGGATAGATATGCAATTATCATCACTTGCAGATGTTTGATTTTGTGAAACATCTGTCAACAATAACTCAGGGTAAATATCAAAATACTCTGCAACTTTTTTAAGTTCAGAGGTTTTTAATTGGCTTTTTGTTTTAAATCTTGTACTTATAGTCGATCTTGTAATACCCAAGGATTCGCCGATTTCAGTTTGTGTTATGTTGCGATTTGTTAAACTTATTAATTTTTTTTGCAATTCCGGAAAGTTCACTATTCATTCCTTTCTTCAAACATTTGTACGATATTAAAACTTGATTAGCATTATTTGTTTGACATTATCTAACATTTGTATTATTATAATTATAAAATGATTGAATGAATATTTTTTGAGGTTACTAAATGACTTATAACGATCAAAAAGTCCACAAAACCAATATAACCGGTTATTTATCTTTTAAAATAATCGACGAATTGGAAGCTTTAGCAAAAGATGAAGGAGTTTCTCGCAATAATTTATTTGAGGAAGCTATCTTAGATCTTTTGAAAAAAAGAGGTAGGCTTGTAGCTTAAATCTTTTCCTAATAAAAATTTAACAAAAAATAAACCCAAAATCAATATTTTTAGGGCTTAGATTTTTGCACCCTTTTTATGGGAAAAATTGAACATTGAAAATTGAATAGCGTAAAACGACTGATGAACGGTACCTTAAAAATACGTTTAATCGCGGGGAAGTCTGTAAACAGCGTAGCAAACAAAAGTCTAAATTCTTTAATAGCCCGTAAATCTTTAGATCTACGGGCTTCTATAAGAACTTAACAAAATAAAGCTGTCCCTCGAAATGAAAGCTCCTCGCTTCCATTCCTGCGGCAGTCTGAATGAAATAAATTTAGAACAATGCAAGTAAATATGTACTGAAAGGCGGATTTTATGTTAAACACTTTTAAAAAACTAATTGAGTTTTTAAACAAACCAAGGTTTATTGAAATTACTTACGGAACTTACGAAGATGAGGACAGATACAATCAACCTATAGTTAAAAACCTTGAAACAATAGACTATAGCAAAATTGCACTTAAATTAAACAAACAAAATACAAAAGAATTAATACGCGCTTATATCAAAAAGACAACGGAAAAAGACGGTTTATTACTTAATCAAAAACAACTTGATTATGAAACCGAACAAACATATAAAAATTATAAAAATGCAGGTTTAATTGATTTAAACTGCAATTTAAAAATTGGTGTAGAAGAAGGTATAAAGGAAATTATTAATAATTAATTGTATTACAAAAAGATATTTTATCGCCCTGTATTACAGGAGGTTGAAAGGTATTTTATGAATTACAACGAATATCAGAGCGACGCTAATCAAGATTTTAGAGATTATCAAGCTGACAAATACGAAAAAATACAAAATCATAAAGCTGTACCTCGAAATGAAAGCTCATCGCTTCCATTTCTGCGGCAGTCTAAAAAAGAAGCCGAGGGACTTAATGAATAGAGAAGAGTGGCTTGAAAAACGTAAAAAAGGAATAGGCGGGTCAGACGCGGCAGCAGTCATAGGGCAAAATCCATATATGACTAATGTTCAACTATGGGAAATAAAAACGGGAAGAAAAGAACAAGAAGACATTTCTAATAAAGAAGCCGTTAAATTCGGAACTTTGGCGGAAGATCCAATAAGAGCTTTATTTGCTCTCGATTTTCCCGAATATATGGTTATGCACCAATGTTTTAAAACTTATCAAAACAAAGAACATTATTTTATAAGAGGTAGTTTTGACGGTGAATTGTTACACAAACAAACAAAAGAAACAGGACTTGTAGAATTTAAAACAGGCACAATAAGACGGCTGCATGATTGGGAAAAATGGGGCGGCAAAGATTTTCACGAAAATAAAATACCGCAAAATTATTACATACAAATTCTTCATTATTTTTTAGTCAGAGAAGATTTTAAATATGCAATATTAAAAGCAAGGTTAAAAGAATTGACATATAGCGACAATGAGGAATTTAAAAGCCCTAAAATTCATATAAGGCATTATAAAATCAATAGGCAGGATTGCATTAATGATCTTGCTTATTTGTATGAAAAAGAGAAAGAATTTTGGCACTACGTTGAGCGTGATGAAAGACCGCCACTTATAATTCAGGGAGTGTAAATTTAGATATACAAATCAAAAAAGGAGATAAAATAATGGAATTTAAACTAATCAATCCACAAACTTTTGTTCAGGTCATTGAATTTAATTATGACGATTTAAAAAAATGGATAACTGAACAAGTAGAAAAATATCAAAATTTAACCTATACAGATGAAACAATTAAAAATGCAAAAGAGGATAGATCTGCGCTTAATAAATTCAAAGAAAGTATTGATGAAGCGCGCAAAGATGTAAAAAGAAGGTATTTTGAACCTTATAATGCCTTTGAAGAAAAAGTCAAAAAGCTTCTTACTTTAATAGAAGAACCGGCAGGGGCTATTGATAAACAAGTAAAAGCTTATGAAGAGAACAAAAAAGCAGAAAAGAAGAAACAACTGGAAAATTATTTTACTGCTATTGTTGGCGAACTTAATACTTTATTAACCTTTGAAAAAGTGTTTAATCCGAAATGGTTAAACGCTACAACTAACATAAAAAATGTTCAAATTGAAATAGAACAAATTGTGAACAAAGTAAAATTTGATCTTCAAACAATTAAAGATTTAAAAAGCGAATGGGAATTGACTTTAATTGATACTTATTTAAGTACGCTTGATATTGCAGCAGCTCTAAGAGAAAAAACAAGGCTTGAAGAACAAAAGAAAAAAATTAACCAAGTTGTTGCTATTAACAAAATGGTAGAAAATGAGCCTATTCAAGAAGAAAAAGCAGAATTAGATAAAATTTACACACGTAAATTTTGGGTTAAAGGTACGGCAGATCAATTAAGAAGCTTGGGACAGTATATGAAAAATAATGGTATTGAATACGGAGGTATAGAATAATGATACAAAATTCATTAACAGCACAAACAAGCAATAAGAAAACATTTAGCGCATATTTAACTAATGACGCGGTAAAAAATAAAATAAATCAGGTAATAGGGAGTAAAGAAGGCGTAAAATTTATTGCCAATCTTATTTCTTTGGTTAGTAATAATCCTGCAATAGCGCAATGTGAACACGGTACAATTTTATCAAGCGCTTTGTTGGGGGAAAGCTTAAAACTTTCGCCAAGTCCACAATTAGGACATTACTATATTGTACCTTTTAAAGATAACGACAAAAACGGAAATTTAAAAAGAATTGTTGCTACTTTTCAATTAGGTTATAAGGGCTATATACAGCTTGCTATGCGTTCAGGAAACTATAAGGATCTTGATGTTATAGAAATAAGAGAAGGCGAATATAAAGGCAAAGATAAATCAAGCGGTAAAGCAGTAATAGAATTTATTGAAGATGATGAAGAAAGAGAATCGTTGCCGATAGTTGGTTATTTTGCATATTTTGAATTACTTAACGGTTTTAAAAAATCTTTATACTGGAGTAAGACAAAAATGCAAAATCACGCGCAAAAATATTCGCAAAGTTATAGAACAGATCTTAAAAATAACTGGCATTATAGTTTTTGGTCTAAAGATTTTGACGCTATGGCGTTCAAAACTATGTTAAGGCAGCTTATAAGCAAGTGGGGTATATTATCAGTTGAATTTCAAACAGCAATGGCAAATGATATGACCATGATAAATGAAGAAGGACAGGCTATATATGTTGATAATGCAAACGAAATAGAAGCAGAAATTATAGAGCCTGTTAAAGAACCTGAAACAGTTGACGAGGTCAAAACGGAAACACCCGATCCGTTAGATAATTTTGATTAATGGATAACGAAAATCAACAAATAGAACAAGTTGAAGATTTTGCGCAGCAACTTCTAAGGGTATCGGGTGAAATGAAAAGCCTTAGCATTGATTACAAAAATGCGCGAAGTGAATACGCAAAATGCTTCAATAAAATCACAATTATGATTTACAAGGCCGGCTTACATAGAAGTAAGGCAGCCTTTGAAAATAAAATACCTATGCTTTTTTCTCACCCCGATCTTACACAGGAAGCAATAGAAATTGCAAGCAGAATGAATGAAGCTCAACAAGAATATAAAGGGCTTGAAATGGTTTTAAAAGCATATCAAGCAGAAATATCAGGGCTTCAGTCTGTAATTAAATTTATGCAAATGGGCGAAATATCAGCTGCCACAGCTGCAAAATACGGATTATAAACATAGCAAGAGGATTTAAAACATGGATAATGATTACATTAATGGCGGTTTTGTTTTGCTATCTCGTCACATTTTAAATTCAGATATATGGAAGAAACCGCCGGAATATCTAAAAATTTTTATCTATATTCTTTTAAAAGTTAATCACGAAGACGGATTGTTTTCAAGAGGAAGTAATTTTTTTAATTTTTCCGAAGAACGAATACCCGGCGTAACTGCGCACCAAATGTATCATTTTTTAAAGTGGGCGAGTACAGAATGCGATATTTTAGCGAAACAAAAAACAACACGAGGAATTATCCTTAAAGTTAATAATTATGATAAATACCAAACTATTGAAAATTACAAAATGCGAAACGAATTGCGAAATGACTGCGAAATAGCTGCGAAACAGCTGCGAAATGACTGCGACACTATAAACAAGAATGAAAGAATGAAAGAATTAAATAATATATATAATAATACTTCAAAAAAAACAAAAAAAATCTACGGTTCTTATAAGAATGTAAAATTAACCGATAAAGAATATTCAAGATTTATTGAAGATTTTGGGGAAGTAAACACAAATAAACTTATTGAACATTTATCAGCTTATAAAGAAGAAAAAGGATATAAAACCAAAAGCGATAATTTAACGATTAGGCGCTGGGTTATCAAAGCTTGTAATGTTAAAAAAATTGATAGTAATTATGGAGGTTTTTAATTGAAAACGATAGGGGAATTAATCAAAATCCCTATAAACAAAGGTCGTAAATGTTCTGAATGCGGCAGAGAATACGTTCCAAAAGAATACAAAAACATAGGAATTGTTTATGTTCCCGGATGTACTTGCTTAAAGAAAAAACAAATACAAGAAGAAAAACGCAAACAAAGAATATATAATTATGCTCTTCTTAAACAAAGATTAAAAGACGCTGATTTTCCTTATGACACTTTAGGTAAAAGATTAAAAACAAGAACTTGCGAAAATATAGAAACAGCAAAAGAGTATATTGAAAAATTTAAACCAAGAACAAGACAAGGTTTATATTTTGTAGGACCTGTAGGTAATGCAAAAACAACACTCGCTGTGTGTATAGGTAAAGAACTAATACGCAAAGGATACCGTGTAAAATTTATTGTATTTTCACAGGCAATAAGATTATTGCAAAGCACATACGGAAATAAAAACCAGTTAGATTTTATGGAACAAGTAAAAGAACTTGCAAAATATGACTTGCTTATTTTTGATGATTTTGGGCGTGAAGCTTACAAAGACAGAACACTTACGGATGTAGCCGATTTTGTTAATTATTTATATACAAATATGAACAATATTATCATTACTTCAAACCCTGAAATGGTTGAAAAAATCAAACAAATACCTGATTTTAATGCTATGTTTGACAGATTCTTTCAAATGACCAAGAGGAAAAATTTTTTGAAAACAAGTTATAGGAGGTGTAGTGAATAAAGAGGAATATTATTACAGCTTAGCACAGCCTAAAATAGTTTATCGACATCTGTTAGAATACGGGAGTATAACAGATACGCAATGTAATTTGTTATATAACATAAAACAAGCACCGTCAACAATAAGGACTTTAAAAAAGAAGCTGCAACTTGAAGGCAGCTCTTTTTATATTGATACGGAACAACAAAATGGCTGCGACAGATACGGCAATAATACAAGGTGGCTTAAATACATATTAAAGGAGCGACAATGCGTAAATCAACAATGAGTGAGGATATAAAAAAATATCCCATATATACGGTTATCAAAGGTAAACTAATTAAATTGAATAATATAAAAAGTACAGCGGACTATAACCATTATTCACACAATTTACATCACTTTATACCCGGGCAGCAATATGAAAAAAATAAAAGTTGGTTTAAGGAAAGAGGAGTTGAACAGAAATTATTATTAATCCCAATAGCAATGCACGAACATATCCACAATCAAGGAGTATTTATTTTATCTGATGATGATTTTGAAGTTTGCTATAAAATTTCACGTTGGGATCTTATTTTTAATAGAAAGTATAGCAAATATTAAGGAGGTTATGGACCCAAAAAATAAAACAAAGAAAGAACAATATCAAACAATAAAATTCAGGAGGCAGAATATGTCTAAAAATTCTTTTATGACGCGCAAGAATGTTGATGAATATGACTTTTACCCAACGCCTGATTTTGCAACAGAAGCTTTGCTGGCGCGTGAAACCTTTGAGGGGATAACATGGGAATGCGCTTGTGGCAGTGGAGCAATAAGCAAAATCCTAAAAGCTCACGGACTGCAAGTTTTTTCTTCTGATCTAATTGATAGAGGATATGGTGAAATAAGAAATCTTGATTTTACACAAGAGCTGCCAAGTATATATAAAGCTACTCATATTATCACCAATCCGCCGTTTAAAGTTGCTAAGCCTTTTGTTGAACAAGCTC
>CANPYC010000031.1 GCA_947587615.1 Candidatus Gastranaerophilales bacterium | reverse complement strand
TTTTTCATTATAAACCATCTTTCCGCCGCTTGATTTATACGGTCGTCCAAATTCATCAGGAAAATCAAATTGCACGAACCAATATTCATACAAAGTTTTTGCAAGTTTTTCTAACTCAGAATTTATTTTATTATTAAGGTCGATTTTCTTATCAATTGAATATAATATATTTGAAATATTGTTTTGCTCATTTAATGGGGGGATATCAAAATATACTTGTTCAAATGTTTCCAAATTTATATTTTCTTGTGATGTTCCATTAGATTGATTTTGAATTATTCTTTTGTAATACTGCAATAAGTATTCTACATAATGATAGTTAGCAATTTTATCATCAACCGTTAATCCTATAACGCTATCAGGAAAACATGCATCAAAACCCAATATAGCACTGTCGGCAATATTTGCAGCAATTGTTATGCATATTGTATTTTTATTCCATAATTTACTTTGTTTCAATCCAATTTCATTATAAGTTTGTTCATATTTCTGTAATATATGATTTGCATTTTTAATATCGGAAGTTTGAACGAATGGATATTTACCACCGTACAAGATTTTGTCATTTCTTGGTCTGTGTTTCGACTTTCCACGAGATAAACTTCCAATATCTGATAATTTCATTTTAGGCATATTGCACCGCCAATTTGAACGGATTGACTACGAGTGCAAATATGCGAGAAATAAGCGGTCGATTATTTTCGTCAGGAAAATCAAACTGAACAAACCAATAATCATACAAAGTTTTTGCAAGTTTTTCAAATTCTTCATTGATTTTGTTATTTAATTTTATTTTTTTATCAATGCAAGATAAAATACTAATTTGGAACTTTTGCAAGTCAATACTTGGAATATTAACTATCAGTTCTTTTAAATCATTTATAAATATACATTTTTGTACAGCACCTTTAGAATTATTTACTAATCTATTTTGTAAAGCATTTAATGAAAGGTAATAATACAAATATTGTGGTAAAAGCTTTTTTCTGTCACACTTTATAATACCAACACTTCTTTGAAATTCATAATTAGGTTTATTGTTAATAATAGCAAGTTTGCCCAAAGTTCCAACTGTTGAAATTAGAACATCTAATTCTTCAAGTTTTGTTCTCTTATTAATCTTTTTATAACTATTTTCTGATATTTTTCTATCTGATGGAGTAATTACGATTTCACCATTAACAATATTTTTATTACTTAAAAGGTAATAATTTCCATTGGGCTCATCAATAACACTTCCATGTTCTCCATCGGTAATATTTATGCAATATTCTGATAATTTTTTACTCATACCTCAACAACTCCAACTGCTTTTGTATTTCATCTTCCAATTCATGAGATTGCTTGAAATATTCTTTAAGATTTGACTTGTATTTATTCATTTTTGCTTCAAATTCCTCGGCAGTTATATCAACATATTCAATTTTTACATCAAAATATTGACCTGCGGAAAGTGAATAATTCTTATTTTTTATATCTTCATAGGATACAAGAATTGAAAAATCATCAATAACTTCTTGTTTGTTGAATGTTTCAATGATTTTATTTTCTTCTTCAAGAGATAAAACTGTTTTTTGGTTTTTGCCGTCTTTTACTTTTGTTCCAAGTTTTGAAGCATCCATTAAAAGAACTTGTCCGCCTTTGTTTTCTTTATCAATAAAAAGAACTGAAACATTTGTACCTGTTGTTGCAAAAATATTTGAAGGCATAGAAACTACACCACGCAACATTTCTCTATCAATAAGTCTTTGTCTTATTTTCTTTTCTATACCTGATTGAGCTGTAATAAATCCCGTTGGAACAACAACTGCGGCTTTACCGTTATCTGCCAAAGAATACATAATATGTTGTAAGAAACAAAGATAAATTGCCATTTTGTCTTTATCTTTATTAGGAATATTAGGTATTCCTGCAAAAAATCTTTCTTTTTTATCTGATTGTGCCTCTAAATCTGCTCTATATTCAGAAAAATCAAGTTTAAACGGCGGATTAGAAACTATGTAATCAAATTTCTTTAAGTTATTACCGTCTTTGTGTTCAGGATTTGTCAGGGTATTACCTTGAATAATATTTGAAATCGAGTGTACCAAGTTATTCAAAATTAAGTTTAATCGCAACATTGTTGATGATTTTTGAGAAATATCTTGTGAATAAATAGTACATTTATCTTCGCCTATTGCGTGAGCCAAACTCATTAATAATGAACCTGAACCTGCCGATGGATCGTAGCATTTTACATTTCTAACATCTTTATCCCCTACAAGAACTTTTGCCATAATTTCAGCAACACTATGAGGAGTAAAGTATTCTGCATATTTACCGCCACCGTCTTTGTTATAATCTTGAATTAAATATTCAAAAATTGTTGCAAAGAAATCAAATTTTTGAGTAAACATTTTTTCAAAACTGAAATTGATTAGCGGATTTATAATTGCTCTTGCAAAGTTATCTCTTTCTGAAACGTCTGAAATATAATTGCTTATGGTTTCAAACAGTTGTATCTTTTCCCCTTTCCCTGTTTTTACCGCAAAAATATCGTTATTTGAGATTGCTATATCTCTTAATGTATCATCAAGCAGAGCCGCAAATTCCGGTTGTGTTTGTCTTGAAAACAAAAACGAAATATAGTGTTCTTTTTTTAATTGAGCAGAACTCGGGTTAATTTTAAATAGTAATTCTCTGTATTGTTCATCTGAATATTTATTAACTTCCTCTTCCCAATTTTTGGCATTTTTAAGTTTATCATCAACTTGCTTTACTTCATAAGCAAATTTATCATTTAAAAACTTATATAAGAAAATTTGAACAATAATTTTGTATTCATTACCGTCATTTCCTAATCCATATTGAGCACAAGTAGATTTTAATTTATCAACAAGTGCTTTTGTTTGTTCAATAAAAATTTGCGTATCTGCCATTATGCAACATCTCCGTTATATTCTTTCAGGTATTCATCAACTATCAAATTGTTTATAGTTTCAGAAGTTTGTGTATCAACTTTTATTTCTTTTTTGTTGAATATTTTATAAACAATGTAGTTCATAATTCTTTTAAAAAAGCCTTCATTTTCAACAACATCTTTTCTGTTTAAAACAGTTTCATCTGCTTCTATCTTTATATCCTGTAATGCTTCACAGATTTTCATTTCCTCTTTTGGAGTATAGTTGCTGCGTTTTTGCATTATTCTTTTATGTACTCTTGCATATTTTTTATCGTTATTATATTTGGCAAGTAAAAGATTATTTCTTCTGTTCAATTCGGTAATTTTTGAATATATACTTTCAACAAGACTCATATTTTGTTTCATTTCTTCTTGTGAAACTTCATAAATATTTCTTTGGGCAAATATTCTCTCCAATTCTTCCTTCAGAGATAACCATTCGGGATCTTTTTTGTCAAAATTACCATTTATTGCTTCTCTTGTTTTTGCAAGTGTATTTCTTAATTCATCAGCAATTTTTAATTCCGCTTCCCCGATTTTTGCAAACTTGAATACAATATCTTCCATAGCGACATTGAGCAATTCTGAAATATCAACATTATTTTCAAGTTTTTCCATATAGTTTATATCGGCAATACGGAGTTCAACCATTTTCAAGAGGTCATTATACTTTTTGAAATCCAGCCTGTCTAAAAGTTCTGTATTACCTTGACAACGAATGATATTTTGCAATTCTTTTGCCAAAACTAACGATTTTCTTATTCTTAAAAGGGTTGGTTTATCGTGAATATCGTTTATTTGTTGTGAAAATACTTCTAAATTCCTTGTTTCGTATTCCCATAATACTGTTTTGATTTCATCAATATCATCTTTAATTTCTTCTTCGGTTTTAAAGATATTAGAAAATTTATCAATTTCATCACCTAATTCAAGTTGCAATTCTTCCCAATACGCTTTATTTGCTTTGTTAAATTCTGTTCTTATATCCGCAAAATCGACAACATAACCGTATTTAAAATCATTATACGGTCTGTTTACTCTTGTAAGTGTTTGTAATAAATTATGTTCTTTAATTTCTCTGTCAATATATAATTTTTTCAAGCGAGGAGCATCAAACCCCGTAAGTAACATATTATAGACAAACAGAATATCTATGTTTCCATCTTTAAATTTATCTACATAATCTTTTCTGATTTCTTTATCATCAATATCATGCAAAATCAATGCGGCAGTTTTGATGTCATTTTTGTTTGTAGATTTATTTTCATATTTTTCTTTGAAAATTTCAAAAAATGCCTTTGCTTGCCCTGAACTGCTACATACAACCATTGCGCCTATTGAACTATCATTATGAGCAATACGAGATTTTCTCATATCATCTGCGATATATTCAAGCATTGGCCTAACAAATCTTTCATCAGAATAAATTTGTTGTTTTGCCAAATCACCATGCTTTATATAAATAGAATCCAATACTTCTTTTAACTTTGACTTATATTGAGTTTCAATATCTTCTCTAATTAGTTTTAAGGTATAACCGTCTGCAATAGAAGAATTATAATAATATTGATGAATATAATTACCCCACAAATCTTTTGATGCCGTTCTATTTTTACCTGCTAATAATGGGGTTCCGGTTAAGGATATAAATATTGCGTTTTTATCTAAACTCATTAAATTAGCAAAATAACAGCCGGTTTCTTTATAGCTTCTATGTGCCTCGTCAATAAAATAAATTCTTTGAATATTAACATTATAATCACTTGGTTTTATAGAAACATTTGGCGGTATTTTTTGAATATTGATTACGGTTATTTCTTTTTTACCCCTTGTATTAGATATTGCACCTTTATCATTAGCAATATCTTGTTCAAAATCACTCTTTGAATTTATCGTATGTACCGTCAAACCTCTACTTTTGAACTCTTTTTCCGCTTGCGTTTTTAAATCAAGTCTATCAACAATAAAATAAAATTTTGGAATAATATTTTTCTTTGCAAAATAATCTTGTAATTGTTTTACATTATAGTATGCAAGAGCCGTTTTCCCTGCGCCCTGCGTATGCCAAATAATACCTCTTTTTATATCTTTATCCAATTTTCTTTGAATTGCTTTAGATGCAAAGTATTGAGGATAGCGCATTATATGTTTTTCTAGATGCGTGTTTTCGTTTTTATCTTTTCTTTCAACATAAACTATTGCATAGTATAAAAAGTCTTTTAATCTTTCTCTTGAAAATAACGATAATATCAATCTGTTAGTTGGTGTTATTATTTGTTTATTTGTTTGAAATTCGGGAGAATGTTTAATTGCGATATTATTGGTATCTTTTAATATAAAATTTTCATCATTTTCATTGTTGGGTTTTAGTTTAGTTGATAATCTTTCAAATTCGCCTTCTTCTTCTCTAAAACAGTTAAAAAATGCTTTTGTAGTTGATGTTGTAGAATAAAAAGCACCGTGAACAGGTGTAATTGATTCACTATCATATTCTTGATTATTAGAGAACATAAGAATTTGTGAAATATTTATAAATTTTTTAAATTTTTTATTGGAAAATCTGGCATTTATTCTTTTTCTCTCGGCAATAATACCTTCTCTATTATGAGGTTTCTTAACTTCAATAAAACATAAAGGCATACCATTTATTAATAATGTAATATCAGGTCTAAATTCTTCTTCATCTTTTATGCAGGATAGTTCAGTAACAACATTAAAAGTATTATTATCAAAATCATTAAAATCAATCAATTTAATACTTGTTTGTGAGGTTAATCTTTCATAAAATTTTCTGCCTAAATCATCATTATCAAGTTCTAAACTTATATCTTGAAGTAATCTTTTTATGTCATCATCCGATAAATTATTTTCTTTATTTATTTTCTTAATACTTTCAAAAAATATGTCAGTAAAAATATTTGTATCTTTATCCCATTTTGCATTCTTTAATGACAAATACTTATAGCCTAATCTTGTTAAGGTGATTATTGCCGGTATTTTTACTCGGGTATCTTCATTAAAGGCCATTCTAAACTCCTATTGATTGCTTGATTTAATAGTAGCATAAATATATAATTCGTGCGTTTTGTTTAACTATTTTATTAGAATACAATATTGATATGTCATATTTGGACGAAATTAAATATATACGGACAAATTTTGCAGCATTAACGCAATAGATATTTAAACCCGCTTCAACTACCGTTTTATTGTCGTTCAAATTATTCATCTTTCCCTTAGAGGCTATTTCTGCAAGCAAATGAGCATGAATTTTATTCTGAATTTCTTTCTGTATAATTCATTCTATTCTTCAAATTATTAACATGTTAATCCAATAAATTTAAAAATTAAGTGGAAAATTGTATTTTAATTCACTTGTAAGCCATTTTCCCTCCGGTTTGATTATTGCCATTTTTGATATTAACAGCCGCAGCACAACAATCATAAAATACAAGAGCATATTTTATGCTATAATTTACAAATGGATAATATCGGCAAGAAAATTTTTTTAAAAGGCAAAAATCGAACAGATGATATTATAAAGTGTGTTAGAAGCGGTAAGTTTTATAAAATTACTTTTAAAAATAACAAAACATATACTTATACTTATAATTATCATGATGTAAAAATAACGGAACCTGATAAAGAAGAGCTTTTTATTGATTATCGTTTAAATTATTTTAAAAGTATTGCAAGCAAAATCGGGCTTGAATATACAACTGAAAAAGGTTTGAAGTTTAATATTCTTCTAAAAAATTACGGTATTATAGAAAAAGTTATCCCTAAAACCATACTACACAGTTTTTTAAAAGGAGAATTGCCCCCTGAAGAAAACAAGGATGATAATAAGCACAGTGTATTTTTTAAAATTATAAAATTATTTAAAAATAAAGAAAAAGAATTTCCAATATTTCCCTTCGGATTTAATATCAGCCAAAAACAAGCAGTAGATAATGCTTTGAATAACAATTTATCTACTATAGAAGGTCCTCCCGGGACAGGTAAAACGCAAACAATTTTAAATATCATTGCAAATTTAGTTACAAGAGGACAAAGCGTAGCAGTTGTTTCAAGTAACAACTCCGCAACAAAAAATATTATTGATAAATTAAAAAAATATGAAGTAGATTTTATCTGCGCATATTTAGGTAACACTGAAAATAAAGAAGAATTTATCAAGTCTCAGTCGTTAATTCCTCAAATGGAAGATTGGGAAATAAAAAATGATGAAATCAAGCAAATACAAAAATCTTTAAAACAAAGATATAGAGCTTTACAGGAAAAATTAATTCAACAGAGCGAATTATCTAAATTAAAACAAGAATTATCAGCATACGAAACAGAATATTCACACCACTTAAAATATATCGAACAATTTAACATCAAAAAAATTCCAAAAGAAATTTCAAAAATAAAATCATCTCAAAAAGCGCTTGAACTTAGCTTTTTTGCGGAAATTTTCGATATTGATTATAAATATCAAAATAAATTTATTGAACTTATAAAGATATTTTTAGAATTTTTAGGTATTAAAAAAATTAAAAGAGCTTCTATAAACAAACTTCTTAAAAATTATTCAAAAGAATGCTTAGTAGCGCTATATCAACAAAAGTTTTATGAAATTAAAATTGCCGAAAACAAAAAAGCCGTAAAAAGACTTGAAAATGAACTTAATGTATTTGATTTTAATACAAAGATGAAGGAATATTCCAAACTTTCCACTAAAATATTTAAAGCTAAATTAGCAAAAGAATATAAAAAACAAAAAAGAAAAATATACGCAATTGAAGAATTACAAACTAAATCAAATGAATTTATAAAAGATTACCCCGTTGTTTTAAGTACAACTTATTCTCTAAGAACTTGTTTATCAAGCGATATAATGTATGATTACATTATTGTTGATGAAGCTTCGCAGGTTGATTTATGTACGGGTGTTTTAGCCTTATCTTGTGCTAAAAAAGCAGTAATTGTGGGAGATTTAAAACAATTACCGAATGTTGTAGATACGACATGCGCAAAATTAACCGATGAAGTTTTTGATAATTTCAATATTCCTGAAGTATACAGATATAAAAATCATTGCTTATTATCATCAATTTCTCAAATGTTTAAACAAATTCCGCATACATTATTAAAAGAGCATTATCGTTGTCATCCTAAAATTATAGAATTTTGCAATAAAAAATTCTATAATAATGAACTTATTATTTTAAGTGACATAAAAAGCGATAGACCCCCTTTAATAGTCTATAAAACAGTTGCAGGAAATCATACA
Source organism: Candidatus Gastranaerophilales bacterium (assembly GCA_947587615.1). Lineage (GTDB taxonomy): Bacteria > Cyanobacteriota > Vampirovibrionia > Gastranaerophilales > Gastranaerophilaceae > RUG14156. The sequence goes on along the minus strand of CANPYC010000031.1, from coordinate 15,892 downwards.
AGAAATAACATTAATCAAAGACAAATTGATGTTATAAAAAATGAAATAATACCTAATGAAAATATTTGTACAACGGATAATTCTCTTGGTATTGTAACCCCATACAGAAATCAAACTAATGCGCTGCAAAAACAATTTAAAGGTACAGGTATAAAAGCTGATACCGTAGATAAATTTCAAGGACAGGAAAACAAAATTATTATTCTATCAACCGTAGATAATGATATAACCGATTTTACGGATAATCCCAACCGCTTAAATGTTGCTATATCAAGAGCAATAGAGCAGTTAATTGTTGTTATTAACGGAAATGAACAGAAAAAAGATACTATAATAAATGAACTTGTTAATTATATTGAATATAATAATCTTGAAATAAAAGACAGTAAAATATTTTCCGTGTTTGACCTTCTCTATAAAAATTATGCAAAGCAAAGAGAAAATTTCTTAAAAAAATATGATAAAATTTCAGGGTATGATAGCGAAAATTTAATGTATGGCATAATTTGTGATGTTTTAAAAGAATACAAAGGAAAATATGCAGTTGCAGCTCATGTACCGTTAAATATGATAATTAGGGATTATAGCTTAATGGATGAGAATGAGAAAAAATACGCTAAAAATGATTGGACTCATGTTGATTTTTTAATTTATAAAACAATAGATAAAACACCCTATGTTGCAATAGAAGTTGATGGCGCAAGATATCACCAAGAAGGAAGCAGGCAGGCTGAAAGGGATAAGCTGAAAAATTTAATTTTTGAAAAGTATGGTATTTCACTGCGCAGATTTAGTACAACGGGAAGTGATGAAAAGAAAAAGCTTATTCAAATATTAAATCAAGAATAGAGGAGATAATGAAGAAATCTTTATTTAATTTTTTAAGGGTAAATAAGTCCGAATTTAGCGTATTTAAAAAATATAATAAATAAGTTGGTCTGATTGTGAAAATTCATTATAAAAAACCTAATTTTAAATCCAAAGATTATTTGCTGCAAATGACAGACAAAAACGGAAAAACATTTTGGCTGAATTGGAAGGATTGGCTGTATAAAACAGAAATAGATAAAAAAGAAAAAATAAATCTATTGCCAAAAGAAATTTTGAAATTATATACAAAATGGCAAAATGATTTACAACAAGCTAAAGAGGTGGATATATGTCCCGAATATCCTATAAAATCAGTAAGCATTAGTTTTATTTATAATAATCAATTTTATAAAATAACACCCGGAATGTTTGATGAAAAATATGAAACAAGGTATTATTTTTATGGAGCAAGAGAAATAATTTTAAAAGATTTGCTAAATATCGGATGTATTTATGCAAAATATTTTGATGAACTTGATTAATTTGTTTTAAAGAGTTATTTGAACAAAAAGTCAGAAATAATATTTTTAATTATCATATTTCGGTAATAACCCTAAGCAAAGATACTCCTAAGGAAGCTGTTTGTCAGGTATTTGAAAATGTTAATACAGGGGGTGTTGCACTTAATGTTTTTGAATTGGCAAGAGATTTTATTTCAAGCGAGGAAATGAACCTAACATATTTTATTGATGAAAATATTGATATTCATCACATTTTCCCGAAAGACTATTGTATGAAAGAAAATTTAGGACAAGAAAATTCTAAATTTAACTCAATTATAAATAAGACTCCCCTGAGTGCCAAATCCAACAGAATGATTGGAGGAAAAGCTCCAAGTGAATATTTAAAGAATATTGAGAAAAATATGACTGATACTTCCAAATTATCATTTAATTTGCAGTCGCATTTAGTTTCTGTTGAAGATATTTACAGTAACAATTTTGACGCATATTTTATAAAAAGAACCAAAAGCATATTAACATTAATTTCAAATGCAATGGGTAAAAATATAAGCGGTTTAAATTCTGAAGATGTAATTAACAGCTATGGTTGCAGCTTAGCAGATTAGCGCCGGTGGGGTTATAAATTTTTGATTGGTGTAATCAAATCGAGAATTTCAACTCCGACTATTCGTTATTGTTCTTGTTTGTTAATTGGTTTGGGAATAGGTAGCTAATACTATTTTTATGTTAATATTTATACAAGCAATAAAGAACTATAAGGAATAGTAAGTGGTGGAAAATAGTGTGCAAAATTTTACAAGTGTACCATACTCTGATACCGTAAACATTGAAGAATTTATTAAAGATTATAATGACGGCTATAGTGCAAAACAATTAAGTAATAAATACGATATATCAATATCCCAAACAAATGTTATTAAGAAACATTTAATTGATAATCATTACATGGAATATAACAAAAAATGGTTCGCATCTGAAACTATGCCATTAACACCGGAAGCAGACAACACTATTACACGTAAAATACTTAAATGGAAAGAAAAACTGATAGATTTATCAAAACGTAACCGTTTATTAAATTTTAAAAGTACTAAGAATGCTTCTATTAAAATTATAGATGAAATTCCTACTGAGTTGTTTAGAATACTTGTTGCTAATTCAAAACAAATGAAATTTCTACCCATAAAAGATAATGCGGAGGATACGCCCGAAGAACAAAGATTATCAAGAGAAGCTTTAAACGAAGGAATAGAATTTAAAGCGCAAGAATTTGAAAAATATGAAAGAGAAGCTCTTGCAAGTAAGCATATAGATAATTATTTACAAACAAATTTGCCTGAAAAAGATTTAACACGAACTTTAAGAAAAATCAGCACCGCAGCAAAAACAGCTATGGATGATTTAGGTTATAACACATTATTTTTAACCCTTGGTTCCGTAGTTTGGTATGAAAGCGATTATTCGGATGTTAAGTATGAATCACCGCTAATACTATTACCGATAAGACTTACAAGGGCAAATATGAATGATGTATTTAGAGCTGAATATAATGATGACGATATTATTTTAAACCCTGCACTTGTTTTACAACTAAAAAAAGAATTTCATATAAGTTTAGATGATTTAGTTGCAAATGAAATTGATGATACAAATATATTAAAGATTTTTGAGACAATACAAGAGAGAATAAGTATTAAAAAACGTTGGAAACTTTATAACAACTCTTATATAGGACTTTTCTCTTTTGCAAAATTTGTAATGTATAAAGATTTAGAAGAACATACAGATATAATTAAAAAAAGTTCTTTGGTTAAAAGTATCTGTGGTTTTGGCGAATTTCAAGAAACTAATATCGAAAAACTTTGTCCCGCTAATGAATTAGATAAAAACTTTTTACCTAAAGATAACTTTTCAATTTTGGATGCTGATTCATCGCAACAACAAGCAATAGCATTTGTAAAAGAAAACAATAATTTAGTCATACAGGGTCCTCCGGGAACAGGAAAAAGTCAAACTATTGCCAATATAATTGCAGAATTATTATCACAAGGCAAAAAGGTTTTGTTTGTAAGCCAAAAGATTGCAGCACTTGAAGTTGTGCAAAATCGTTTAGAAGCGAATGGATTAGCCCCTTATTGTTTAGAATTGCATAGTAACAAAACAAATCGTAGAACTGTATTGCAAAACCTTGTTAATTCTTTATCCGAGCCGGAGATATCAAATCATACCGGTACAAGTTTAGATATATTGCAGCAAAAGAAAATTGAATTGAATGAATATGTTAAAGCCGTTCATCGTTCAATGGGAAACCTTAATATTTCACCATTTGATGCAATAGGAATAGTCTGCAATTCTGATATAGCTGATTTAGAGTATATTTTTGAAGATTACGAAAACTGGGATAGAGCAACATTAGAATATAAAAAGGGAATTTTTACGAATTTAAAAAATATAGTAGAAATTCTTGGAAATCCTAAACAATATTCCTGGTATGGTTCACACATTAAAAATTTAGATTCTGATTATCAAAACAAGATTATTGTAAGAGAAAAATTAAAAAATATTTCAGAACCATTGAAATTGTTAGAAGATAACTATAGCATTCTATGTAAACATATTTGCATAAGGGAACCTAATATATTTAAAGACTTAGAGCAAGTTTTAGAAATTGCAAATATTGTTTTAAATATTCCACAAGACACATTTAAAAATGTGTCATTTTCGGATGAAAAATTATCTAATGATATTAATAAAATTTGTGAGTGTATAAAGCAATTTAATATTTATAATAATAGGGTAAAAAATAATTATAGCTTAGGGATTTTAAACGAAGATTTAGAATTTCAAATAGAATTATTTAGTAATTTTTCAAAGGGATTTTTTAATAAATTTTCTATTGATTACTTAAAACGAAAAGGAAATATTAAAAAATTCTTTATTAATGGTTATAAAGCTTCTGCATTGCAAATATATGAAGACTTAAGAAATCTAAAAGAATTAAAACATTGGATTTCAGAAATCAACAATAGTAACGATATTGCAGAAAACATCTTTAATGAACTGTGGAATAAAGAGCAATCCAGTGAGGACAGTATAAATCAATCAAGTCAAAGTATAATTAAATTAAAAAAATTACTTAATAGTAACATTTTTACTACTGATATAATTACCAAGTTCAAAGAGCAGGGTATAAATAAAAATGAAATAAATAATTTATGTACAGAAATAAAGACTTTGTATGATAAAATTAAAGCTACATTTGATGAACTTTCAAATTTAATTATTTTAGATATAAATGAAGCTTTCAATACAGAATATGAAACAGTAGAAATAAAAACTTTTGAACATAAAATAAACTCAATGTTATCTGATATTGAAGATTTAACCGTATGGAATCAATATTTAAGTACTATTGATAATATAGAAAAGGAAAATTTAACAGAATTTTTTAATAAATTTTTAAATAGTGATATTGAATTCACTAAAATTGACAAAGCCTTTGAAGTTCAATTTTTAAGAATATGGTTAAATTGCTATGTATATGCAAAAAATAATATTTTAAAAGAATTTAATACGGCACAGCACAATAATTTAATCAAACAATTTAAAGAGTTGGATATAAACTTAATTAAATCTGCAAAATTACGTTTGTGTCAGATATTGCATGACAATATGATTAACGGCAAAAATAATTTTCCTAAAGAATTAGCAGATTTACAACATCAATCAAAATTACAACGCTTACACAAATCATTGAGACAAATAATAAATATGCTTCCAGATTTATTATTATCAATAAAACCTTGTTTGATGATGAGTCCCCTAACAGTATCTCAATTGTTAGACCCTGCACAATTTAATTTTGACTATATTATTTTTGATGAAGCTTCTCAGTTAACTACCGAGGATTGTATAGGTTCAATGATAAGAGGTAAAAGACTTATTGTTGCAGGCGATGAACAACAATTACCACCAACATCATTCTTTAAATCTGTTACAGAACCTTCCGAAGATGATTATAGTGACGATGATGAAAAAGAAGATTTAGAAAGCATTTTAGTAGAATGTCAAACGTCAAGTTTCCCTAAATGTATGCTTAAATGGCATTATAGAAGCAAGGATGAACATTTAATTGCATTTTCAAATAAACATTTATATAGAGAGTTATATACTTTTCCAAGTAGTGTAGAAGTATCAGATATTACAGGAATCAAGTGGCATTATTATGAAAATAAAGAACACAACGAAAAAAATGCACTACAAATAGAAGCAAGAATGGTTGCACAAGCTGCAATTGAACATGCAAAATCTTTCCCTGCAAGAACTTTAGCTGTTGCAACATTTAATGTAAATCAGAAAAGTTTAATAGAAGATGAAATAAATGAATTATTGAAAACCGAAAAAGACTGTATGGACTTTTTTGATGATAAAAAAACAGAGCCGTTTTTTGTAAAAAATCTTGAATCCGTTCAGGGGGATGAAAGAGATGTTATTTTTATCAGTATGGGAACATTTAAAAATCAAAACGGTGTACTTGATATGCGTTCATTCGGTCCAATTAATAGAGATGGTGGCGAAAGACGTTTAAATGTACTTATAACAAGAGCAAGATATAAACTTGAAATATTTAGCGCAATCAGATACGGTGATTTTAAAGATGAAAAATTAAAAACAGAAGGTGTAAAACTTTTAAAACAATATCTTGAATATGCTGAAAGAGGCGAGGTTGCTTTATTTGCCGATACAAAAGCAGAACTTGATGATAAGTTTGATTCTCCTTTTGAACAAGCAGTTTGTAGGGGTTTAAGAAAAGCAGGATATACGGTAAAAACACAAGTCGGTTGTTCCGGTTATAGAATAGATATGGCTGTTCGTGATGAGAAAAATCCGGGTGAATTTTTACTAGGTATTGAATGTGACGGTAAAACATATCATTCAAGTGCAACAGCAAGAGATAGAGATAGATTAAGAGAAGAAGTTTTAAAGAAATTAGACTGGAAAATTTATCGAATCTGGTCAACAGATTGGTTTAAAAATCCTCAAAGGGAATTGGATAAACTTATTAAATGTATCGAAGACATAAAAATAAGTAAGGAATTGAATAAATAATTTTCCCAATGGAGTAAATCTTATCTTTCCATGACAAAAAATATTTACATGTTTTAATACATATAAAGTTATCTTGCGAGTGTAGTATCAGTGTTAGTTAGCAGTGTAAAAAATCTAAGTTATATTAGCAATTACAGAGCGCCAAAAAGAAATAATCATATTTCTTTTAAAGGCGATAATGATGCGTTTGTTTCAACTCCCGAAATTATAAAAGGCGATATCAATAGGGATGAAACAAGCGCCATTATAAATTCAATCAAAGAAGAAAATTTAATAGCTTCAGGCTACACTTCAAAAGTTTATAAAGCGGGCGATAAAATAATAAAAGTTCCGATTAATAAAAAAGATTTAAGTATTCAACAAAAGCAACTAAGAAACGGACAAAATCTTAAAGAATATTATGCCCTTAGTAAAATTAAAGATATTGACCCTTCGATTGCAGTTAATCCTTATGGAATAATTAAAGATAAAGATAAATATTATCTTGTAGAAGAGTTGGTTAAGGGCTATAATCCCAAAGGAAACAAAATAAGTAAGGCGCATATTGCTGATTTACTAACTAAATTTTTAAAATTAGATATAAACGGTATAACAAACTGCGACCTTCAAAGCGGTAATATATTTTTAGGGGATGATGGCACAACCCGATTAATCGACTTTGGCTCGTTTAATTTTATAGTAAACGATGGATATGTAGTATCCTCAGATGGCGCAGCTTGTGAACTGTTTAAAAAACAGGTATATGACGATACTTCGCTTGAACCTTCCAAAAGATTTTTAAAAACTTTCTTAGCAGGTAATTTTAATGACAATAAAAATTTAGCAGATAATCCTTATTTAAAAGTACCCTCAAACGCTACAAACTTTGAATTTAGAACGCTTTATACGCATTTATCAGATAACAGCGAAGAAAACCCGCTTGAATTTTTTAAGGGATATTTAAAATCTAAAGCTCAAAATTACCACGCTAAATTAAAAGAATTTCTTCAAAGTTTGAATTTTAGTGAACTTGAAGCAGGTTTTGAACCCGATAAAATTAATATTGCTAAAAATCAACTTCAAAATGCAATTAGCTATGAAAATTTAGCTAAAGAAGCGCTTGCTGAATGCAGCGATGATGTTATAAAAATTGAATTATCAAAAATCCAATTAAGAGCATTTATGAATTTAGAAGATAGTCTTAATTCTTCGATTCAAAATTCCAAAAAGCTTAAAGCAGCCTATATCCAACTAATTTCAAACCTTGAAAGCGCAATTCAAAATGCGAAAGGTAATAAAAAAGAATACTTTATTCAAACTCTTGAACATTTTAAAAATATGTTTCAAAATTACGACTTTGAAAAAGGTCAAGTTGAAATTCCGCAAAATGAAAATTTAATCAAACTGCTATTTGAAAAAACAGCTCAAGAATCAAAACAAACTGCTTCGCTGCCGCCAAAAAATATAATAAGCACTCAAAACGCTAAAGATATTTCTAAAAATGCTGCAAATAAAAAGTTAATGCCAACAGTTGCGCTGGTGTCTATCGGAGCTCTTATAACATTCGGGTTTATATCCAAGAAAAGAAAAACCTTAAAAGATAATAAAATAAAGCAAAATAATTCTCCTGTCTTATTAAATACACATAATGATACTGCTAAAAATAATTCATTAAATTATTTAATGAAAGATATACCAAAAGCGTTTAATGAGTTTAAAAAATAACTTTTCTTTAGGATATTTACCATCACCGAGTAAAACGCCGATTACACGCAAAAAATGTGTCTAAAACTGCTTATTTAGAGAGGTTAGAGTTATTTATCACATACACTTTAGTAAAAATTCATGCTATGATTAAACCTGAAAGTATGTATAACAGTATAGTTTGAATGGTGTAAAAACAGGGAGTGTCATTATGGCAAAACAAATTAAAATCAGAATATATCCTGATGGAACAATAGAATCGCAAACCGTAGGAATAAAAGGTAAATCCTGCATGAAATACATTAAAGAAGTAGAAAACTTAACAGGCGCTAAAACCGTTAAATCCGAATTTACTAATGAATACTACGAAACTGAAACAGTAGAACAGAATACATTTAACGAGGGTTATCAGCAGAGTGGTTATTAACAGCAACGAAATAAGGATAAATTCATATATTCCCATAACAAATGTTGAAGGTGTCGGTACACGTTTTGCTATTTGGACTCAAGGGTGTTCAATTCGCTGTAAAGGTTGTGCCAACTCTCGCATGTGGGATTTTAACGGCGGTATATCCTATAATATTACTGATTTTATAGAAATTATCAAATCATATAAAGATAAAATTGAAGGTATAACTTGGCTTGGCGGTGAACCAACCGAACAAATAAAAGCTGTAACCAAGATAAGTAAGGCAGCTCAAGAGCTTGGGCTGTCTGTTATTGTCTTTAGCGGATATGAATATACCGACCTTAAAAACAGGCAGGATTTTAAAGAGCTTGCTAAATATATAGATATTTTAATAGATGGCAAATATGAACAGGATAAAACCGACTATTCACGTGCATGGGTCGGTTCAAGTAATCAAAATTATTATTTTTTAACCGACAGGTATGATAAATCCGTAATATATGAAAACAAAAACAAAATCGAGGTGCGCATATCGCCCGATAATGAGGTTATGTTAACCGGCATGGGTGATTTTAAGGAACTTATTGAAGCTATAGGGAAGTAATGAGGTAGTAATATGGCAACAACCGAACAATTAGAAGGAATAAAGAAAACAGAACAATATCTGACAAATTTATTTAAGGCACGTTTTTCATTCATATATATTCCTACTTGGGAAGAAATACGAATTGTAGAACTCATTACCAAAATTGCCAATAATACTTCACAAATTAAGACTAAAAGAGAAGTATTTATTTGGAGTTCAACGGAAGGCATGAAAAAGAACCTTGCTGACGGACAGGAAAAGGTAGGAAATATTGATAATCCTATCGAAGCACTTAACTACATTGATGATTATAAAAAGCCCGCAATATTAATTTTGAAAGATGTACATGTTTTGTTTGGTGTACAAGGCAGAAATGCAGATTATAACTTCATTAGAAAAATTAGAGATGTAGCAGGTTCCCTAAAAAATGCCGACTGTTCAAAAAACGTTGTTATTATTGCGCCTACTCTTATACTGCCTCTTGAACTTCAAAAAGATATTACCGTAGTTGATTTTGATTTACCGACATTGGAAGAAATAAAAGAACTTTTAGAAGTTATGATTGAACAAAATGAAGGTTCCGGTATAAGTATTGATTTATCTGAAACTGATAAAGAACAATTATGTAAAGCTGCGCAAGGATTGACCTTGCAAGAAGTAGAAAACGCATTTGCACGGGCAATGGTTACAAAAGGGCAGCTAACCATAAATGAAATTGACATAATCCTTGAAGAAAAATGTCAAGTTATAAAAAAGACAGGTATACTTGAATTTATTAATACTAACTTAAAAATTGACGATATAGGCGGTCTTGAAAATCTTAAACAGTGGCTTGTAAAACGTAATAATTCCTGGCTTGGTAAAGCGCAAAAAGACTATAATTTACCTGCACCAAAAGGTGTTTTAATTACAGGGGTTGCAGGCTGCGGAAAGTCGTTAACTGCAAAAGCAATAAGTTCAATGTGGCAATTACCGCTATTAAGGCTTGATATAGGTAAAATATTTTCAGGAACGGTTGGCAGCAGTGAAGAAAATATGCGAAAAGCGATTGCAACAGCGCAAGCTGTATCACCTTCTATATTATGGGTTGATGAAATTGAAAAAGGTTTTGGAACTTCAAGAGGTGAAATGGATGGCGGCACTTCAACAAGAGTATTTGGAACGTTTTTAACCTGGATGCAAGAGAAAACAAAACCCGTATTTGTTATTGCAACAGCAAATAATATCAGCTGCCTGCCGCCTGAAATGTTAAGAAAAGGTCGTTTTGATGAAATATTTTTTACGGATTTACCGACATTTAACGAACGTAAAATAATATTCAAACTACACCTTGAAAAAAGATTAAAAGATAGTATTTCAGAGGATTTTGAAGTAACGGATAATTTATTAAATGAACTCTCGAAGCTAACAGAAGGTTTTGTCGGGGCTGAAATTGAGCAGGCTGTAATATCTGCTTTATTTGAAGCTTATTCACAAAATAGAGAATTGAAAGAAGAAGATTTATTTAGAGTTATTAAAAATACCGTACCATTATCTACAACGCAATCAGAGCAAATTTTAGCAATACGTGAATGGGCGAATGAAAGAGCAGTATCCGCAACGGCTCATGATGAAAGTTATAACTATATACCCGAAGAAACCGAAGAAACAACAAAGAAAAAAGAAAAAGCAAAGAAAGATTCAGAAACCGTAAAACGTGCCAGAGGCGGAAGAACGATTGATTTTTAGAAAGAAGGATTAAATTATGTCAATAAATATATCATTAATACCTTTAGCATTGGTAATGAGAGTTGTAATGGGTGAAAAAGGTTTTGAAGATTTTGTAAGAAAAAATGAAGATGTCAGATATACTAAATTTAAAAGTTTTAAAGATATAGAAAGAATAGTAAAAAAATCCGGTTACGATTTTGTTGAACAATGGGGAATGCTTAAAACTCATTTTAAAACAAAAGATTATTTCCTCTGGGAAATTCGAAGCGGGTATGTGTGTGCTGTGTTTTCAGTATATGACGCTGATTTGGATGTAAATAATTTTATTCGTGCAATTGAACAAACCATAGGGGCAAAATGTTTTTATAATTCAGCTGAAGAAATAAATATAGAAGAAATAAATACAAATATTCAGCACAAAAAAGAAATGCAAGCACAAAGAGTTATTGAACCGCAAAAAGAAATTCAAACAAAAAAAGAAATACAAGTACCTATAGTTGAACAAGTTTTTCAAACAAAATTTACCGATAAAAACCTGTTAATTAAAGCATTGACTTCTATTGGATTAAATTGCGTTGAAAAAAACAATGAAATTACTTGCAGCAGTGATAATTATACTTTGATATTCACTAATAAAAATAACTTATACGAGTTTAGAATAAAAGGCAATGTTTCAAATAAAGAAGCATATCAAAAGTATAAAGATATTGATACAAGATATGCTAAAGAGCTTCAACAGGAAATTATACAAAATGTTAAACAAAAAGTGGCTAAAAGCCCTACAATGCACTTAGAACAAGAAGAAGTACTGGAAGATAACTCCGTATTATTAACAATTACAATTTAGGAAGGATAGCTTAATGAAGGACTATGGCGGATATTATAAATATGCTAAACAGTATTATGAACAAGGTGAATACGAACAAGCATTGGGATATATTGAATATGCCATAAAATATTCTCCCTATGAAGAAAAGTTTCAAGAATTTAAAAAAGAGATTGAATTAAGAATAAACAAAACACCTGTATTTAATGAACCAAAAAAAGAAATTGACTTAGATACACAAGACATATCCCTATATACTTCTCAAGCTGAAACAAACAAAGAAAACGGGCAATATAACCTGGCAATAGAAGATTATACAAAAGTTATCGAATTAGACCCTGAAAACAATTGGAGTTATCAAAGCCGAGCTCAATGCTATTATGAATTAAATCAATATGAAGAAGCGATTGAAGATTATACAAAGGCGATTGAAATTGTTTCCGATTGGTGGGGGTATTATCGAAACAGGGGAAGATGTTATGAAGAACTTAGGCAATATAACCATGCCATAAAAGATTATTCAAAAATGGTTGAATTAAACCCCAAAGACTCTTATGGATATATTCTCAGAGCGGATTGTTATAAAATACTAAAAAAACATGAGCTTGCAATAAAAGATTATACAAAAGCAATTAAATTAGGTCCTGAATTTTATTGGAATTATAAAGCCAGAGCGGAATGTTACGAAGCACTTAAAAAATTTGAGCTTGCCAAAAAAGATAACAAAGAAGCACTGAAATTAAGCTTAGATAAGGGAATGACGTTATTTAAAGACGGTGATTTTGAAAAAGCGGCTTCTTTCTTAGAAGTTGCCGCAGAGCTTAACCCTGATGATGAAAAAATTGCAAGCGCACTTAAGTCGGCACAAAACGGTAAAATTGATATTACTATTTGTACTAAAAAAGGGTTAATGACCCTTGGCTTTATTGATGATAAAAAAGCTGATGATATAATAAATGCAAGAAATGAAGGCAGAACTTGGTACAATTATCAAGAATTTGCACAAGAATTTAACTTCCAACCGCATGAACAACTTGAAATTGAGGAAAAAATAGCTTTCCCTCTTAAACAGGGGGTTAAGTTTGGCAGAACGGTTGATTTTTAGATAATTTTAGATAAGGGGCAAGGTGAGAAAATGTCAGTAAAAATAAATTTAGAATATGAAGACTATTATACAAATTTATCCAAGGCGCTTGGTATTAAAAAAAGTAATACTTTTAATGATTGGGAAAAATCGCAGCTTGTTATTAAGTACTCGTCTTTTAGTAGTTTTGCAGATTTGAAAAATGCTCTTAAAAATGCAAATTGTGATTTTAAAAAGAACATACAATACTATATAACACATTTTAGCGGCGGATTTTATGATTATGTACTTTGGATAGAAAGAAACGGAATAATAACGGCAACTTATGACTGTGAAGATGACCCTTTATTAGTTGATAAACTTTTTAAAAAAATAGAAAATTCGGCAAATAAAAAATGCTTTTTTAATAGCGAAAAGCAAAGAAATATGTATTTAAAATCTCTTACTAAAGAAGAAACAATTGTCATTGAACCGATACCCGAATACACATTCCCTACAATATTTACTGATACAAGTATATTAAAGTATGCTCTAAAAAATTCCAATGTATCAGCGCAAGTTAAAGGTGATAATTTTGAATTTACCTTAGATGGTTTTAGCGCAAGCATCTATAAAACAGTTGGCAATAATTACGAATTTAAGATAGTCGGTAAATGTAATTTAGAGAAAATTCATGAATATTTCAACAAAATTGAAACCGAATATAATAAAATAGTACAGTATAATATTTGTGAAAATATCAAAAATAAAGTTAAAAAAAGTCCTACAATGCACTTAGAACAAGAAGAAGTGCTGGAAGATAACTCCGTATTATTAACTATTAGGGTGTAAAAATGGCAAAAAAAGATGAAGGAAATGCTGCCTTAGGTTGTTTAGCGCTGTTAATATTATCTATAGCTCTTGCCTTAATTATACTTGCTATAGTTTGGGGAGCATGCACTATATTCTATCTTATAACATTCATTATTGCAGGATTTATTTTTAGACTTTATAGTATAGATAATAAAAACAATGCACAAAATAAAAAATTTGTCTTTGAAGATTTTGCAACTCATAGCGCTTTTATATCAGGTATTTTTGCCTTATTACCTACTATAATACTAATTTTAAATAATATAGATACAGATATAATTATACCATCAAATATTGAAACATGGTCAATTAATTTTTATGCCGTAAATTGGTTTTCATTTATATCAGGCAGTATATACGGTCTTATTATTTGCATTTCTTTAGCATTAATTAATATAGTAAACAAATTCATAAATTGTTTTAGCGAAAATCAAAAATGCGTTTATTCATATATTTTAGCAATTATTCAAATTATAACAGCAGGTTTTGTTATAAAATTTTCCATAGATGACGGGTATTTTTCAAATACGCATTTGCTTTTTGCAACGCTGCCGATATTGTTACTGTCTATAAGTTTTATTATCATAGTACCTGTTGTTAGCCGCATTAAAAAATTCTTTAAAACAGATATTAAAAAAGACAATTATTACAAAAAAGCCGATAAACTTTTTGATGAACAAAACTACAATGAAGCTATAGAGTATTATAAAAAAGCACAAGAGTTTGATGTATCTCACCCTTATTCATATTATGCAATCGGATTATGTCAAATAGAGCTTAATGAATACGATAAAGCAATAAAAAATTTTGAAAATGCAATATTAAAGAAAGATACATATCCTGAATTTTATTATGCAATAGCGGATGTATATTTACGCTTAAATGATTATGAAGGCGGATTATGCCATATCGATACATTATTAGAAAAACTTGATAAAAAGAGCAAAAAATATAAAGAATGCGAAAAGTTTAGGGAAGATTACATAAATAAAAAAGAAGAAAGAATTTTAGAATTAAAAAAAGAAAAAAGAGAAAAAGAAATAAAAAATCTTGTAAATGAGAGTTTATCATATAAACAACAAGGTAAATATACTCTTGCCCTTGAACAAATAAAAAAAGCTGTTGAATTAGCGCCTGATATTGAAGATTATAAAAAACAACAGTCGGAAATTCAAAACTTGCTTGAAAAAGAAAATGAAAAAATTGAAGAATTATATAATGAAGCTCGTAATTTATCGACTTCTAAAGATTACAAAAAAGCAATAACAAAAATAAATGAAGCTGTAAATATTTCAAACAAACAAGGAATAAGTACATCAAAATTAAGCAGATTAAAAAATAAAATACAAAGTAAGGTTGATAAAATTAATCTTGCGAAGGAAAAATACAATACAGGCATGAAAGCATATAAGAAGAAAGACTTTGTAAATGCAATACATAATCTTGAAAGTGCGATATCATTAGATAGCGAGAATAACCTTTATAAAGAGAATTTAGAAAATATTAAGCAGGATTTTGAAGACATAAAACAATACGGAAAGGAATTTTACGATAAAGCAGTTGAATATTTTAATAACAATGATTTGAATAAGGCTGTTTTTAATATAAATAAAGCGCTGGATTGCGTTAATGATGACAGTTATAAAAAATTAAAGTCTGAAATAGAAGCACTGCAAAAAAAATCTCAAGATAAAAAAGAAGCACAAAAACTGTATGAAGAAGCTCTTAATATGTATAATTCAAATGATTTAAGATTTGATTTGATTATTGAAAAAATAAATAGTGCAATAAGAAAGAATAATGACGGCAAATATTCTGATTTACTCAGAAAGGTAGAAAAAACAAAAGCTGAAGTTGAAGCGGATAATTATTATAAAAAAGCTAAAGAAGAGTATGAGAATAAAAATTTTGAGACTGCAATAAACTATGCAAAAAAATCGGTTCAATTATGCGCAAGCAACCAACTCTACATTGATTTAAAACAAAAACTCGATTGGGAATACAAGGAATATAAGAACGATAAAGAAGCGCTGGATTTCTATAATGAAGGTGTAGAGGCGCTAAATAATGCCAATTTTAAAGACGCAATCTATTTTATGGAAGAAGCTCTTAAATTAAAACCAAATAATGAAGAATGGCAAAAACTTTTAAATAAGGCAAAAACAGGTAAAATTGATATTACTATTTGTACTAAAAAAGGGTTAATGACCCTTGACTTTATCGATGATAAAAAAGCTGATGATATAATAAATGCAAGAAATGAAGGCAGAACTTGGTACAATTATCAAGAATTTGCACA
>CANPYC010000030.1 GCA_947587615.1 Candidatus Gastranaerophilales bacterium | reverse complement strand
CAATAAATTTCTTTTTACTATATACTTTTATATTATGAGAAGAATTATTTTTTTAGGATTGGTATTATTTTTATCTTTGGCTCAATCTCAAGCAGTGTTTGCAAGAGAAAACATCAGAGAATTGTTTAGAAATAATCAGGCAATTATTTATACAATTAACATCAGAAACTTTGCTTCCGTTGATAAAAACTTTAACGGAATAATTGACCTTGAAGATGGAGATACAAAAGGCACTTTTTTAAACGCAAAAGATAAGCTAAAAACGCTTAAAGCAGAAGGAATTAATACAATTTATGTTCTTCCTATTACAAGTGTGGGTAAATTAAAAGCCTTAGGAACAGCGGGTTCATTATATGCAATGGATGAATTTGATAAAATTAATCCGCAATTGGATGATGAAACAAATAAATTGAGTGTATTTGAAGAAGCAAAAGCTTTTGTTGATGAAGCGCACAGACTTGGTATGTTTGTAATTGTCGACCTACCCAGCTGCGGCTCTTATGATATGAGCTTAAGAAAACCGCATTGGTTTATCTCAAGCGAAAGCAAAGAAAGCTTTGTTCCTTCCGATTGGACGGATGTACGTCTTTTTAAGATTTATAACGATGATAACACTTTGTATAAAGAAAACATTGAAAACTTTAAAAAATTTGTTGATATGGCGCAATCTTTAGGTTTTGACGGGATAAGAGCGGACGTTGCCGCAATTAAGCCTTATGAATTTTGGAAGGAAATTATAGATTATGCAAGAAGTAAAAATAAAGACTTTTTGTTTTTGGCTGAAGCCGCAATAGGCTGGACAAACCCGACCAATGGCGCTCAAGAGCAATATAGCAGCGTTGAAGAACTTCTAAAGGCAGGGTTTGATTCTTATTACGGCTCTTGGAGCGACTTTAAAAACATTAAAACAAAAGAAGAATTTGACGAAAAATTAGATAAAAGCTTCAATCTTTTAAAGAAATATGACGATAAGTCAATTATTGCTTCGTTTGCAACACACGACCAGCAAGCGCCGATTTTAAGAGGCTTTAATTATTGGAATATGATTTTATGGTTAAGTGCAACTTTGCCTATTAATACATATTATCTTGACGGTTTTTCAATTGGGGATGATTTTACCTATGATTATGAAAATATGAAAGCAAAAACAACCTATACCGATGATGAATATTACTATGTTCATAGCGGATTATTTGATATTTTTAACCTTGCAGCCCCAACAACTTCAAGATATCCTAAGATTAAAAAGTATTATATTAAAGCAGTTGCTTTTAAGAAGGAAAATGCAGATTTAATAAGTTTTGGAAAATTCAAAACACTTAAAACAAACAATGAAAAAGTATTTGCTTATACAATTGTAAATTCCAAAAAAGAACTTATTGTTGTCGGTTCTTTGGATGAAGAAAACAATCAAAATGTTGTTTTAGCTTCTAAATATGCCGATGATAACAATTTGTTTTCCGTATTAAGCGGAAAAATTCATCCAAAAATAAATAAAAAAGAAATCAGCGCAAATCTTGAGCCTTTAGAATTGCAGGTATTTTTAATTAATCGAGTAAATTCTCAAGAATACTAGCATTTCTTTGAGCATCTTTGAAAGATATTGTTCTTGTTTTTCTGATATATTCTCTAAGAGCTTCTCTGATTAATTCAGAACGGCTCCTTTGTTCTCTTTGCGCCATTTCGTCAATAGATTTTAGAAAGTTGTCTTTCATTGAAATAAGAATTCTTGCCATATTTCATCTCCTTTCAACTTATATATTTATTATATCACTTTTTAATACTGACACAAATTTTTTAGTGATGGCTTAACCCAAGCGGGTAATATTTGGTGCATTATTTATTATAACCGAAAAATAATAAAAAATGCAAAATATTATTTAAGTTTTAATTAAATTTATCAGAGCCGCCTTTGAGAACTAGCCGTAAAGGCTAATTACTTTTAAATTTCAGCTATGCAAAAATTTAAAAAGATTAGAAAGGATATAAAAATGACTGAAAGACTGGAACTTTACAAGTGCAGCGTTTGTTCTAATGTTGTTGAGGTTACCAATGAAGGCGTTGGAGTACTCGTTTGCTGCGGTCAGAATATGGAGCTTTTAAATGAAAATATAGCAGATAGCTCTAATGCTCATTATGCAATTGTTGAAAATATTGATGAAATTACAAAAAATATCAGATTTAATCACGTTATGACACCCGAGCACCATATTGAATTTATTGAAGTTATTTCAAATGACGGAAAATATTTAAAAAGGAAATTTTTAGAAGAAATAGAGCCTGCGCAGTTGACTTTTAAATGCGATTGCAAGGAAGGTTTTTACGTAAGGTTGTATTGTAACCGTGACGGATGTTGGAAAACTTTAGTTTAATAAGTGTTTAAGCCTGAGTTAAAAGAGTAAACCCTTACAATATCCTTCATTGTGGAGTGATAGCGTGACAATTTTAGAACTTGAAACACCTGTACATAGGGCAAGGCGGACTGAAGTAAAACGGCGGACCGAAATCCACCCCACAGGGTTTAGTAAAATCGCAGTTTTAGCAAACTAACCACCCTATAAGGTTTAGTAATAATCGTAGGGTAGACTTTAGTCTACCAACTGAAGCCCTGCTGACCCAAACTAAATTCAACAATCACAACAGTAAAACGGTGGACTGAAGTCCACCCTACAGGGTTTAGTAATAATCGCAGTTTTAGCAAACTAACCACTCTATAGGGTTTAGCAATAATCGTAGGGTAGACTTTAGTCTACCATCCAAATCAAACTCAACAATCACGACAGAAAGGACACTATGAACACCCATTTAATTCAACAATTCAACAAACAAATTAACCATGAATTTTATAGCGCCTACCTTTATTTTGCCATGTCGACCTACTTTGATGAAATTATGATGGAAGGCTTTTCAAAATTCATGAAACATAAAGCCTCTCAAAAGCTTCAAACAGCTCAAAAAATCTATGACTACATAATTTTAAGAGATGAAAAACTTACTTTTTCAAAAATCGAAGAACCGCAAGCCGACTGGATAAATGTTTCAGACATTTTTTCAACAGCTCTTTCTCATGAAGAATTTATGTTAAATCAAGTTCAAGAACTCTATAAACAGGCTCGTGAAGCTGATGACATACCCGCTTGTAACTTTATTCTTGAAATTATTGATGAACAAATTAAAAATATTGCTTGCTTTAGAAAAATTGTTTTCAGAATTAAAAATTCAAATGCCGTTTCATCAAATGTTGAGCATTTAGATTTTTTAATGTACAGCAAGGATTTAGATTAATTTTTTACAATAATCTTTAATAGAGCAAATTTGACAGTTCGGTTTTAAGGGTTTACAAATATTCTGCCCGTGAGTAACAAGAATTGTGTTAAAATCAAGCCAATATTGCTTTGGCAGAATTTTTCTAAGTTCAAACTCCGTCTCATCGGGGGTTTTGGTTTTAACATAACCCAAACGATTGCAAATTCTATGAACATGGGTATCAACACAAATTGCAGGAATATTAAACCCTTTTGCCAGAGTAAGGTTTGCGGTTTTTCTTCCGACACCTTTAAACTTTGTTAGCTCTTCAATTGAATTTGGAACTTTTGAATTATATTTTTTAACAAGTATATTTGATAATTCAAGAATTTGTTGAGCTTTGTTTTTGTAAAATCCAACCGGATATATTGCATTTGCTAAAGTGTCAACATCAATTTTTATCATCTCATCAGGCGTTTTTGCAAGATTTAACATATTTTTTGCTGCACTAATCGTTATCTTGTCGTTGGTTCTAAGAGATAAAATGCAGCAAATCAAAACCAAATAAGGGTCTTTTGCGTTTTCCATAAAATCAACAAATTCGCTATGTTGAACTTTGTTATTCAAAAAATCATCTTTAAGGTTAGAAACAATTTTATTAATATCCATGATAAAATAATGATAAGGAGAAAATTAAAAAATGGCAAATATAGAAGAAGTTAACGAGCAAAATTTTAACAGCGTCGTTGTAAGCTCTCAAATTCCCGTTGTTGTAGATTTTTGGGCGCAATGGTGCGGACCTTGTCGAAAATTAACCCCCGTTTTAGAGCAAATTCAAAATGAATTTAAAGACAGCATTAAAGTAGTTAAAATTGACGCCGATAAACACGTTAATATTTCAAAAGAATACGGGGTAATTTCACTTCCGAGTATTCTGCTTTTTAAAGATGGCGAGCTAAAAGAGGTAATGGCAGGAATGATGCCAAAAAGCGCCATAACATCAAATATTAAAAAACTTTTGGTTTAAATTAAAGCCGGTTTCAATTTAAAATTCAATCTTAAACCGGCTTAAACTATTAAAAACTTATTTGCTTATTGTTAAACTTTTCAATTAAATCTGAATATCCGCCGATATTTTGCCCGTTAATAATAATTTGAGGAAATGTTGCTAAAGTTTTTAAATGATACTTTTGGGTTAATTCTTTTCTTTTTTCTTCTTCCGTATCGTCGCAAGGAATTTCTTTATATTTTACATTATGCTCATCTAAAAAAAATTTTGCCTTTTGACAAAAAGGACAATAAGCTAAAGTGTAGATTTCAACTGTTTTTTCGCTATTTGTTTGATTAAGAGCTTCATTTTTTTCTTCGTTCATTTTTAATCCTATCTAAAATTTTTCTGACACTCTCTTTTTCTTCCTTCGGGATATCCAATTTCAGATAGTCTTCAAAATATTCAATTGCAGAGTCTTTGTCGTTTCTGCCTAAGAATAAAACCCCCAATTTTTTATAAGCGGGAGCAAATTTTTCACTCAGCATAATCGCTTTTAAATATGCACCAATTGCTCTATCTATCTGTTCATCTGCTTCGTAGGCTTGCGCTAACATATAATAAAGCAAGTGATTTCTTGTTTTTTCAACAACTAATTCTAAATTAGAAATAGCGCTTGCCCAATTACCCAACTCCATAAAAATTCGGGCTAATTCGTAGTTATAGTCAATATTATCAGGCTCTTCATCCATACCCAGTTGAATTAATTCCATAGCATCATCCCATCTGCAATCTGCAATTAATTCTCTGATAAATTCAATTCTTGATAGTTCTTCTGTCATAGCTTTATTATTACATAAAAATAATTTTTGATAAATTTTTATTAATATGACTTTGAGGCAAAATTGCGCCGATAAATTGAAACTGCTACAAGCCTAAATATTTATCAAGCGTTATAGTGTTTTTATCGGTTAATTTTGCCATAAATAATTCATGGTTTTTTAGAGCGTTAATATAGTCTTGCAAATTGCAAAAATTTGATTTTTTAGGCATTTTCTTTTGCCAATTCATCCAATTATGAAGCTCTTGCCATCTTAAAACAAGCTCAAAACCATCCTTGTAGTATTCTTTTTGTTCTGAAGCAAAAACATTATTCTTGTCATTTCTTGAAATCTCATCAAATTTATCATATCTTTGTTCAAAAAATTCAAGAGCTTCATCTAAATATTTATTTATTTGTCTGCTGTTAACTTCGCAAACGTTTTGCTCAAAAGGACTTTGGACATATATAAATCTTGCTATCTGCATTTTATAAGCTTCCGCTTTTCGAGTATCATTGTTTAATTTGCTTAAAACCTCGCTATGGGCAAGTTCTTTTTTAGCTAACCTATTAAGTGCAGGGCTATCTGTTTTTGTTTTTTCATCTTTAAAAAAATTAAACCTTTGAAGATGATAATTTGATTTAAATTTCAAATAATCGTCAAAAAGCTTTTTAGCCTCCTGTTTATCGGTTTTGATTAAATAAGGTAAAAAAGTTCTGTATTCAAACCCTCTCAAATTAGAAGGCAAACCGCATACATCTCCAAGGTTACAATCAGCAGTTGAGGTCATTCTTTTATCTTCTTCAAAAAACCGATTTAAATTCTCTTTTTTCATATATTCAAAGTCAATCAGCCCTGCGTTGTTTTCATCCAAAAGAAGATTACCCAAAGCTAAATCATAATGTAATAGCCCGTAATAAGGAAGGTTGGACATTGCGCAATTTCTTCTCGGTAAATCGAGATTACCCAACAATTGAACCATTTTTGATAAATTTTTATTGTTAAATCTGTTATTGAAAATATTCGGTTTTAGACCATTAACCCTAAGCGATACAAGATATTCATTATCTTCAGGTGTTACAAGAGAAAACAAACCTTGTTGAATATCTTTATTCTTAACCCCTGCGCTATAAAGCATATCAAGTTTATTGTATTCATTATCGGCACTTGCTTGATTTGCACATTGTTCTTTTGGAAAATATTTTTTAACAACCAAATCCCTCCCAAGGTATGAATAAGGATAAACCGTTCCGTTAAGCCCTCTACCTATCGGGTTTTGAGTTTGAGCAGCATATAAAGCAGAGTCAATATCACCCTTAGTCGGGTCAAGCGCTATCGGTTTAATTAAATATCCGTTTTTTAAATATGGGGGTCTTATTCCTGAAAAATTTTGATTATTTTGTAAAGTAGTAAAATTTAATTTCATTATATTCCTTTTAGATTTTTTAAATTGAGAAAATAAAAAAAAGGGGGGTTAATATATTTAAACGGATGAATATAAAAATTTGTGGTATTATTTTTAACTATTTACATAACGTAACAATGTATTTTATAATAAAAGAAATAAAAAAGAGGTTTTATGGTTTTAGAGAACAAACTTAACATTAATAATTCCGGAAAACTTATAAAAACTCAAGAAAAAATCAGCAAGAAAAAAGCACTCGAACTTTTTGAATCAGGCATACTTGATACATTAGACGCAGGAACTTTTGAAACTTTATCAAAAATTCATAAATATTTATTTGATGAAATTTATTTTTTTTGCAGGTGAGATAAGAAAAGTTAACATTGCAAAGAATGATTTTCGTTTTGCACCCGTTATGTTTTTAGAACAATCTTTAGAATATATTGATAAAATGCCTCAATCAACGTTTGATGAAATTATTGAAAAGTATGTTGAGATGAATATTGCTCATCCCTTTAGAGAAGGAAACGGAAGAAGCATGCGAATTTGGCTTGATTTAATTTTAAAAAAAGAACTCTCTAAAGTTGTTGATTGGTCTAAGGTTGATAAGGAAGATTATCTTTTAGCCATGCAAAGAAGCCCTGTTAAAGCGCTTGAGTTGAAAGAACTTTTAAGACAAGCCCTAAGCTCAAAAACAAATGACAGGGAAGTATATATGAAAGGTATTGATACAAGTTATGGTTATGAGGGTTATTATGCTTACAATACGGAAGATTTAACTTAGCGTATCATAAACTTTTGCTACAATTTTCCATTCACCTTGTATTTTATTCATGATTAATAAATCCGTAAATTTATAACCATGCCAGTTATCTTCTATAACTCTCACGGATGCTATTGTTTTTTCAAGAGTAATAATATCAACCCTTGAAATATAATCATCAGCACAAGCTCCAAATTCATCTATGGTTTTATAAAATTCTTCAATTGAACCCGACTGATAGGTTTTTTCATTCAATTGCCCAAAGAAGCAGGCTTTTTCGTAAAAATACGGTTTTACAATTGAGCTGTTGCCATATTTGACGGCTTCGCAAAATTTTCTTGCGATAAACTCAACTGCGCTGTATTCTTTAATATCTTCTCTCATAAACCGCCTTCCTTTTCATATATTTTATTTCATTCTAAAATAAAAAAGACGATTTTCAAGCTGATGGAATAAAAACAAATGATAAAGCATAAACAAAAATATTTACCGGCTCTTTATCAAAATTTGTCACAAGAAATACTTATAATTTTATTGCAAGTAAGCTTAAAGGTAAAAGTTATGAATAAAACAAAAAAATTTTTTAGCTCATTCAATATACAGTTATTAAAAAATTTCGGATTTAATCATTGGTTGCAAAAAATATTAAAAATAATAAATGGGTTTTTAGATAAATTTTATTGTTCCATACAAGTATAGTTCGACGAATCAATACAGACAAACTGTTATAAGTAGTAAAATGCAGATATAATTGAATGATAAAAACAGCTTATTGTTCTCGGACTTATTTGTAAGCTTTGAATTTTTAATATTTTTATTTTAACCGTAGCAGTTTGAAATATGTTTAATTGATAAAAATTTACATAATAATAGACGGATTTAATATTTAAAATCCGTCTATTATTATAATCTTATTTTTATTATTTACCGCTTACAAGGTTATCTATAAAAACTCGATCCGCAGGTGCAAGATAATCGCTTTTGATAATTTTGATACCGTCTTGTTTTGCCTTTTTTGCAAGTTCCGTTACTAAATTTTTTATATTATCGCTATAAGGTGTGCGTTTATTGCTTGATAGAGCTATTTTTTTACATTCGACATCTTTTACAATATTATAAAATCCGTTTACATCGGCTTCATTATCATTAACTCCTTCAAGAAAGATATATTTCAATTGAAAATCAACGTCTTTTAAAGGATATTTTTTCATATTTTCTATAACTTTATCAAGGCAATCAACTTTTTTAATTGCTTTATATGTCTCACGAGTTCCGGCATCAAGAGAAGTTAAGACATTTACCGTTCTACCTGTTTTTAAAAATTCTGCAAATTTTTCCCTATATATTGTCATATTGGTTACAAATCTTACTTTCCAACTATTATTCAATAAAATATCGAAAATTTCATCGCAATATTTATTTGCGCAAAACTCCCCGTTCGACAACTCAATTGTCATATTTGAACGATTATATTCAGGCATTTGCGATAACTGTTTAATTGTTTCATAAGTAGTATAGCCCGCAGCATTTTTACCGTTAAGTTTTTCAAATTTTTTCTCTACAAAACAATAAGAACATTTTAAATTACATACATCACCCGGATGGCTTGTTGAAAAACATACGTAATTAAGCGCAGGTTTTTTAGGCCAAAAACCTTCTTTTAAAAGGTGGCAATTGGTACATTTATTAGGTTGGTTATTTTTTAACTCATCAACAAGTTTATTTACATATCTTTCCCAGTGAGCTATTCTTTCAGGGATTGTTCCAGATGTTTTTTCAACGGGACCACCTATGCAACAAGGAGAAAAATTATCTACACGATAATCCATAAAGCGTCCCAGAAGCTTACAGCCTTTTCTGTATTCTAAATTAGCTTTAAAAAAATTTATCCTGCTTGGATCAATTTTTTTCGCAATTCTGTTTGCTACGTCATTTGCAACTTCATAGGTAACCCAAACCGTTGCATCGGGGTATAATTCAAGAGCTTTGTCTAAAGAAACTATTTCATATTTATCAAACAATTTTCCTTTATATTTTGATAAATTTTCTTCTTTTTCAACTATTAATTTAGGCTCACCCGTCTTTTTAACAAAATCGTTAAAGCTTTTTTTCATGCTTTCAGATATTCCGTAATAAATAATCGGTTTATTGATTTCGATATCTTTATTTACAGGTATTATTGCTTTAGATGGTTCTTTTTGAATTACAATTGTTCGTTTTTCATTTGAATATACTTCTACTTCAATTCCGACAGCAGGTTGAAAAGTACAATCACCACATTGAACTTCTATTAATTTACCATTATCGGCACCTATAAAAATTGTTTTATCCTCAATTTTTATTATTTTTGCCATGTTTACCCTTTCTAAATAAAAATATCCGTTATTAAAAATATATTGTTTTAACTTTTAGCAAATACAATTTAGCTATATTTTATCACAAAAAAGCAGTAGTGACAAATTTACAAATTCTTTTTCAGATAGATATACGTAAACAATTACAGGTATAATAAATTTTAAAAGCATTAAGCAAGTCTTTTCAAAATTTGCCTCAGAAGGTATTATAATTATCAATATGCTCAGACCGACTATTTTGTAACATCCCTGCCCGTCATTAAGCTTCTTAATTTTAATAAACCAAAAAATTTTAAAACCAATGTTATAAAATTAAAAAAATGGGAATTATATTATTACGTTGATTTGTGCCTATTTTTAAAAAATAAAAAATTAATTTGAATATAATTTATAAATTTTATATATAGTTTAAAACTTATTTGTTTTTAAAAATCATTTTACGACACCAATTTTAAAACCCAAAAATTTGATGCCGATATTATGATGTTAAAAATTATTATGCCCAAATTATTAAATGCAGAAAGGACTTATTATTATGAATGAAAATAAATTTTTAAACGCATCACCTGAACAAGTTGTTATATTCCCTAATCCAAGAATAATTAGGATAAACCACGCTGAAGCGCAGAGAGCATACGCATTATTTGATTCTAAAACAGGCGCTCAAGTAAGCGACTTTATTAGCGGGCAAAACGGACAAGTTGAATTTAAAAACCTTGCTTCAAATAAGCATTATGACGTTGGAGTTATAGAAAACTACAACAATAAAGAAGACGAAAAACCGCAATTTGCGATTGATTGGACTGTGCCTATGCGAGATGATACAGATAAAATATTAAACAATTCCGATAATTTACCCGTAGAATTTCCTTGTACTTATTTAATAAAAGACGCAGATAAAAACAGTAATGTTTTTAATTTAACCGATGAAAACAATCAAACAGTAGGACAAGTTACAAAACTTGCACCCGCAGGCGACAAACCCAAGTTTAAACAAGTTTGGAGCCTTAAAATGAAAGATGATACAGATAAATAAATTTAGCTCAAATAAAACACTTAAAGCACCTTTTTTTAAGGTGCTTTTTTAATATGTTTTTTAGCATTTGAAATTTTACCATTTAATTATTGACATCTGTTTTTGTATTTCGGATGATATTAAGCGGGAAAATACGCTGATGAACATAAAAATTTTAAGGATATTTGAGTATGAAAAGTATTTTTTAGCGCTTGTAATTGTTGCTTTAATGTTTTTTATTGCAAAAATTACGGGGCATAGAGAAATTGTTTTTCCAGAAATTCTTTCCATTGTTGTATTTTGCCTTATTACAAAAAGACAAATTCTTTTGACAAATAAAAGAAAAATGGTTTTTCTAACGGTTTTGGCTTCCTTAATCGGTGTTGGTATTGCAAAATATTTGCAAATTCCGCTTTATTTTAAAATTTTACTCGGTTTTTTGCTGCCACAGGTTGTGCTTATTGTTGCAAAATCAAACTTTTTACCGATAATTGCAGCAAGCCTTTTTCCGATTTATATGAAAGTTACAAGTTTTATCTATCCTTTTGCTGCTTTTATACTTGTATCTTTAATTGCTCTTGTGCAGTATTATTTAATTAAGCAATACAGATTAAAACCGCTTAATTTTAGAGTTAATAAGTCTTTTAATTCAAAAGCAAAATTAAAGCATTTAATAAAATTATTTTTTGTTTTTTCAATTATTTTAATTGCGCCTGTTTACTTTGAGCAAATTTTTATTTTTCCTCCGCCTTTTGTTGTGGCGCTTGCGGTACTTTCAAACCCTATGAGCTCATTTAGAAAGTACCCTAAAAAAGTTTTTGGCGCAATGGTAGCAATAACAATTATAGGAATATTATGCAGGTTGATATTTAACATATATTTAGGTTTTCCTTTGGTACTAAGCGCCATAATTGCCGCTATAGCGATGTTTATGTTGATTGAAAAAGGTAAAATATTCTTCCCGCCAATAGGTGGTGCGCTTCTAATGCCTATGATATTAAAAAAGAGTATGCTGTTAATGTATTTTCCTGAAGCCTTAGGGGGATTGGTTGTAATTTTTGTTGTTGCGCTGAAGTTGTTTAAGAGGGGATAAAAAAAAGGGGGGATTTTGATTAATTTTTAAGCCAAACTCTCCATGCTGCTGCGGCGGATTTGTTTCAGCCCTTGGCAAAGTATGAGTCTTAGCAGCCGCAGGATGGACTTTAGTCCACCACGCACTAAGTTAGAAACCCCGCAAGTCGGGTTTCGAAATGGTAGACTAAAGTCTACCCTGCTGTTTAAAAAGTAATTATGTATAATAAAAATTTAATTAAAAACGCTTTTTTATTTTGGAACATGTACTGTACCCATTCGGTTTATGGATGGCAGACTAAAGCCTACCCTGCTACGGATTTTAAAAACAATCCGCTCTTGTGATGGCATATTTTTAGAACATGCAGCCATTCGGCAGGATTACCAAGGGCTTTAATTTATTATTTACATTTTTTATCCTTTTATAATTCCACTGTGCTGTAACAACAATCCAAAAACTCCTTTGCCATTTTTCCAACAATCGCTTCAACCTTGCAAGTTCTATTTTTTAAAGCCGCTTGAAAACATTACTTTTTTAATTCAGCATAAAATAAGATTCAAAAACACTCATAATAAAACAATTAAAAGTCAGATTATTTAAGGATTAAAAATGAAAAACATAATTATTGTAAACGGTTCTCCGATAGCTGCAGAAGTTGTTTTGCCCGTAAATTAAAAAACGGTAAAAATTTTAGAAGATGTTCATACCCCGATGGTTTAACTTCCGTATTGGATAAAATTACAAATGTCGACAGACTTATTGTTGCAAGTCCTATCTATTGCTCCAATGCAACGGGTGCTACAAGATGTTTTAAGAGCATTCAACATTTCCCTTTTTGAATACAAAGAGGATTATTCTTCAATTACTCCAAAAACTTAAAACCACAATGATTTATACGATGAATGTATCCGAACCCCTCTCTAACCAAAAATGTATCCTAATATATTTAACAAAACCTAATTTATGATAACAACCGTTTTTGAAAAACTTGTTTGGATTTTTGCCTATGATACATATTAATTTAGCAATTATGGTAAATATGTTGTCGAAACTTTTGATAAACAACGAAAAATTAAAACAAAAAGAGATTCGCTTTCTGCTCGACATTAAAAGAGCCTTTAAAATATGAAAGATTATGATTAAAGCATATAAAAAGTCCGAATTAATTTAAGATATATCCGAAAGATAAGCTTCAAGAATTTTAATTTCTTCTTCTTCAACTATCTTTGCTTCTAAAAGAGCATTATAAACATTTAAAATGTTGTCATTTAAACTCAAATCTTTTCTTATTGAGGAAGCTGCAATTTCAACAACATCTTTTGCATGTAAATATACGGGAATTTCCGATTTAAAATCTTTCATATAATCATGAATGTTTCTTTCCTGAATTGCCGTAGATGTTGTAAATGCAAGGTGATATCCTTCACTCCACATAAGGGGTTGAGCTATAAGTCCCCGCAGGATATCCGTAAATCTAAATGTAACCGTACAGGGAAGATACAAAAGAGGAAACATCTCTTTAACGGTAAAAGTATTTTGTGAATTATATGGGCATATTGTGCCCCTCGATAGAGCAACGGGTTCTTTTTGTTTAAAATTACACTTTTGATTTGATACAAGTCTGTATATTGCATCAACATCGGGTTCATTATCTACAAGGCCTTGATAAACCCCGATTTTTTTATTATCCTTAATTAACTCGCTTTCGCATAAAACGTTTTTTTCATCCGTAATTAAATCTAAAGGGAAGCCTCTTGCCCAAATATCCTGATCGGTATAATACTTGTAAATATTCACAAACCCCTTATCTTCAGGCGAAAATAGAATTTCTTTATTAAAATCAGGGGTATAAAAATTATCTTTCGGATAATTATCGTCATCGGTTTCATAAATTAATTCAGCACCGTTTTTCTTTGCGTATATATAGCCTATCATTTTTCTGCAATAGTGATTATAAGGAAGAACATTTTCAATCTTATAACCTGCTTTTTTGTCACAGCAAAGAAAATCCACTTGCGCCTTTGCTCCTTCTATATGCCAATTTGAAGGAGTTTTTTTATCCCCGACAATAACAAGACGGAGATTTTCGCAACATGCAAGTTTTTTCAAAGCTTCACTCGGTTGAAAAATGGTCGTTACAACTACAAAATCAGTCAATATCCACCTCCCACATAGAATATTTTATAGGATGAACAAGCAAATTTTCTTTATTCCAATCAGCTAGAACTTTTTTAACCGAAAAATCATTCTCTTTGGAGAATTTTTCCCTTTGAGGGTCAGAGGGAAAATTAACCACATCCATACCTATATTTTTCGGACACATAAGTTTATCTAAAGTAATCATCAGGGCTGTCGGAATTGCAACTTCTACAAAAATCCTCATTGCTGCAAAGACTCCGCACAAATACATAAAATCTTTAATAAATTTTTTAGGAACAACAAAAAAGTCCGAAAAACCGCAGGCAAAAGGAAAAAGATATCTAAACGGAGTTTTTGTATCCTCAACATATTTTGCCATAAGTTTTTTAAGATCTACAGTTGCTGTTGCAGCACGATATTTATAAAAGAAGTTTTCCAAATCCATTGTATAGAAATCCTGAATATACTTTATTTTATTTTCACTCAGTTTTTCAAGCGGAATTTCCATTTGCTCATATTTTTTAAACATTTCTTCGGGTGTTGGTAAAATTTTATCGACGAAACTCTTAAAATCGCTATACATATAATTTATTATTGTAGGGAAAAGCCATCTTTTCATTATTAAAAATTTATCAGACACAGATCTTATATTTCTTGCGGTAAATCCTGTATTTTCATCAATTTTTAGCATTTGTTCAATTGTATCTTTAGATAAATCCGGATGTAAAAGAACATCATCAGCCATAAAAACAAAATATTCCGCTTCATCATTATAAAAACAATCGAACCCCTGTGTAATATATCCTTCAAACTGATATGAATTTTCATAAACCGATATAATTCTTTTATCTTCACCGATATAGAAAGGCATAATATGACAAATTTTGTCAAATCTGGCAGAATATATTTTTTCGAGCTTATCAACATTTTTCGGAAAATTATGATTATAGATTGCAACAAGAGTTGTATTAGCCATTTAATTCACCTGTTTTCCATTTCATCAAATCAATTGGATAATAAACCAGTGTATCGGGCGAAAGAATGTTTTCTAATTTTCCTTGGTTTTGCTTATAAAGATTATATATCATAGATTCTTCACAGTTGACAATTTTATGAGAGCCACCGATATCTTTTTTTGATTTAATAGTATCCGTTGATAATACTGCACTCATTGCAAACCCTATATTGTAATGTACCCTAATTGAAGCAAACATTCCAAGATAGTGTGCAAAATTCTCAAAAATAGACTTATTGATAATAAAAAATTTTGAAAGTGAAGCTGCAAAAGGATAAAGCGTTACAAGCTTCTCTTTTTCAGTTGTTGAAGTAAAAGCGGAGGTTAAATTTTTTATGTTTAAATTTGAGTACTCAAGCTTATAGAAGAACTCATGATTTTGAATTTTACCCGTTATAATATGTTTTATCAAATAGTCTACATAATCAGTATATAAAAAAGGCGCTCGCAAACCTAATTTATTATATTCAGCCCTCATGTGTACTTTTATCGGAATAAATTCTTTCATTTGTGCGCCATTTTGGCTTAAATAAAAGTTTAATACGCTCGGAAGCATCCAATCATAATCTGAAAAAGTGTTTATATTGGTTGTAAAAATGTCTTCCGAAAAGAAACAATCGCCTTCTTTTATATTTAATTTATCAAAAATGTTATATGAATTTATGCAAGGATTTATAACACAATCGTCAGTTATAATTATAAAATTATCACATAAACTTTCTGAAAGGATTTTTCTTGCTTGAGTAATATAGCCGTTAAGCTGATATTTATTTTCAAAAACCGGTATGACATTTTTTCTGTCACCCTTGTAAAAAGGCATTAAATGAAAAATCTTTTCAAAATTATCTTTATATAAACTTTCGTATTTATTAGCTAAATCTTCGTTTATGTCTTTATATAAAATTACAAGAGCATTATTCATTTTTATTTCCACAAAGTTAGATTAATATTACCATTGCGCATATTTTTTGTCAAATTTAAAAAAAGAAATACAGCAGATAATTTATTGCATAAAGTTCAAGGCAGTAGATTAGAAAATTCAATTCAGTATTCTAAAAGTTTCTCTTCTTAAACCGGATATCGATTAACCGCCCTCCCGTCACAAACTCAGCTTTTACTCCAAAAACTTCATTTCTTAAGAACTCCAATAAAAAATGATTTTTACTGTTTTACTACCCTGCTTCCAAAACACCGACGCTTTAGCCCCTCCTCGCCATCATTGAAAGAGTAAAGCATGAGCGTATAAAAAACTACCATAACCAAATACACCGGTGGCAATCTCAGAACTTGGAACATGCAGCCATTCGGCAGGATTACCAAGGGCTTTAATTTATTATTTACATTTTTAATCCTTTTATAATTCCACTACCCTTGCAATAACATGCCGTATTTTTGCAAGATTACCACAAGCTTAGGCATGATTATTTAAATAACTTAATTTAAGTATTAAATTTTAGACATAGATATAAAAACAGTTTTCGTCAAAATTTGTCGCAAGGGTTATTTATAATTTTTTATATGAATTAGAAAAGAAAATTATAAACAAAACACAAAAAGAGTCATATATTAAAACAAAAGACATTATCAAAAAAGCTCAAATTAAAGCATAAAATATCAAAACCCTGCCATCAGAAGAGTAAAAGAAGAACAATAAATATAAAGACCGAGAAATTAATTTTTATACAAACCATAATAATAGTTTTAATAACTGCAATTATTTTATCTTATCCTCATTCTATCAGATCGGATTATAAAGAAGTTCTTAACTCTTGTAAGCAATAAACTCTCACAAAAAGAGGAGAGTTTGTTAGCTGCATGGAAAATTATTTAGTTCAAAAAACCCTTAAAAACTATGAAAAAATACAGAGAAATAAAAATTTCTTGAGTTTTTTATATAATAGCGAATTTGATAAAGAACAATACACAGATAGAATTATACTCTAATTATCGGATTTATGAACTTCATTATGAATATTTACAGGTAAATAAATCATATTATCTATTCTATTATCTCCCCATCTGTTAATATGATGCAGTTCTAATTTGCAGTTAGGATATATTTTTTGTATTTTTTCTTTTTCTTCTTCCAGCCATTTGGTTTCTTTTATAAATTCATATACTCTTGTTGTTTCTGATAAAATTTTATCTTTAAATTCAGGGTGATTTTCTTTGAATTTTTTAATATTCAAATACCAGTCCCATTTATCATCTTGACATTGAGGAATAACGGGATTTTTGCCATCGTTTAATTTAATTCTGCCAAAATTACTTACAAGATAATTTTTATTTTCAATTGGAATAAATTCTTCATCTTGTAATTTATCAACAACACAGGTTTTGTAATCCAAGCTCTCAAATTCTTTTTTAAGTTCATCATCTTTAAACCAACCGTTTAATTTTTTAATTGCTTCTTTTTCTTCCCCGGCTTCTAAAAGTTTCATAGCTTCTTTTTTATTGTTTTTTAATGTCATCTTAATTTACCTTTTTTTGTTTTATTATACATATTTTCATAATAATTTTAAACCTGTGTCCGTTTTTGACGTTGTATAATTTTATAATAATATAGTAAATAAATCAGTGAGGAAAATCTATGTTTGATTTTATTATAGATTTATTGTGCGGATATGCATTATATAAATATTTTTTTAATGATGACGATGATAATGATGAAGATGATGATGAATAAACTTAAATATCGGCATAAGTGGTTAATTAGTACCACTTATGCCGATTATGATTTATTAAATACAAAATTTTAAATTATAATGATGTTTGAATCGAACATCTGCCCTTAATCATTTTAGGTTTTAGCTCTTCTTTGCGGGTTTTAATGTATTCGACTATCAACTTGAAATATTCATTATAATCATTTGTAACAAATTGCTCATGGCAATTTTTGCACCAAAAAGAAATTGTATGACACCCTGAAAGAACAGAACCAATTGTTCTATATGGAATTAAGGCTTCTTCTTTGTTGCAGATTGGACATTTAACTTTTGGGAATGGATTATTTTCTAAATAATACGCTCCAAGCCATATTATTCCCGCTTCTAATGTCATATCCTCGCTAAAATTAAGATTTTTGTCGTGAGAAAAAATTTGAGGATAAATTTCTCCGACATTGTGGTCATTTTGATTGTCGGATTTTTGAGCTTCGAGTTCTGTTTTTGTAATAAATTTAGGCATTTTTACCTCCTTTTTTGTTTTGTACTACTCTCATAAAGGCGGCAAAAGAAAAGGCTCATCGTAAATGATGAGCCTTTTTTGTAACCTCATCATCCAAGCATTAGCACCTAACTTAAAAGGTTGCTGTGTGGTCATTGGGCTTGTCCCTCGCACACTCTTTATGAGTATTTTTATATTATCACTTTTTTTAATCTTGTCAACCTTTTAGAAAAAAGCTTATTTATAACCCCTGACTTTTCTTGCGTATTTATCGAATTGCGTTATCTTGCTTGATTTTAAATAAGCCTTTTTGCCTGTAAGTATTATAAGAGTTTTTAAGATGTTAGTGTTAAAAAGTTAGGATATTAAGCCTATGTCCAAATTTGACATAGATATAATTTATAATGTTTAATAAATAAGGGTAAAAATATGTTTTTATGTTATAAATGCGGATATAAAGATTTAAGTGATAAGGAAAAAACCAACTGCCCAATTTGTGGCGCAAATATTATAGTGCCAAAATGTGCATTAATACTATTTTTATCTTTTGCATCATATATTATTTTTACTTTTTTATCTATGTTTAATGATAAATTGAACACTATAGCAATAATTTCTTTAATAATTTCATTTATATCTGCACCTTTTGCTTTAATTGAGGCATTTAAACGCAAAAACGAAATTAAAGATGGTTTTTGCGTTCCTGATTATCCAAGTGAAATTATAAATGATAATCCAAGAGTTCCTTATTTTAAATCTTTTGATTATGTTTATGGGTTAAAAGATGATGAAGGTGTTAGAAAAATAATGTTTGAACCGTATAAAGACGGTTTAAATTATTATTACAATAAACTAAATGAAACTCAAAAAATAGATTACTCTAATATTATTGGTCTTGAATTGCATGAAGAAAACGAATTAAGAATGTCTACAACAAAAAGCATTGTTTATGGCGCTTTATTTGGAGCAACAGGCGGTATCGGTGCAGGTATAGTTGGCGGCGCACTGTGCGGTATAAAGAATAAAACTCGCTATGTTCTTGAAATTCAATTCAAGGAATGTGACGAAGAAAAAAGTCTTTATATAACATCAAATAAAAATGAACTGATAGCTCTTGCTAAAGATATTGAAAAACAGGCAAATAGTAGGAGCGAAAATAAACATTAAATATTTTTTATTTGCCCTAATTCTTTTTTCATTTTAGGAACTAAATAGCAAAAACCGTATATCATCATGGAAGCTTGAGCTAAAATACCGATGATTATACTTATTATATTAATTTTTGTTGAAACTAAATTGTTTGAGATAAAATACCAAACAGTATAAATTCCAATCGGTATATTAAATAGAACACTTACAACAAGCCCCGGGTTATATTTTCTTTTGAATTTTAAAAACATTACAACATGAGCTAACGCATTCAAACAAGAAAAATATGCACACCACAAACCCCAATTTAAACTAAAATAGTGGGCAAGTATTGCAGATAAGGGCATTAGAAGATATATAAGAGGAATATTTATCCAAAAAGACCCTGCTTTAGTTAGAGGATAATCCCCTCTGTTTGAACCCATCATATTATGATTGAAGTATTCTAAAAATCCGCCCGGAAGAATATACTCTTCAAACTCATGAAACCAATACACAACAGTTTGCAACCATATAAGATAAAGCGGATAACTATAATCTTTTACATACAAAAAGATAAAAATAAAACCGTATAAAGCCAAAAACGGCGTTGCTTTCATCCAATTATCATATAACCATTTCAACATAATAAAATTATAATAATCATAAATAAAAAAGACAAGATTATTAAAATTTTGAAATTTGTTGATTTTTTTAAAAATTAATGTTTATTTTTTTCAAATTTTCAAATTAGACATTTCCGAAATAATCAGAATAGCACATACATACTTATTACATCAAAAGACACATAATTTGATTATGGCAGGACGGAAGGATTCAAGCCCCGATAAATTTTACTTGATTATATTGCCACAACTGATTTTTAGCCTTTGTTATATTAATATTAGCTCTTTTTTAATCATATTTCAAGTTATAAAGTCTAACGCATAAGCCATTAAACGTTAGAACTATAAATAACCCTTTATTAAAGAAAAATAATTACCAATTAAATTCAGACATTATCAATCTTGTACAACAACTGCATCAATATACCAAGCACCGTTTCTATACTCTGCATTTTTAACCACAAAAGAGCTGCCTCTATCCAATAAAAATTCCATTTCGCTATATATCGGATCATCACAACAACTTTCAAGGAACAAACCTTTTGTGCCTTCAGGAACATCTAAATTCCAATATACTTTTCCTGCTTGTCCTATGGCATTTGTTTGAGCGTTGTTAGATGATAAAGTTGTACCTAATACATTATCATGATATACACTTACATTATTATTACCGTTAAAATAATCTAAAACCATTTGTATATCTTCAGGTTTTCGACTTGTCATCAATTCGGATAAACTTTTTCCGTTTAGCTCCTGATTAGCAAAGACAGATACTCCTGCAACCCTGTTTACTGTCATAGGCGCAGGTATACTCTGTTGGTCCAGCGCATCAACCAAAGGCTTACTTCCCTCTAAAAATTTAATACATTCTTCCTTTGACCATATTCCAATACCTTCTTGCGGAATTGCATCATAATTATCGTAATATTGCCAAAGTTGATGCGGACAAGAATCATTGATTCTGTCATCTATGGCTTGTCTTGTAACCGAATCAAAATTTTGTTCGGCTGCATATTTTATATTTTCAAAATGGTTTGCATCTAATTCAATATAACCATATTTACTGCCATCAGGAGTTATTTGGCGTAAATCCGCTATAAACATATCTTTAAAAACATTTGGATATTTTTCTATAAAGTCTTTATAACCAATATCGCAAATATGATTATATAACTGCTGTGCGTATGTTTTTTGCTCTGTCGTAAGTTTATCTGATGAAAATACTTCTGAAATATCAGAGATTTTTGAATTAGAAAATTCTTTTAAGGGAGAATGGCTATAATCACGAAAAGTGGTCACGGACATAATATTTTTAAATCCGTTTGAATCTCCTATATCAATTGTGTATTTGGTATTATCCAAAGTCGTAAATTCAACTTGACCGTTTTCAAATTTGTCTATTTTATATTTACGACCTTTTGTATCAACATAATATTGATTATGCTGAGGGTCAATAAGAATAGAGCCGGTAGGCTTGCCTTCCGTATCCGTGTAGTTTAAACTTATTCCTTCTTTTTCGTTGTATCGAAGTGCAAGATTTTCATCTATTTTGATATCGGTAACGGAATCCCCGTAAACTTCTCTAAAACCGTCATATAACTTTGCATTAGTTAAATCAGACGGATTTTTAACCTCGGTCAACAGTTCTTTAACTTTAGTATTTTTATATTGCGTAACTTTTGCATTTGCAACACCGGTTAAAATACCCATAAGTACTTGAAGGGTATTAGCATTTAAATTGGGATCACCTGTTATCATATAATCTGATAACACTGATAATGAAACATCACTACCGCCTTCAACCAGCCAAGATAAAACCTTTGCAGAATTTTCAGATAAACCTGCATTTTGTAGAGCAATTAAAGAAGATGTTTGAGCTACTTGCGCCAGTTTATTAATTCCGGAACCTAAAGCCAAATACCCGACTTCAGTTAATGTTTCCTTTAATAAGCCGTTAAATTCTTCTTTAGATAGTCCTTTCTCGGAGGTAATAGCGTCTATGGAGTGTAGTACATTATCTCCAAACATACCGCCTAATGCCATATAATTGCCGGCTGACATTATGCCGACTCCGGCAGGAGGATTTACAAGTGTAACAACACCACCTACTACTACTGTTCCCATACCTGCGATTTGCGCTGCATTCGCAAGTTTATCTATAAATCCATCCTGGCTTGCGCAATATTTATTTAGCGTTTCTTCAAGTTTATCAGCATTACCGATGGCGGCTTGTTTGGAATTGTAATATATACTTTGTTTTTCTTCTAAATTTGCTTGAGCATCACTTAGTGATTTTTCATTATCAAAAAATCTCGGCATTGATTTAATCATGTTTGTTGTTTCGGCTAAATCATAAACCGTGGTTTCATATTCAAGAGCTTCATTCGGAGATCTTAATTGCGAATAGTTTAGCGCTCTTACTACAACCAATTGACCTTCATCATTAAAGCTTATTTCAACAGGATTTCCAAATGCTTCAAAAGCATTATTTTCCTTATTTGTCATATTTTCGCTCAGATATTCGAGCATTTTTTCTTGTGCTGTATCTTCCCCGTAATATTGAGAAAACGCATCATAAACACCTTGCAGATTATCAGCTTGAGATATTTTTTCCTGAAAATTTTGTGCTGATAATAATTCAATATATGCTATTTGGTAATTATTTGAATCTTCTTGATATTGAATAATTTTTTCTTCATCATAATCGACCCCGGTCCATTTTTTAAATGTTTCTTCAAAAGTTAAATCACTTTCACCATTTATTGCAGAGGTTAATTCTTTTATCATTTTTTCTTCTTGTTCAAGAGAAGAAATAACGTCACTGCTTGAAACACCCAACCCTGTTAAAACTTTAGCGGAATTAAATGCTCCCGATATAATACCATCTTCTTCATTTTGAGCCATTAATTCGGCAACAGAACCATTCAACCCGTTTATTAATACGTTGATTGTCCAAATTTTGTTCTGATCGCTTAAAGAATAATTTTCGGGATTAATTTGTGATATAGTCATATTATCTAGCGAATTTTGTATATCATACTCATTTGCAAGTTGTATTTTATGTTCGATTAAATCTTTGTTTGCGGTTGATAATTCTGATGATTTTATATCTTCTGCTAAATCACAGTTTGTTAACTCTTTATATCTTTTAATTATTTCAGCACAAGTTTTATCCGAACTGTTTAACAATAAACTCTCCACAAATTTTTTAGATTCCGCTACATCATTAGAGCCGTTGTTGTCTTTACCTAATGCACTATATAACTGATTACAAGCGGTATCAAGCGCTGTTTCGCTATCGTTTTCAACAGATGCAGCTAATTTAAGAGCCAGTTTTTCCATAATCTCATTTTTCGCAGATTTATCAAAAACTGTACCGTATTCCAAATTTACTTCATCAATAAAACTTTTATTTGTTTCTGTTTCAAAAACATTGATTATATTAGCCCAATCTTCTCCATCCAATTCTTCGTTATTTATAATTGCTTCAAATGTTTTTTCATCGGTACCTAAGCCGAAAAATCCGCCATAAAATGCATCTTGAATTTGTTTTTCATATTTTTCATAATCTTTTTCCTCTTTGCTGTCTGAATCTTCATAATATGCATATTCATCTGCTTGAAGAAAAGAATTATTTTCATCCAATTCCGTATTTTCTTCTAATGTCTGCTGCGCTTGTTCTAAAGCTGCTTGAACTTGAGTAATGTCTCTATTTCTTCTTGAATAATCATTTGCTTTAGAGTCATCATCTTTTGTTTTTTGTTCTTGGTGTATATTTTGTGTATCGGATGATAAACCTTGTGTTGTAGCAACATTTGCCGATGCAGCAAAAATATTACTTTGCACATCGGATGATTTTGAACTCAAATCTGTTATATCAGATTCCACAAAGCTTTTGTTTGATTCTGCTGCGCTTATTTCTGAAGAAAATGATATTTGCTGATCTTGCGTCGTTTGAATTTCAGCTTGTTTTTGTATTTTATCGCTGCTATAGAAAGCATTTCCATCTTTACCGGATACTTGCATTTACTAATCCTATGATTTTTAAATGTTATATCGGCAAATCTATAATATTACTTTAACTTTTTTAATTTATGTAAAGTTTTTATAACTAAACAGGAATCCAACTGTAAAGAGACGCTTAGGCACGATTATTTGAATTACTTAGTTTTGCAAAGCGAATTATTGAGCTGATAGGAAATCTATAAGCCTACGGTATTGCAATTATTTCAGTACTGTTAATTTCAAATTTTAAATATTTTGCGTTTTTATTTTATACAACTTTCTTTTTTGGTTTTAGTGTTATAAATTATAACCCTGTGATTAAACATATCAGGGATTATTAATTTATTGTTTTTTAAGGCAATATCAGCAGGAGTCATTCCTTTTTTATAAAAAACTACCTTTTGTTCACCATTCATATTAACTTCATAAATTGAAGAAGTCAGCCAATCTGAAACATAGATTTTTTTATTATCTTTTGATATTGCAGCACCATCATATAAAAGAGGGGTTGAATTTAATTTTTCAACAACGGGATTATTTATATCTTTTATAATATAAACTAAATTTTCATCTTTTATATTTTTATAGTCTTTTGTTATAGATACAACTACTGCTCTACCCTTTTTAATTGTAATTCCGTTTGGAGAGGGGATATTTAACCAAAGCTCGGGTTTTAAATTATCCTTTTTTAAATTTAATTTATAAATTCTATCTCCCGTGGTTGATGTTATATATAAATTATTTTTATATAATACGATATCATTTAAAACAGTATCATCAGGGGAAAAAGTGAGCTCAATCAGGGGGTTAATCAGCCCTTTATTTACGTTTTTTAAATCAAATATTTTTAATTTATCTCTATCGCAAACATACAATTTATTTTTATAAACAGCCATTGCAGCAGGTTTATAAAGAGTCTTCTTATCAATCAGGGTTTTAAATTTCCCTTTTTTGTAATAGAGAATA
>CANPYC010000029.1 GCA_947587615.1 Candidatus Gastranaerophilales bacterium | reverse complement strand
TCCTCCTTTTTCTTTTCTTCTTGAGCTGAAGAATTTTGCTCTGTTTTATTTTCTTCTTTTACTTCTTTATTTGATGTAGTTAAATTTGTTGCGTTATCATGAGCATTCAGTGAATTATCGTGCTTTGGTTTTTCCTGATTATTGTTTAAAAGATTGTTATAGTTAGCGGGATATAAAGGCATATTCCGTTCGTTTTGCCCGTATAGAGGATAATAATTTAAACCTTGGGGCTGCACTAAGGGTTGTATCGGGGGCTGCATTTGCGGCTGTACAACGGGTGCGCTGCCCGAATAAGCTTGCGGGCTTATAATATTAATGCTTACGGCACTTGCACCTTGCTGCGGCTGTGGTTGCAGGTTCGAATTCGGATAATTTCCGTATGGAAAATTTTTATTGATAAAGTTTTCCGACATATTATTCCCCTTTATATTAATAAAACAAATTTGATTAATAAAAATTGCCCATGAATTTAAAATTTATTAAGCTATATTAATCACATCAAAATGTTTGTGTTAAAATAAAGAAAAATTCAAGGAGAGAAAATGACGGAATATAAAGATAAGTATGAAATGGTAATTGGTTTAGAAGTCCATGCGCAATTAAAAACCAAGACAAAAATATTTGCACGTGAAGGCTGTGAATTTGGTAAAGACCCTAATACGGAAACTTCAACCGTTACTCTTGGAATGCCGGGGGTTTTGCCTGTTTTAAATAAAGAATGCGTAAATATGGCAATTTTAACAGGTTTAGCGCTCAACTCCACAATTCCAAATCGCTGTAAATTCGATAGAAAACAATATTTCTACCCTGATTTACCTAAAGGATATCAAATTTCTCAGTATGATGAACCGATTTGTCAAGGCGGCTGGGTACAAATATCAAATAAAAAAATCGGTATAACAAGAGCTCACCTGGAAGAAGACGCCGGTAAACTCGTTCATGCGGGAGCTGCGGGCTTATACGGTTCAAGCTATTCTTTAGTTGATTTAAATCGAGCAGGCACTCCTTTGCTTGAAATTGTATCAGAACCCGATATGCGCTCAAGCTCTGAAGCAAGAGAGTATGTTGAAAATTTAAGAAATATTTTAAAATACATCGGTGTTTGTGACGGAAACCTTGAAGAAGGCTCTATGAGAGCAGATGTTAACATTTCAATTCGTCCGATAGGTCAAAAAGAATTTGGAACACGTGCAGAAATCAAAAACGTAAACAGTTTCCGCTCTTTAGTTCGTGCAATTGAATATGAATTCATCCGTCAGGCCGAGTTGTTGGAAGAAGGTAAGGAAGT
Source organism: Candidatus Gastranaerophilales bacterium (assembly GCA_947587615.1). Taxonomy (GTDB): domain Bacteria; phylum Cyanobacteriota; class Vampirovibrionia; order Gastranaerophilales; family Gastranaerophilaceae; genus RUG14156. Next base: position 24,052 of record CANPYC010000029.1, on the reverse strand, counting down.
TATCCAAGAAACAAGACTTTGGGATGATAATTCAGGCATGACTTCATCCATGAGAGGAAAAGAAGACGCTCATGACTACAGATACTTCCCTGAACCCGACTTAATGCCTTTAGAAATTTCAAGAGAATGGATTGAAAAAATCAGAAGTGAAATGCCCGAGCTTCCTCTTCAAAAGCTTGAAAGGTATCAAAAAGCGGGCTTGAGCGAATATGATGCTAATGTTATTGTTAATCAGATTGATTTAGCTCTTTATTATGATAAATTGCTCGAAAAATCGGTTGACCCTAAGGTTGCTTCAAACTTTTTAACAGGTGAAGTTGCGGCATTTTTGAAAGAAGAAAAAATTTCAATTGATGAGTCTAAATTAAGCGTTGATAATTTTGCAAAGCTTTTGGAATTATTGAAAAAAGGTACAATTTCAAATAACATTGCAAAAGGTCTTATTATAGACATTCTAAAAACAGGTGAAGATGTTGAAAAATTAGTTGAAAAGAAAGGTTTATCGGTAATTTCTGATGAATCATCAATCTTACCCGTTGTTCAAAAAGTTATAGAAGCTAACCCTGAGCAGGTAGCAGCATACAAGGGCGGTAAAGATAAGCTCTTTGGTTTCTTTGTGGGACAGATAATGAAAGAAACAAAAGGAAGAGCTAACCCGCAATTGTTAAATAAATTATTGAAACAAGAGTTGGATAAATAGAATAATAAAAGGTCTGTTAACTAATAGCAGACCTTTTTTATACTTTTTACTTTTATTCAATGTTAAGAAAAAAATTTTATTCATTTAAAATTATTATACAAATATTTTTTATTGTGATAAAATGAGTTTAATTAATCCCGAATCGTCTAGTGGCAGGACAGGAGATTCTGGCTCTTCTAACGGTGGTTCGAATCCATCTTCGGGAGTTTTTGAGATTGTGATATTAATTTACTGTTGAATTAATGTTTATGTTTAAACATATTTAACTTATATCTGATATTACAAGAATTACACTTAAGAAAGCTTTGAAAAATTCATAAGTGGCGGTGATAAATCATAAGGCGGGGATATGAAAAATTTTATTTTAGGTCTTGGCAGATTTTTTATTAATTTTGGTGTTATTGTTCAATTGATAGCAATTGTTGCTGCTTCAATTGCCGTTGGTAATGCTGTTTATTCATTAAATTATAATAATTCGGATTTGGCTATTTTATCAGGAATTGGAACTTTTATAATTTTATTTATTATAATTGTAATGTCAAATTTTATGCTTTATTTAATTTTAGGCATGCATGACAGTTTTGTTTCTATGTCTGAAAGCCTTTCGCTTATTGCAAAAAATATTTATATAAATTCTGATATTTCTGATTACCAATCGCAAAATGTCAAACAGAAAAACAGTGAATGTGAAAAAAATATGATGAAATGATGATAAATTTGTGATGAGTATAAAGTCCGGTTAATTTAGAAGTATAAAATTTATAGATAATTTAATTTGATAAATTAGAAATAGAAATAGGCTAATAAAGCTTAAAATTGAGCTTTGAACGGGGCTTATACTTTGATTTTACTTTATCTTACTTTATCTTTACTGCGCTGATACCCACTCCACCTTTTCCATCCGTACTTTCAATTGTAAATATTCGATATACTCCATCATCTGTTGTAACTTTAGTTGTATTAATAAAGTTTCTATCCGTTAATATAACCTGCATTGGTTCAGAGTTTAAATGTGTTTTAGCTGTTGAACAACCAACGCAGCATAAGCCCGTTAACAGACCCGCAAATATCCCTATAAACAACTGTTTCATTTTTATTTTCCCGTATTTATTTTGTACTTTATAAAACTATATTTCTTATATTAAAATTTTATCATAAAGTTGATGGTAAAATTGACGTATGATTTAAAATTTTTCAAGTAAAACAAAAGTTTCAGCCCTCGTTAATAACGAAGGACTAAGATACCCTTTGCTTTTGTACAACTGATGAGACGCAGTAAGATTATCGCAGACTTTATTACGTTACGGCAAACAAAAAGGCATAACATAATAAATATTAAAGTAAAAAGCGACCCAGACGTTAAAGGACTTAGCTAAGTTGAGTCGAAGAAAGCTGATAACAAATTACTTCAACAATTAGACTTGCTATTTAAATCTTACCAAGAGAAAATCAATAATTAAATCTGCCCAAAACTGTTTTGATTTAGCATTAGATATGTCAAAAACTTAAAAAATCGCAAATACAAAGCGCATAAATTTAAGGCTAAGTCAATATAGTCCCTATCTTTTTCATTTTAAATTATCCAAACAAAATTTATATTTTTGTAAAAATTTGTTACAATATTGCAAATAAGGTTATATAATTCTAATATTTTAATATTTTTAGCCGATAAATATATTGGTAGGAAAAATGGCGGTATCCATGAAATTTGAAGCTCTTAAAACAAGTTTTAAAAGATATCTTATTAAGAATGCAAAAGATAATGAGGAAAGAAAAGAAATCAAAAATTCCGACAAAAGTATCTTTTTGTATTCTGAAGAATTTAAAACATATCTTGAAGAAGAATTGAATATGGATTTAGAAGATTTGACAAAATCCATGAAAGATTTTTCAAAACTTGAATACACCGACGGACAGCTTACATACTCGGATTTAGAGGATGATGAACAAATAGAAGATTTTAACAACGTAAGTCTCAATGATCCTGAAATCATGGTGGCAATTTTAAACGATATGCTAAAAGATGAGGATTTTAAAGGCTATTTGGACAAAAATTCCGACGGTGAACTTAACCAAAAAGAGCTTATGAAATTTTATGATTCAATGAGAAGCAGTGATAACAACAATAAAGACATCTCTTTGAATGATCTGATTAATGCAACAACAAAATTTAACGAAGAAAATTCAAAACTGATTGAAGATATAGAAGAAGTATCAGACCCCGAATTAGCTTCATCAAGTTCTGCTTCATCAAGCGGAAGCTCTACAAGAAGTTATGGAGGGGGTGGCGGAAGCTATTCGGGTGGCGGAGGCTCGAGTTCTCCCGTGGCAAGTAATACAGATACAACGAGCAATGATATTTCAACAATGTCTTTAGCACAGCTAAAAGACGAGCTTTCAAATAAGCAAGGTGATTTAAGCACTAAAGAGCAATCCCTTGAAGAAAATAAAACAAATCTTAATGCCGTAATTGAAGGCTCTGACGATGAATTAAAACAAGCTCAAGAAACAATTGATAATGCCTATGAAACATATCAAGATGAGCTTAAAAAAACGGATGAAGAACTTGCACAAAAAATTGATGAGAAAAAAACATCGATTGATGATAAAACTAAACAGTTGAATGATAAACAAGCTTCAATAATAAATTGTCAGGCAAATCTTCTTACTTATCAGACAACTTTAGAGAATGCAAACGCTAAAGTTTCAAATCTTGAAGGGCTTTTGGGTAGTTTAGAGCAAGCTCAATCAGGCGCTTCAGAAGAGCAGAATGCAGATTTAGCCTCTAAAATATCAAGCGTAAACTCGCAAATTCAAGCAGCTAAAAGCGAAGCGCAGGAAGCTCAAAAGCAAATTAACGAAGCAAACAAGGAAATTGAAACTCTTGAAGGAGAAACAGCAGCACTGCAAGAAGAAATAACCACTCTTAATTCTGAAATGGATGAGCTTCAAAATCAAGCAATAGAAAAAAATCCCGCTATTGAGCAGTATCAACAAGCTTATGAAGAAGCTCAAACGAATTACGATACCCTACAACAAACAAAATGTGATGAATTGGCTTCTCAAGTAAGTACTTCAATTGAAGAAGTAAACTCTGTCAAGGCAGAAATTCTTGAGCTGGAAAATAAAATCAACGAAAAAGAAAATTCCCCCAATACAACAGGAGAAAACATAGTAAATTATGCAGAAAAATTTATAGGCTACAACGAAGCAGACGGAAGTGCCAATGTATTTTTAGGGGGTGGTTCATCCTCAGCAACGCCATGGTGTGCGGCTTTTGTTGAATATATTGTCGAAAACTCAAACGACAGCTCTGAAATTGCCGATTGGTATAAAAATTGCCCGAATAAATGGTATTGCGATACAATTTATTCTTCAGCTAAGTCCGGCGGAGGAATTATCAGTGCCTCAGAAGCTAAAGCGGGTGATATCGTACTCTTTGGAGGGGGCGGTTCATTTACCCATGTCGGCATAGTAAAAGAAATTACCGATAGCGGAGAGCTTATAACCGTTGAAGGAAACAGCTCAAATCAAGTTAAAAACGGCTCACACAATGCTAACGACGGCGGTTTGGTATATTGCAGGGTAAGCGCTTAATGTTTTTCTTTAAATAAATTTATTTAAAAAAGTTAAAAGGGCTTATATTTACCTATAAGCCCTTAAAGTATAACTAAATAATCAAAAACTAAAGTGTATCCGATAAAATCAACTTTATATCTTTGTCTGTTTTAAAGGAGTCGCACTCTTTTTTAATGTTTTTAATAAAGCTCTTTGTAGCACCAAAAGGAGGAACACCGTTATATTTTGCAACATTGCCCGGCCCTGCGTTATAGGCAGCTAATGCTAATTCCATTGAGCCGTATTTGTCGTATAGCATTCTGTAATATTTAAGACCGCCTTCAACATTTTCGCTTACAATGTAAGGATTAACTCCCAATCTTTTTGCGGTACCGGGTGTTAATTGAAACAAACCGACCGCACCGGCGGAGCTTTTAACGGCAGGATCAAAATTTGATTCAATTTTTGCAATGCTAAGTGCAACGTAAGGATCAATTCCTAATTTTTGTGCTGTTTTTACAATGAGTTTTTTTGCATTATCCGGCGATTGGCCCGCTTGAGCTGTGTTAGCAACCGAAAGCAAAATGCAAAAGGCGACTAACAAAGTTTTTACTAGCTTTTTCGTCATAACTTATAATCCTCATTTTTCTAATAAACCGGGCAAAAAACTGATTCCTAAAAAACCAAGTCATAAACCCCAAAGTTATGTAAAATTTATAACACAAAAAGTATAATTTTGCAAGTTTTTGTTAAATTTTATACCATATAACGTATTTTGGGATAATTATAAAGTATAATATTATTTTAAAATATAATATAAATAAAATATTTTTATTTTATTTCTTGCTAATTTTTTAATGTTTGTGTTAAAATTTAATAAAATAAATTTATAAACTAAATGGAAAAATGGCCGAGTGGCTGAAGGCGGCACCCTGCTAAGGTGTTATGTGGAGTAATCTGCATCGAGGGTTCGAATCCCTCTTTTTCCGAATTTTAAAAGATTAAAAGAGCTTAGATTAATTTCTTCAGCTCTTTTTTATTTTGTTTTTATTATATTTTGCTTGATTTATTAAAGAATATTTTTTAGGTTGTGTTGTTTTATACAAAAATAAAAATTCAAAAGTAATATTTTAAAATTATATAATTCCTTTTAATAGCTTAATAAGACATTGGATTTTTTAAAAATAATCATTAAATTATAAAAAAATGGTGCAATATGTTAAAAAGCTATTATGAAATTTTAAACGTTAAACCCAATGCAACGCATGACGAGATTAAAAACCAATACAGAAAACTTGTCAGGATGTATCATCCCGATGTTAATTCTTCACTTGAAGCCGAGCAGATATTCAAAGAAGTTAATAAAGCGGCTGAGATTTTGCTTGATTGTGAAAAAAGAAAAAATTACGACAACTTAAGAAGTCTGAATAAAAAAATTTATAAAAGTACAAATTCTTTTTATGATAACCTTCAAAATAAGAAAAATAACAATAAAAAAGCACCCCTTGAACCGCTAAACGGAAGTGATATAACGTTATGTGTTACGATAGATTATTTTGAAGCATTAATCGGCACAAAAAGAACGGTAAATATTTCAAAAACTTCGCCCTGTCAAAAGTGTTCGGGGTATAAATTTGCAAATAATCAAAAATGCCCCTATTGCTTTGGCAGCGGGCAAATTGTAGAAAATAAAAAAATAACGCTTAAAATTCCGCCAAAAATCAAAGATGGCACTAAACTGAGAATAAAAGGAGAAGGGCAAACAGGAATAAACGGAGGTAAAGACGGCAATTTATATGTTATTGTTAAAATTGAAGGTAATGACGAGTTAAAAATTAAAGACGGAATTGTCTACTATGAAGCTCAAATAAGCCCTTATACTGCGGTTTTAGGAGGAAGTATTAAAGTACCTACTCTTTGGGGTGAGGCGACTATAAAAATTCCTCCTTTGACAAAAGCTAATCAGAGTTTTAAACTAATTGATGTTGGAGTATTGAATGAAAAAACTTCAAAAAAAGGTGATGAGATTGTTAAAATAATTATTCAAATTCCAAACTCACTATCTCAAGAAGAATATCAACTCTACGAAAAGCTCAAGGAAATTAATTTAAAAAAGAAAAATGCAAGAACAATTAACGAATATTAAAGAAATATTTTCTTCAATTCAGGGTGAAGGCTGTTATTTGGGGCAAAAACATGTATTTGTAAGGTTTTGTAAGTGCAATTTGGCTTGCAAATTTTGCGACACTGATTTTAATATTAAAAATTCAAAAGAATATTCAACTTCAAAACTTTTTAAAGAGTTAATCAAATACGATTGTGACACCGTAAGCTTTACCGGGGGCGAGCCTTTATGTGATGTTGATTTTTTGGAAGAATTTTTAAAAAAATATAAAGAAAAATTAAATAAAAAAATTTATCTTGAAACAAACGGAACTCTGTATCAAAATCTTGAGCGGATAATAGATTTTCTTGATGTTATAGCAATGGATATAAAGCTTGAAAGTGCAACTTCTCAAAAGAATTGTTTTTTTGATAACGAAAAATTTTTGGATATTTCATCAAAAAAAGAGGTTTTTATAAAGATTGTTTTTGATAAAAATATTAAAGATTACGAGATAGAAAATTGTACAAAAATTGCAAGAAAATATAATATCCCCACTATCATACAACCTAAAATGCCTTTAGATAATAATATTGATTTAATTAAAATTTATGATAAATTTTATAGTAATTATAAAAACATAAGGCTTATTCCTCAGGTTCATAAATTTTTAAATTTTAAATAATCAAAGATAATAAGTTTTGTTATAACTGCCTAACCTTCTGATTTATTTTTAATGTTATGTAGTATAATTAAAACGTAAATTTTTATGGGGATGAATTATGAAGAAATTATTTTTTACGTTGTTAATATCGGCATTATTAGCGCTTAGTGCTTTGGCTGATGATACGGTCGATATTTTAGCGGCTTTTGATAAATATGTTAATGAAGCAAATAACTATTCAAGCACCTTGCCAAATTACTATGTAAAAAACGCTAAAATTGTTCGTGTGGTAAACAAAAAAGGCGGAGGGCAAAAAGCTGTTGTTATTCCTTATGACAGATATTTAAAAGAGCTTCAAAATAACCAAAAATTAGCTAAGATGACAGCTTATAAAAACAAATACATAAACAGAAAAGTAACAAAAGTTAATAACGATTATAAACTTAGCGCAACAAGAATCCCAAGGAACGATAAAACCGGCTTAGGGTGCTATTTCATTTATACAAAAACGCCTGACGGTTGGAAAATTAAAGAAGAAAGCATGACAACAAATGTTCAAACTTTTTTAAGTGCAAAATAAAAACAGGATTTAATCCTGTTTTTATTTATTTAAATTCAACCTGTCCGTCTTCTACAAAGATGGTCGGATAAGCGCCAAAATGTTTTATTTTGGTTGTATTATATTCATCAGATTTAATAAATTCCAATGCTTTTTTAGAAACATCTTTTGATCTTGGGTGCTGCTTTGCTTGTAAAAATTCTTCTTTTGTAAAGTCTAAAGGTTTTTCAACGGCAATTTCGTATTCGCTTTTACTTATCCCTTGGCTGATTTCTTGAAATGAATAGTAATTGGTTTTTTTGAATTTTTCCATTTCTTCTTTTTGATTTTTTGAATTTACAAATTCATCTTTAAAAGGGTAAATATGCTGAATGGTTTTCATCTTATCGAGTCCGCTTCCATGATAATAATTAACCTCTTTTTTTCCTAACAGCGCACCAAAATTAACAGCATTAATTTTTGAAATATTCATTTGTTTTACTCTCCTTTGTTTTCAAGGTTATTTTTAAAAAACCGAAAAAATAAATTTTTTGCTATTATAATAAAATAAATATAAATTAAAAAAGGATTAGAAATGATTAAAAAAATTTTTTTTATTTTTTTATTTTTCTTTTTCGGATTATGCTCCCATGCTTCAATTCGCTCGTATCCGGATAGCCTTGCGGAGGGTTTAATTTATGATTATATTGAAAATTTAAACAACTATAAAACCTCTAAAAATTTTTATTCTGCTAATGCAAAAATTTATTCGCTAAATTATGAAAACAATAAAGAACTTAAAGAACGGATAAATTTAAATAATTACCTTGATGAATTAGATAGTTCAACCAATACAAGACGTTTTTTAAAAATTAGCATAAAAACAAACCGTCTATATTTTAAAAATATTGAGCCTGCTAAAAAGTATAAAATCAGCTCTGTTTTTGAGTATAAATATCCAAACAAAACAAACGGAGTTAAAACCGCTTACTATTTTATCGTTGAAGCACCAAAAACAAAGTATAGGGAAAACAAAACTTTTTTTAATTTTACAAAAACCAAGCATGCTAAAGACTTAGGCTGGAAAATAGTTGAGTGCGGTTATACGGATGATATTAATAATTTTTTAAAAAATAATAAATAAAAACACTAAAAAAATCGAGAGTTCAATTGAACTCTCGATTTTAGTATAAGTTTTAAGCGTAGTAATCTAACTTATGATTTTCTCCGTTTCTCGTAAGAGAACGAACTTCTCTGCAATCAATGTTTAGCTTTTCACCTTTGAAGGCATAATTGTTTTTATATGCCATCTGCGGATTGATTGCAATTGGGTTAGATACCATAGTTTTACCTGCTATTGCTTTAAGCGGTTTAATCATACTAACCTCCTTTTAAGCACACACTTACCTATATATTATACCATAAAAATAAAACCGCTCAATAAAAAATATTGCTAAAATAATTAAAAATTTTATATTAATTAACTGAAAAATAACTAGACGAAAAGGTAATGTAATCACATTTAAAAAAGCTTAATATATAATTAAGGTCAGGGTTTACCTGCTAACTTATTGAATGTCTTTGATTTATGGACTTATGAGCAGGTTTATTTTTTAAAACCCTGACTTTTTTCAATTAAAGCTATTAAATATTTTTAATATATTATTTTTTATTTTAGTTTTTTGCTAAAATATTATTATGTTAATTGATACACACGCACATATTAATATGCTTAAAAATCCGACTTTGGCTATTGAACAGGCAAGAGAAGCGGGAGTTGAAGAAATTATCATCCCTGCTGCCGCTGAAGAAGATTTTGAGCCGATTTTAGATTTATGTCATAAATTTGATAAGGTTTATGCTCTTTTAGGGGTACATCCTGAAGCTTGTGAAAAATTTAGCGATAAAACCGCAAAAAAAATAATCGAGCTATGCTGTGACTCTAAAGTTGTAGGAATTGGAGAAATCGGGCTTGATTATCACTTTACAAAAGAAAATAAAGATATTCAAAAACACTGTTTTATAAATCAAATTGAAATTGCAAAAATGCAAAATTTACCGATTGTTGTACACGACAGAGAAGCACATTTTGATACTTTGGAAATATTAAAATCAACAAAAGCAAAAAAAGTTCTTCTTCATTGCTTTTCAGGAAGTGTAGAGTTTATGGAACAATGCTGTTCTTTGGGTTATAAAATTGCGCTTGGAGGAGTGGTAACTTTTAAAAATGCAAAAGAACCTAAAGACGTTGCTCAAAATATTGATATGAATGATTTAATGCTTGAAACGGATTCTCCTTATCTTACCCCGCACCCTTTTCGGGGCATGGAAAATTCGCCAAAGTATATCGGTTTTGTTGCAAAAGAAATTGCAAAAATAAGAAATATATCTTATGATAGTGTTGTTTTGAAAACATCAAACAACGCAAAAGAATTTTTTAATTTAGAATAGCAAGAGGAGAAATTATAATGGCACAACAACAAATGCAAGGCACAATTCAAATCAAAATGGCACTGCTTGTATTTTGTAAGGATATGAGCAATCCCATGGTTTTGTATTTTGACAATGCTCAAAAAGTTTATGATGACTTAAAAGCTTTAATTAACTCAACAGAAGTTAAGATGGTTGAATTTGAACCCTTGGGTCCGATTAAAAAAGCCGCTGTTTTATCCGACAGAATTGTATCAGTTGCGCTTCAAGAAGAAAGATATCTGGTTCAAGAATAGACATGGATAAAAAAAGACTTGATTTAATTTTATTCGAGAGAGGTTTTTTTGATACAAAAAGTTCTGCTGCAGCAAATATTTTAGCTCATAATGTTAAAATTAACGATGTTGTAATTACAAAAGCGGGAGAACTTTTTAGCGAGGAAGTTTTGTTCGACGAAAAAAAACCTGCAAAAATTGAAATTAATTCAATGCCTTATGTTTCAAGAGGCGGCTTGAAGCTTGAAGCGGCGCTAAACGCTTTTAATATTGATTTAAAAGATAAAATCTGTATCGATATGGGCGCTTCAACGGGCGGTTTTACCGATTGTATGCTTCAGCATGGTGCAAAATTTGTCTATGCGCTTGATTGCGGGTATAATCAACTCGCCTGGAAATTAAGAAACGATAAAAGAATTAAAGCAATTGAAAAAATAAACGTAAAAAATTGTTCGTTCTTTGATGTTTACGGTTGTGAAAAGCTGCCTCAAGAGGAGCTTCCAAGCTTTATGAGTATGGATTTATCTTTTATATCAATTAAAAAAGTGCTTGAAAACTGTAAAAAATTAATCGCAAAAAAAGCTCAATGCGTACTTTTAATTAAACCGCAATTTGAAGCGGACAAAAAAGATATTGAAAAAGGCGGCACAATTAAAGATGAAAGCATAAGAAAGAAAATAACGGATGATATAAAACTTTTTTGCACTCAACTTTCTTTTGAAGTAATGGGGCTGATTGAAAGTCCCGTAAGGGGTGCTAAAAGCAAAAATATTGAATATCTTATTTATCTTAATAAAAGCGAGGATTAATAATGGCAAGTGTTGTTGAGAATGTAAATTTAATAAGCACCACAATGGAAAGCATTTTGGACTTTATTGCAAACGACGAAACTTTATCAAACGACTTTAAGGAATATCTTGAGCTGTCAAATATTGAACTTGAAGGAGAAAAACAATTTAACAACGTCATAATTCAATACATGCTTGATATGAAAATGCAAAACGGTTTAAGAGTATTGGAATATTACAGAAGAAACAACAAAACCTATGATGATATTATAGATGCGCTTTTAAACTCTTTTTGCTGTGTTTTTAAGATTGATAAGGTATTATCTAACGGATACGAGGCTACATGTTTAACTTCTGAAGCAAAATTAACCCTTATTCCAATGGTTAAAATGTGTCACCTTAAACAAATAGGTAAAAATGATTTTATTCTTGCAAGAATACTTGAGCTTAATAAAGTTCAATATATTCTTGAAATTCACGATATAATTTCCGAGTACAACGTCTATAAATCAACCGTTGAAGCGATAAGATATATGCTTCAAAATCCAAAATGCGCTTACTATAAAAATGAGGATAAACATAAAATCCTTGAAAAAAGCGTTGAAGAATTTAGGGAAAAATTTAATCAATGTTTTAAAAATCAATTTATTGTAACAACAAATAAATGCGTCGATGAATTAATTGAATACTTTAATAAATATCGCTTAGGCGAACTTGTAGGCTCTTATGAGCATTTAATTCAAAAAACACAAAAAAATCAATATTTGAAAATTGATGAATTTAACTGCGACGATGCAACATTTATGCAAAAAGCGGTCGGCGGGTTTTCATCTCATAAAGAAACTTATGACGTTGGTTTGTGGATGGACAAAAAAAGAGGATTGTACATAATTCCTTTCCTTGAAACTTTCTTCAAATGTTTCTCAAGTGAAGATATACCTATGAAAAACGAATGTGTTAAAGAATTTTTAACAAGCGACAAAATTCCTCCAAGTGTTATAAAATATGCTTGCGAAAATTATAACAATTTCTTTGAAGTGATTAACAAAGCTCTTAAAACAAAATTTACAAACCTTGAAGAAGTTTTATTTAATACTAAGACTGCATTTTTAGACGAAGGAATTTTTTCTCCCGTTACGGTTTTATTTAATTCCGATTTATTCTCATCTTTAATCGATTATAACGAAGTAAACGAACAAAAAGAAGAAGAAAAAAATGTAGGCAGGAATGAACTATGTCCGTGCGGTTCCGGGTTAAAGTATAAAAATTGTTGTGCTAAAAATATTTAACAATTACTTTTAAAAAATCAAAATTTATGTTATAGATAGATTAATAACTAAGAAGGAGTTACATTTTATGTCAGAAGAAATTACTAAAAATGAAGAAAAAAAATGCAATTGTCAAGTTTTTAATGCAATATCCGTAATTGCGCTGTTGCTTTCAATTGCAGCATTAACGATGTCCGTTTTAATGTACAGCGGTACAATTCAAGCAGCGGGAGCACAAAATGGCCCTGTAAAAATTTCAACACAATACGATAAAGGTAAATCACTTGAAAAAGCTCTTGCAACAAAAAAACCTGTAATTGTATTCTTCTATACCGATTGGTGCGGTTTCTGCCAAAGATTTATTAAAACCTATGCTAAAGTTGCAAAAGATCCCAAAATTAAAAAGAATTTCGCAATTGCTTATGTAAACTGCGAAAAAGAAGAAAATCACAAAATAATGGAAGAATATGGCGTTCAAGGCTTCCCGACAGTATTTGTTATTGACAAAGAAGGCAAGAAAACACAACTTGAAAATTCTACATTCTTCAACGAAGATTCTAAAGAAGTTATCACTCAAAACGCTCTTGCTTTAATAGGAATAGGTGAACCCGCTGCTCCTGCTGCTCCTCAGGCTGAAGCTGAAGCTCCTCAAGCAGAAGCCGTTAACCCTGAAGCAGAAGCTGCTCAATAATTAATTGTAAACAAAGTAATTTTTAAGCCCTCAAGAATTATTGAGGGCTTAAATTTATGTATAATTTCAGTTTGTTGCAAAACTCTTGCTAACTTTGATTAAAGCTTAGCTAAACTAATACCGATGTTTTTTCAACGCATTTAATTAACGTTTTAGCAACGGTTTCTTGTTCTTCTTTTGTAATTTCCGCAAACATCGGAAGGGACAAAACAAGCTTGGTATTTTTTTCGGTATTGGGAAGCATTCCTTCTTTGAAGTTATATTTGGCATGAACTTTTTGAAGATGTAAAGGAATAGGATAGTATATCATAGCTCCAATACCTTCATCAGCCAGCATTTTATGAACCTCATCTCTGTTTGGAACTTTAACGGTGTATTGATGATAAACGCAATATGTGTTATCAAGTTCTTTTGGCGTTTCAATTAAAGAACATTTTGAAAACAGCTCATTATAGTATTTTGCATGCTCTCTTCTTTGCTTGTTCCAATTGTCAACATAAGGGAGTTTAACCCTTAAAATTGCCGCCTGAATTTCATCCAGTCTTGAATTTACACCGATTTCATCATGATGATATCGAATTGCGCCGCCATGATTTCTTAGAGCAAGTACTCTATCTTTAATATATTGAGAATTTGTTGTAAGCATGCCGCCATCGCCCATTGTACCTAAGTTTTTAGTCGGATAAAAACTAAAACAGCCGATATCTCCGATTGTTCCGACTTTTTTACCTTTATATTCCGCACCGATTGCCTGGCATGCGTCCTCTATTACAAAAAGATTATGACGTTTTGCAATATCAAGAATTATATCCATATCGCAGGGCTGTCCGTATAAATGAACGGGAATTATTGCCTTGGTTTTTGGAGTTATGGCTGCTTCGATTTTTGCTGCGTCAATGTTAAATGTATCAGGATCGATATCAACAAAAACAGGTTTTGCTCCCACTATTCCGATACTTTCCGATGTTGCAACAAAAGTAAATGCCGTTGAAATTACTTCGTCTCCATCTTTAATATCAAGCGCCCTTAGAGCTAAGTGCAGTGCGTCCGTTCCTGAATTTAGCGCAACAGTATGTTTAACATCTAAATAGTTGCACATTTCTTTTTCAAATTCTTTATTATTGACACCAAGTATATACGAACCGCTTCTCATGACATCTAAAACAGCTTTTTCTGCTTTAGCTGCAATTGTTTCATATTGCCTTTTTGAATTAATAATAGGTATGTTCATTCTTGCCTCCTCGGTAATATTTGTTTCAATATAATATTATCATAATAGTAGTTTATTTCTTGTAAAGAATTTATTAAGATTGCTTGATATCTAAAAAAAATAATGTGGTAGAATTTAACTATGGAAAAACAAAAAAAAGATGTAGTATATAATACTAAGCGAAACAGGTTTTCCGAAAATTTCAAAAGGCGTGTTTTATTAGAATTTTCAAAGGGTAAAAGCCCAAACGAAGCCTTGAGCGTATTCGGGTATGACGCTAATAAATTCAATAATAATGATAAAAAATATTCTTCAAAATTAATACATAAATGGCATAAAGAGCTTTATAAAAACAGAGAAATTCTCTTTAACAGTTGGAAAAATATTAAAAATACGGATTTACAATATGAAATTAATTCAATGGCGGATGATGACGAAAAAGATTTTATCAATACTTACGTATTTGAAAAACAAGAAAAATTGAATAATTTACTTAAAGAAAAAGGACTGCTTTAGGTTAATAAGAGTAAAAATTACACTCAAGTTAATTTTTTTTAAGTAAATTTAAAAAATAGGTTTGACAAAAATATTTTTTTTGGTTAAATAGAATTACAAGGACAATCTCAAAGAGTCGTAGAAGGAGTTGCTAAAAATGCAAGAAAAAGAATTACCAAAGAATATGGGTAAAAAAATAGTAGATGCACTTAAGCAACAAGACTTTGAGAAAGCAACCGAATCGAACAATGAAAATTTAATTGATGAATTTGACGACAATGCTGATGATATTTCATTAGATGAATTTACCCAAGACGCAGATATTAAAGAATCTTCATTCGATTTTGGGGGAAGCGCTAAAGATTATCAACCGGTATTTACAGTCAACGAAGAAGTAAATGTTAAAAGCAATCCTGATTTGAAACTATCAATCGAAAATGATGATGATATTGAAGAATTTGAAATGCCTAACAATATCAATGTATTAAAAAGATTGATTGCCCAACTGCCAACAGGTGTTCCAAGACAAACAGGCGCTCAAATTATCAGACAAACAATTGAAGCTCTCGGTATTCCAATGAAAACAGTGCTTCAAGATGCGCAAAGAGTTAGGGATTGCCTTAACAGCTCCATCAAAGATTGCAACTATACAATTCAAGAATACAAAAACAACATTAGAACTCTTGAAAAACAAGCTGCAAGTTATCAAAGACAGTTAAACAAATTAAATGATATTATCAGTTTATTTGTTTACACTGAAAAGAAACAATAAAAATTCTATGCCCCCATCGTCTAGAGGCCTAGGACAACACCCTTTCACGGTGTAGACAGCGATTCGAATTCGCTTGGGGGTACCATATTAAAAACCGCTCATAGAGCGGTTTTTGTATTATTGATTTATAAAAAACCCGCTATAGTGCTATTTTAAGCTCATTTTTCTCTAAAACTATTGTTATTATAGTATTTATTTGCGGTTAAATTTTAATTTCAATACAAAATTTTAATTAGGGGTCACAAAATTGGTCACAGAAAATTATCTTCAAGCACAACTTTTATCATTTTCTTGAAAAACAAGATTATCCAGCTTTTTATTTGCTTCAATAGGAAGCTCATTTAATATTTGCGTATATACTTTTGAAGTAATAATCGGATTACTATGTCCTACTTGCCTTGATATATATTCTATTGGCACACCACAAAGGTGCATTAAATCAACGTATTGACCTCTTAAATCATGAACTCTGCAATAATCTTTTGGATAATCGCAAAGCTCTAAAAGCTTCTTAAAATTTCGTTCTATCAATTTTGGATAAATTAATCCTCCGTTGATAGCTCTAAAAATAAATTCATCTTGTTTTATGTTATAAGTTTTTATATGCCATTGTAAAACTTCATATACATTATCCGATATATCAACAATTCTTGTTGAATATCTAGTTTTTGTTCTCTTTTTATATTCCCCTTTAGTTATTTGATTTTCGACATAAATTTTATAACAGTTTTCATATCTTATAATATTTATCGGTTTTATGGCACTGTATTCCCCTACTCTCATCCCCGACATAACAGAAAGAGTAAACATACAATAAAATTCAGGCATATTATCTTTACAAATTCTAATTATTCTTTTTAGCTCATCTGTTGAAAAACGCTTTCTGAGTTTGCAAGGAACAGGTACCGGCTTAAAATTTTTGAATGGATTTACAGTAATTTGTTCTTTTTCTATTGCATAATTAAAAGCTCTTTTCATCAATTTTAGGCAACTATTATAAATATGGTCAGAATCATTAGTTTTATAAAAATTTCTAATCCAAGATTGAATCAGATTACTCGTCAGTTTTTTAATAGGTACTAATTTTAAATCCTGCATGTGATTTTTATAATAACCTTCATAATTCGCTATTGTACCCTTGGCACCCTTGCCTTCGTTTTTTAAATAAGCAAGAAAGTAATTTATAACATCTTTAAAACAAGTTCCGTCTTTTAATTCAATTTTGCCATTATCTAAATTGTTTAAAAATTTTCTTTCTGCCTCCTGTGCTTCTTTTTTTGTGGCAAATCCCTTTTTTCGGTATTGTTTTCTTATAGGATAGCCAAATCTGTCATATGCTCCGGATTTTATATCCACTACAAAGTACCATTTTTCTTTCTTTTTATTTTTACTTGTATAGTACTTACCTACTGTCATTGTCTATAAAAACCCCCTAAGTATATCTGCTTGTTATGGTTATAGATAAAATATTGCTGCATATGACTCTATTATAAAAATGAAGTATTCTCAAGCACTTTGCGGACCTATATAGCATTTTCTTTTATATTCCAAAACATCTTCTTTTATCCATAAATTTTTCCTTCCGAACCTAAAACATCTTATCGGGCAATCGTCTGATAGTAATATTTTTCTTGCTGTATAGTATTTTAAACCCCATATTTTTGCGGTTTCTTTTGTGGTAAGTGTTTCTTTTTCCAAAATTTCATTACTGATGTCGTCTAATATATTTTCCATTCTTTATTTCCTTATTTTTAAAAATGTAATTATAAATAATATATAAACATGGCCTCAAACATTAAAATGGGTTATTAATTGTTTGAGTTGTCATTTGATTTATTGTTTTTTCTTGAACCATGGTTCTGGTTTCAGTACTTGCAGCATCGCCAAGTGTAGGTATGTATTCTAAGTAGCCTTTATCAATATTCCAGTTGTATAGTAATTTACTACCCGCCTCTCCATTTCTGTTTTTTATGATATCCAAGATCAAACCGGCACTGGTTTGTCTCATACCTATACATTTAGAACTATTATGGGCAATATCATCGGATTCTTTAATGTTTTCTAATCCCGGGGCATTTTGTCCATCTTTATCTGTGGCAGCTCTATTTGCTTGTGCTAACGCAAGAATAGGTATTTTATACTCAGAAGATAAAGCAAATAAATCCTCAGAAATATGAGATAATCTCATTCTTGGAGGGTCTATTTTTGAAGCTCTATAATCACTCATAAGAGAGAGTTGGTCAATACCTAATATTTGAAGTTTATTTTCTTCAACAAAATTTCTTAATTGGTTTACATTAGGTTGTCCACCAAAGTCTTTTTGTGTAGCTATAATAAAGGGATTAGGTGTTTCTTTTGTTTGTTTGATATACTCAAGGTATCCCTCAGAAGGTTGACCACGTACTAAAGCACGATTAGAAAAATGTCCAAATAATGCATCAAATCTATATCCGAGTTTTACATGTGACATTTCACCAGAATATAATCCTACTCTATAGCCTTGTTTCCAAGCTTCTGCTAAGAATTTCATTAAAATCCAACTTTTTCCTGCATTGGTTCTGGCTACTAACGTCATAAGCTCTTCACCGAATTCCCAACCGCCCAAAATATCATCAAGTTCTTTTAAGCCAGTAGATATAGTTACCGGTACTTCTGAATTTGCACGCTTAGCCAATAACTCATATCTCTCCATGGCATTAGCGATAATATCAATACCTTTACATGGTGTATGAGGTCTAAGGTCTGTTAGTTGATTCTTTAAAAAATCATAAGCAAGACGACTGTCCTCTTGTAATTTTTTACTCAGTTCGGGTAAAAATTGACTAAATTTTCTATAACCGTATTCTTCATAAAGACGATCTAACAAGTAAGCTTCGGTTTCATTTACCTCTACAAGAGTAAAATCTTGAAACTGTGCTAAGAATGTAATTGTATCCGGTACATTGCCATTCTTTTTATAGTGATTCTCTATAAAGTTAAATTGTGGTGCATAACTAGCAAAGTATTCTTCTGTAAGACCGTTTCTTTTTATTATTCCATAGTCTTTATCTTGTAGTATTTTATTTATTATTTGAAATTCGGCAAGCATTATTCTTCCTCCACATATTCTGTTTCTTCACATTTATCATTTCCTTTGATTTTTATTGTTTCAAAGCAGCCGATTCTTTGAGCAGTTAAATAGCCAAGATATTTTGTATAATCCATATCTAAACCAATAAATATATTTGTTTTTCCATTATTCAGCCTGCTTGTAAGAAATATATATAGGGACTTTATTTCTGTTTCACTGAGTTTAAAATCTATAAGGCAATCCCAGATTATTAAGTCTGCATTTTTAATTATGGCTTCAATATTTTTATACTCTTCGCTTGCTAAAAAATTGTAATTTTTCATTTTTTGAAGCCATTCACTAATATTCAAATAATATCCACGTATACGATAGTCGCTATAAAGCCAAATTTTATCGAAATATTTTAACATTATTTTTATAGCTACTGTTTTTTGCGGAAATGACAAATCATTTGATAAAATGGATAAATTCTCACCTTTATCCACAAACTCACGGACATGATTTTTAATTTCCATAAGCCTGTCATATGCTTGATCGTCTGGATCGTTGTAGAACAATTTGTCTGCATAAAAGTTAGAAATATTGATGCCACAATTATCAATAAAATATTTTACTTTTGGCCATCTCTGGCAACGACTACAGCTTATACTATTTTCGTCATTATTGTTGCATTGGTATAAGCATTTATTTTCCATAATTATTCCACCTTTCTTTTATTCAAATACTTTTGGTTGCTTTGTATTATCAGTTTTTTTAGTCTTTTTATGGACATTTTTTAATTTGATTTCATGTCTCTTATATTTATCATCAGGTAAGTAAAAATTTTGCCAGCCTTGTTGTAAAGACCTTTTAACCATCTCTTTTTGGATTTCTAGATCATCCGAGTTCTTAAATAAATTTTCAACTAAAGCAGTGGCTTGCGTTAAAGATATTGTTTTATTCTTTTCAAACTGTGATTGAAAATAAGAAAAAAGTAGTTTCCTTAATTCTTTATCAGAAATATTTTTCTGAAGAAAATCCTTTATTGCTTTAAAGTTTTTTTGGTTACAGGAAAGAATCTCTTTAGTAGTTTTAATATCTTTAGATTTATCAGAGAGAATACTTTTCTCTTTTTCTTTATTAGATTCTTTTTTATTATTTTTATTTATTTTATTCTTATTTATATAAGAATTATTTTCAGTATATTCATTTTCATTTGTTGATTTCAATTCATCATTTTCAATACTTTCTTTTAGAGACTTTGAATATTCTTTGGGAACTTCGTAAACTATATATTGATACACCCATTTCCCACCTATTCTTGTTTTTATCTGTTCATAAAAACCTTTATCGATTAGTTCTTTTTTGGCTTTTTGAAACTTTTGTTGTGAAAGTTTGGTTTGCTTATACATCCACTCAGATGAATAATGCCAATTAGATGGTAGTGATAGATTTTTTAAAAGGAGACCAAGAGCTTCTATTGACAAATCTCCAATTTTCCCAGTGATTACATCATTATCCAGTTGAGCAAATCCTCTATTTTCTCGCTCTTTTAGAATGTATTTTTTAAAATTGCATCCTTTCTTGTCAACTATAGTTTCTTGTTTTTTCTTCTTATTTTCCATATTGCTCCTTTCTCTTGAAATATTTTTCGTCTAATTTATTATACTTAAACTTTTTTTTACAATTCCCTTTTCCCATGTACCCCTCTTTTTCTTCGTCTAATTTATTATACTTAAACTTTTTTACAGGTATTTTTTTAGTATTTTTGTTTATTTAAGCATGCTCATTCTTATAAATAATTTAAAAAACTCATACTTTTATAAAAAGAATGAGTTTTTTAAATTTGGCTCAAGCAACCGCCACATAATACTTTGGGTATGATTTTTATTATCTTGATTTGTGTCCCAATGTAAAAAAGTCAAGAAAACGGGCTGTATTCTTGAGTTTTAGGTGTAATAATGAGACCGGAATTTAATTAAATTGAGGCATAAAATGGTAAAGAAAAAAAGTAAATTTATTAGAGTTGATAAAAATACGGGTATTGAATCCGAAATTAAGACTGCGCTAGCCGCAGAACCCATTAAAGATAGGGCAATTATTGAAGGGATAAAAACAGCCCTAAATACCAAAAAGACAAGAAAATATTATGCTCTTTTTTGTACCGGAATAAACACAGCCCTTCGTATTTCAGATATTTTAAAGTTAAAAGTATCAGATGTTAAATCAGGCTATGTTCATACTAAAGAAACTAAAACAGGTAAAAATAAGCAATTTCCTATCAACAGCGTTCTTGAAGCAGTGTTAGAAAACTACATAAAAGAATTTAATTTAAAAGACGATGATTATTTGTTCTATAGTAATAGGCAAGATAAATTAAAAAACATTAAAGCAATAGACCAATCACAAGCATATAGAAAATTAAAAGAGGTTGTTGAAAGATTATATCCTCAAATCCATTTTTCAACGCATGTATTAAGAAAAACATGCGGATATTGGCTGTATCAAACAACAAAAGATATAACTCTTGTAATGCACTCGCTTAATCATAGCTCGGTTTCCGTAACCATGAGATACATAGGACTTACCCAAGAAAACGTCGATAACGCTTTTAACGGGTTGAATTTGTAGTTGGTAGTCTGCACAAAATACTTGGGCTCGCTAAAGCTCTATAAACTTTCTATATATCTAAACAACCGTATCGTTTATATCAAAAATTTATACTCAACGGCCATATGAATTGTTTCATTAATTCTGTCGTATGTTACAATATAATCAATGAGGCAAGTAATTGTCATAAGGAGATCCCGATAGCAGAAAATGGGTCATTAGAAATAGCGATCCATTCGGTAATAGCAACAGGCAGACCAACGGACTGTTAGTTCATTCAAGGTTTTAATAAATATAAAAAACAGATAGATAAAACTATCTCTCATGGCGATAGAGAAATAATGCCTTTATGTTTGACGAAACATACAATCGCCTTTAGTTCGTAATTATAATCAAGGCACTAACACCGGATTATTTCCATGACAATGGTTGAATTAACGGAAACGCAAAAGCATCTTTAGGGGTGCTTTTGTGCTATTAAAACAAAATCGGAAAAATTATAAATATCCTAAAAATCAAGACATATTACAGATTAGCAAATAATGCACGTAATGTATTTATTCTGGGAGTTAATCCGGTCATATCAAACCTTTTAAATTGCTAATTTAAGTATACCAAGCATCACGATTTTACCGTGTTTTATAAGATAATCCTTTTCGACATTCTCGTTGATAAGCAATATAAACTATGGTAAAATAAGTCATTAATTAAATGTGGGGTTGCATGAAAAATAATATAGTGTATTCATCACTGTTGCACGATATAGGAAAACTTATAATGCGCTCAACCGGCGAGAGAAAAGCGCATTCTTATGTCGGCAGTGATTATTTAGAAAAAATAGGATTTGAAGAAGAAATATTATTACCGATAAAATATCATCACATCAAAAATTTAAAACAAATAGCCGATAATCTTCCTTTAAATTCTGATGTTTTTATAGTATATGAAGCGGATAATATTTCATCCGCAATGGATAGAAGAGACGATATTTCGCAAAGCGGGAATGATGAAGAATGGAGGGCGGATATTGCACTCAAAACAATTTTTTCATCATTTAAAGCACAAAAAGATACAACATCATATTACTATCCTCTAAGAGATTTAAACCCGCAAAATGACATTAACTATCCAACTGAAACAATTTATGCTTCATGTGATAAATACCAAAATTTAAAAAAAATTCTTGATGAAAAACTCAATAAAGATTTAAACGTTAATTCTCTGCTTGAGCTTTTAGAGTCAATAATGACCTATATTCCATCAAGTACAAATACGAAACAAAATGCAGATATATCATTATTTGACCATTCAAAAACGACTGCTGCAATTGCTCATTGTATGAAAAAATATTTTGAAGAAAATAACATATCAGACCTAAAAACAAAATTATACTTAAATCCAAACAGGGATGAAAAATATTTTCTGCTCTTATCTGCCGATATATCGGGAATACAAGATTTTATTTATACAATTTCATCAAAAGGTGCGCTAAAATCTCTAAGAGCCAGGTCTTTTTATTTAGAAATTTTATTAGAACATATTGTTGATGAACTTTGTGAAAAGCTGGAGCTTACAAGGGCAAACCTTTTATACACCGGAGGCGGTCATTTTTATATGCTCCTTCCAAATACCAACAGCACAAAAGAAATAATAAAAGAAGCGGAAAATAAAATAAATCAATGGTTTTTAGATGAGTTTGGAATTGATTTATATATTGCTTTTGCTTATGAAGAAGCTTGCAGCAATGATTTAATTAATACTAAAAATCTTTTCAAAAACCTGACTTTTAAACTCTCCGAGAAAAAACAAAAAAGATACAATGATAACCTGCTAAAGCAAATTTTAAAACCGCAAGAAATAAAATCTCAAAGAGAATGTACGATTTGTAATACTTCTTCTAAAACTACAAAAGAATATATTTCAAGCTTGGGTGAAGTCTGCGAAAATTGCTATAACCTCTTTTTAGCTGGAAAAAGCATAATATCCGATAATATGATTATTTCAGTTACCGACTATAAAGTTGAAAATTCGCTTAATCTGCCTTCTGTTGATGATTGTAAAAAATATCTGTCTTTTAAAAAGATAGATAGCGCAAAAAGGTATTATGTAAAAAATCAAAGATATATGGGCGAAAATTATGCTACCAATCTTTTTGTAGGGGATTATAACTATAGAATAAATAAAGATGAACCTGCTAATTTTTCAACCTTAACGGATAATTCCAAAGGAATAAAGCGCCTTGCCTCTCTAAGATGTGATGTTGATAACCTGGGGCTTGCTTTTATTTCGGGATTTAGCGAAAAATATTCTACAATATCAAGAATAACATCTCTTTCAAGACAATTAAGCCTGTTTTTTAAATTCTATATTAATAAAATATGCGAAGGTAATATTAAAAGTTTAATTGATAATGATATAAAAAATTTTTATATAGATGGAGATGAAAATAAAGAAAAAAAATTAGCAATAATATATTCCGGCGGGGATGATGTTTTTGTTGTAGGCGCTTGGATTGATGTATTAAATTTTGCAGTTGATTTAAGAAACGCATTTAAAAAATACACCTGCTCAAAATTAACTTTCAGCGCAGGTATCGGGCTTTTTTCATCGGATTATCCCATATCTCAAATAGCTAATCAAACAGGTGAGCTTGAAGATTATGCTAAAAAATATGATAACGAA
Source organism: Candidatus Gastranaerophilales bacterium (assembly GCA_947587615.1). Taxonomy (GTDB): domain Bacteria; phylum Cyanobacteriota; class Vampirovibrionia; order Gastranaerophilales; family Gastranaerophilaceae; genus RUG14156. The sequence goes on along the minus strand of CANPYC010000029.1, from coordinate 218 downwards.
ACAAAAAATTCAATCTCATTATTTGGTTTTGATAAGGACGGAAAAAATAATCATACATATCATTGGGATGAATTTATTGATAAAACGCTGACTAAAGTTAATATTTTAAATTCTTTATGCAGTTATAAGGAAAATGAACAGAATAAAATTTTATTTTCAACCTCTATGATGTATAAGTTTAAACAATTATTATCATCTGATGAAAAAGGAATTAATAT
>CANPYC010000028.1 GCA_947587615.1 Candidatus Gastranaerophilales bacterium | reverse complement strand
TAAATGGCAGACTGAAGTCTACCCTACAACTTACCAAACGGGCACTTCTTCCAAATACAACGGTAGACTAAAGTCTACCCTACAATTTACCAAACATGTACTTCTTCCAAATGCAACGGTACAATGGTAGACTGAAGTCTACCCTACAATTTACCAAACATGTACTTCTTCCAAATGCAACGGTACAATGGTAGACTAAAGTCTACCCTACAATTTGCCAAACGGGTCTTGTTCCAAATACAATGGTAGACTAAAGTCTACCCTACAATTTGCTGAACACGTACTTCTTCCAAATGCAACTACCCCCATCACCCTAAAATTATCGGTTAAATATATACAACCAAACTCACAACAAACAAAGACAATCAAGAGAAAGGAGTCAAAAACTAAATGACACAAGCTTTATTTACATCCCAAACAGGTTTAAAAGCAGGCACCGAGCAACTAACCGTCGTATCAGACAACGTTGCAAACATGAACACAACCGCCTACAAAACCTCCCGTGTTGATTTTCAAGACATCTGGTATTCCACAAGAACAACCGGTACAAATTCAAGCCTCGTAACAGGCGGAACAAACCCCTACCAAATCGGTGTTGGTGTAAGATGTGCTTCAATTACAAAAGATTTCACCCCCTCAAGCACAAATACAACAGGTAGAGCAGATGATATGGCAATTACGGGAAGCGGCTGGTTTACCGTATTAAATTCGGATGGTCATGTGCTTTTAACAAGAGACGGTACTTTTTCGCTTGACGAAGAAGGATATTTATGTACCGCTGACGGCTGCAAGGTTCTAGGAATGGATCAGGTAGAATCCGTTAACGGTTCAACCATACCCGTAAGAATCCCGCAATCAATTAAAGTTGTGGAATATGGAACTTCAAAAACAAAACTTGGAAATATGTTCTCAACCGACTTAAACGGCTTAAAAGGCGGTGGTGGTATTACTGATGGTGACTTTACAATTTATCTTGTAAAAAATGACGGTACTGAAACCCCGATAACAGTCAACCTTGAGCATACTGAAAATTTAAATATGAATGCTATTGTACATCAGATAAATATAGCTGCAAGAAAGGCTGATGCTATTGATGACAATGGTATCAGGGCAAAAATTGTTGATGGGGCTATTCAATTTACAATAGGGGAACAATCTAATGCTGCATCGCTTAGATTTGAAAGCGGTACATCAAACTTTGTTTCTCAATGCCAGCTTGCAGGTGCTCCAAAACTAACAACCGACACGGGAACCGCTTACTATTCAACCGCAACATTAGACTATACAGCTGAAATTGGCGCTGTGGATGATGTAACTTCAGAAAACACAAAGCAATATAAAAGCTATTCCGTTGGTAAAGACGGCTTAATAACAGTAACTTACGGGGATGGTTCAACTTTATCCGTAAGGGCAAATGATGACGGTACGACATATTTTTCTTATACCGACGCAAATTCAATTATAATTAATGACGACGTTCAAAACTCGGGCAATGCTTCTTTAACAATCGACCCTAATGTATTGGTTAAAGCTAATATGCAGCTACAAATGGCAAAAGTTGTTAATGACGGGGGTCTTGTTGCAGAAGGCAATAACCGCTATTCCGTAGGTGTTAACGCAGGGGATGTACTGTTTACAACAGCTAATATTAACGGTGTCGGCGGTGTTATAACGGGTGCTTTGGAATCCTCAAACGTTGACCTTGCGCAGCAATTTTCAAATATGATTTTAGCTCAAAGACTTGTTCAGGCAAACTCTCAGGTGTTCTCGGGAGCAAACAGTATGCTTGAAACACTCGTTTATTTGGGCAGATAGTTTTAGTTATTTGCTTCTCTGATTGTCTTATTTTTAAAGTGCTCACTTTTGGGCACTTTTTAATTTAAAAACTCCCCTTTAAGGGGAGTTTTAATCTATGATTAACACTAATCAATCACACCGGGAGAGTCGAGGGCTTTTAACTCCACGAACAAAATCCAACGGTAGTATATAAATTCCCTCGTTAATTTTTTTATAACACTGTTAGAGTGCTTTTTAATTTTTCAATGACAAAATTAAGCGCCCCTTGCTGATTTAAAAAGCAATCAGAGCAATTTTTTGAAGTTTCTTGATAATAATCTTTGTCGCTGAATAATTTTTTTAAGGTGTTATAAAATTCTTTTTCGTTTTTTACAACAAAAGCAGCTTTTGAATGCTCTAAAATTGAATAAATATCTCTGAAATTTTTAATTGAAGGCCCTGATATAGCGGGTTTTGAATAAATTATTGCTTCAAGGGGGTTATGTCCTCCTGTTTTATTAAAACTTCCGCCGATAAAAGCAACATCAACAATTGAATAAATTTTAGATAACTCGCCTAAAGTATCAAGAATAATAATATCATTATTTAAAAAAGTATCTTTATTTGTCCTTAAACCATACTTAATACTATACTTTTCAACAATCTTTTTAACTTCATCAAGCCTTGTTAAGTGCCTTGGAGCAATTATTAGCTTCAAATTTTTAATATCTTTTTTTAAATTTTTATATTGTCTTATAACAATTTCATCTTCGCCTTTATGGGTTGAGCCTGCAATTAAAATTTTAAAGTTTTCTTGCGCTAAATTAATATCGCAGGGTTTTTTTTCAATTTCAAATTTAAGGTTTTTCATAACTTCAACCTTATCGCTTTTTGCTCCAAGGTCTAAAAATCTTTGTTTATCAAGCTCGCTTTGGCAGAATATACCCGTATAATAATTTAAAATTAATTTAAAAAAGTTTTTTGCTTTTAAGTATGTCGGATATGATTTATCCGATATTCTTGCGTTAATTATATAAATTGGAATGTTATTTTCAAAAGAAGCTCGGGTAAAATTAGGCCATAACTCCGTTTCGGCTATCAAAATAACACTAGGGTTAATACTTTTTATAAATTTTTCAACAACACTATAAACATCAAGCGGAAAATATGTTATAAAATCTACAAGTTCACTATACTTTTTCTTTGCAAGCTCTTGCCCTGTCAGGGTTCCCGTTGTTATAACAAGTTTATAATTCGGAAAGGTTTTTTTAATTGTTTTTGCTAAATTTTCTAAAGACATAACTTCGCCAACAGAAACTCCATGGAGCATTATTACTTTTTCATTTTGAAAATTCGGAAAGTCAATTTCAGCCATTTTCTCTCTTAGAGGTATCGGCGGCTTTTTATTTAATTTCCTTGTAAAATCAATTAAAGGAATAATTGATTTTAAGGTATTTGGTTTAATTGATTTATAAATATCAAGACATTTTTTCTCAAAAGAATTTTTTTGCATTTATTCTTACTCCCTCAAAAATTTATAATAACACAGATATTAGCACATTGTCGAATAGATGGAATTTTATTTTTTTACAATAATAAAATCAATACAAAAAATGTGAGGTAGAGTTGATATCACAAGAAACAAAATTGGAAAATAAATCGCAAATAAATACGCAAACAAAAGCCGTAAATATTAAATTTGAAAATTTTATTCATACAAAAGAAAATGAAGATTTATTTGATAAAACACTGAGGGTTGATAATATCTTAAAAAGCGGCATTCTAACGGGTTATGAAGGGCTTGGAATGGTAAGCGTTGAAAAATTATCCTCCGTTATGAAATTAAAAGAAAAAGACGGCTATTGTCATGATGTTATTATGCTTGGCTCAAATTCATACTTAAATGTTGCAAATAACCCAAAAGTTGTAAAAGCCTCAAAAAAAGCTTTGGAAAAATTTGGTATGGGTATGGGTGCAGTATCAAATTATGCGGGAATTTGCGAACTGCATAGAGAGCTTGAAGAAAAAATTGCAAAATTCTATAACTGCGAAGACGCAATTGTTTTTCCTTCGGGCTATGGTACAAATGTTGGTGTAATTTCCGCTCTTTGTAACAGCGAAGATATAATAATTAACGATAGCGCAAACCATGCTTCAATTTATGACGGCTGTCAATTATCGGGAGCAAAAATTAAAGTCTATCCGCATGCTAATATGAAATATTTAGAGCGAATTTTGGATAAAATCCCCCCTGAAGTCGGGGGAAGGTTAATTATAACAGACGGTGTTTTTTCAATGGATGGTGATATTGCGCCGTTGGATAAAATCTGCACTTTAGCGCAAAAATATAACTGTAAAGTTATGGTTGATGACGCCCATGGGGTTGGCATTGTAGGCAAAACAGGAAGAGGAAGTGCTGAATTTTACAACGTTCAAGATAAAATAGATTTAAACGTCGGAATGTTATCTAAAGCCCCCGGGGGTCTTGGCGGGTATTGCGCCGCTAAGCGTGAGGTTGTTCAATATTTAAGATTATATGCAAGAACGTATTTTTTCTCGACAGCTCTTCCTGCGAGCGTTGCGGGCGGATTAATCGAAGTCTTTAATCTTTTTGAAAAAGATAAGGCAGGCAGAAGCGAGCTGATGAAAAAAACAAAATATTTAAAAGAAAAACTGATAAATGCGGGGTTTGATGTTTTAAATACGCAAAGCGCAATTATCCCTGTTATGATATATGACGAGAAAAAACTTTTTAAATTATATCAAGAGCTTAGAATGCAGGGGGTTTATGTAAATATTGTAACTTATCCTGCGGTAAGAAGAAAAGAATGCAGATTGAGGCTTTGTGTTATGAAGGATTTAACATACGGAGAGCTTAATAAAGCGGTTGAAATTATGAAAAAATTGGTAAAATGATTTTTAAATTTATATGGTTTTATAAGGTCTTTTATAATAAAAAAAGGCGGCTTGAAAATTACTTGCAAGCCCCCTTTTTGAATACTTAAAACAAGAATAATTATAGTTTTGAAGCAACCATTAATGTTGTTTCAGCTAATCTTGTCGAATAACCGCATTCGTTATCATACCAAGAAACAACTTTAACCATATTATCGCCCATTGTCATTGTTAGAGCAGAGTCAACGGTTGATGATTGGTGAGTTCCGATGTAGTCGGAAGATACAAGCGGTTCTTCGCTGTAACATAATACATGACCGTCAGCAGCTTCTTTAAGTGCAGCGTTAACTGATTCAACAGTTACGGGTTTTTGTGTTTCAACAACGATATCAACAACTGATACGTCAGGAGTAGGAACTCTCATAGCGAAGCCGTTTAATTTACCTTTTAATTGGGGTAATACTAAAGCAACGGCTTTAGCAGCACCTGTTGTTGTAGGAACGATATTTAAAGCACCTGCACGAGCTCTGCGAGGGTCTTTGTGACCTGCATCCAATATTCTTTGGTCGCCTGTGTAAGAGTGAACTGTTGTCATTAAACCTTTAACGATACCGAATTTTTCATCTAAAACTTTTGCAACAGGAGCTAAGCAGTTAGTTGTGCAAGAAGCCATAGAAATTACATGATGTTTATTTGTATCATATTCTTTTTCATTAACGCCTAAAACAATTGTTATATCTTCGTTTTTAGCGGGAGCAGAAATGATAACTTTTTTAGCACCTGCGTCAATATGAGCATGAGCTTTTGTTGCGTCTGTATAGAAGCCTGTTGATTCAACAACAACTTCAACCCCTAATTCTTTCCAAGGAAGATTTGCAGGGTCTTTTTCAGCATAGAATTTAATTTTTTTGCCGTTGATAACCAAACCATCTTCAACAGCTTCAACTGTTCCGCAAAATTCACCCATAACAGAGTCATGTTTAAAAACAAAAGCAGCGTTTTGAGGTGTTAAACCGGGGTCGTTGATTGCAACATAGTCGATTTTATCAAAAATACCTTCTTTAATTGCAGCTCTTAGCGTGTTTCTTCCAATTCTTCCGAAACCGTTAATTGCGACTTTTTTGTTTGCCATTCTAGTTTCTCCTTCTAAAAGTATTAAATACTACCAGATAATTATACAACAAAAAAAAGTCTTGCAAGAATTTAAATTTATGTTTGATTAATCTTTTGAAATATATGTTCATCAAAAGAAGAAATCGCTAAGGGCAAATTTAATTAAGTATTTATTGCTATGTAAATTAATTTGTCGTTTTTTTGCTAAATTCTTCAAACGAAGGCATTTTTACACCGCTTAAAGCTGCATTTGATGCGGGCTTTGCTACGGGGTTTGATACAGTATTTTCAACTTTAGCAATATTTTTATCTTTTTTAATATTTGCGCTGAAGCTTGTTGAATATTCATTTGCATAGTATTTATTATCCTGCATTTCTTCCAGCGCTTTCATAACACCCAATCTTCCCGCTTTTTTCTGCATTGAAGCAAATACTGATTCCAAAGCGAATGACAGAGCAATACTAAGAGAAGCCCAAACTCCGGTTGTGATTGCACCTGCTTTTATTATACCTTTTGTTATAAGAACTTTTTTAAATGAACCATCCATAAGAGATTGAGCAAATTTTTCAGGATTTTTGCTAAATTCTTTTAGGGCTGTGCTGTAAATATTGCCAAGTTGCTTAGCGGGTATGTTATTTGCAATTACTGCAAAGTGTTTGATAATTTCAACCACTTCTTTATTTTTAACATTGCTGTTTGCAAGTTTTAAAATTACAGCGCTTAATTCATCATTACCGAGTTCTCCTGAACTTGCGTATTTTTGCAATATTTTTCTGCCTAGACCTACTCCAAAATCAAGTGCGGGGCTTAGCTCATCCAAAGCCTTTTTAAAAGCTTTGTTTGAAGCTTTTGCGGTTGTTTTTTGAGCTGCCGTATCTGATTTTGGCATAATATTCGATAATAGTGTACAATAGGGAAGGTCTTTATAATGAGCTGAAGGGCCCTTTAATGCTTCAACTTTAGTTCCCAGCATCTCGAAAAGTTGTGCAAAAGATATATTTTCAGGTATATTTTCCGTTTGGTTAAACAATCTTGAAACAATATTTTCAGGTACGTTTAATCCTTTAAGAGTCTTGTCGTCTGCCAATTTGTTAAGCAGTTGACTTAATTGCCCTTTGCCTTTATTTTCTGAAGCAACTTCTTCAACAGCTTTTTGAACAATTTCATTTACTGTTTTTAGCGAGCTTGAGCTTTTTTCAGCCTCTCCAAGCTGCCCTGCAAGTTCTTTTAAATATCTTATTGTATTTTTGTCTAAAGTGATATAGCTTTCTTTTTGTACAACATTTGGAATATTTGCACTAACGTCATTTAAGTATTTGGTAACGGCTTTGCTTCTTAAAAAGCCCGAGTGTTTTGCAAGAAAACCGCTTACTTTTTTTGTAATATTAACAGGACCGCCCTTTGCAAGTTTAATTCCGCCTATAATGAAAGGAATTGAGGCAACACCGACACCGATATAAGGTATAAACGGCTGCAACATTTCATTAACCGCTTCCATTGATTCCGAGTATTCCTGTGATTTATCATCAACATTTTCAAATGTTGAGAATACTTTTCTTTGTAAATCTTTAGCTTCATTTAACTGTTGTTTTGATACATCAAGCTTTACAAGCTCTTCAAGAAGCTCTTTATCATGTTTTGCTTGAGTCTTTTTATATTTTGAATAGTTAAAATAATCCCTCAGAACTCTTGGAATGAATGTTATATAGTTAACAAATTTCTTGCTGAGCGGTTGTTTTTGCGCTTTAGTGTCTTTAACCGAATCAAATTCTTCCTGCGTATAGCCTACGAAATTCATTTCATTTTGTTCAATTTCACGTTTAGCTATGTATCTTCCTGCTCTTGCGGATGATTTTTGAAGTTTAAGACCGATTAGGGCGCCTGCTATACCTGTAATCATAGCGCCTGCGACTGTAACAAAACTTTTTCTTGCAAAAGGTGTTGAGAATGCAAGATTTTTCATAGCGGAAAGTTTTTGAGTAAGTTTTAAATTTTTCATTTCATCTTTGCTTAAGTTACTAAACATTGCCGTTTGCAACTTGTGATAGAACACCGCTTGTTTTGTTAAAGTCGGTTTTATAATTTTTCCGCCTTCTTTTTTCGGTTTTAAATTTTTAAATGCCGTCCTTAAATCTTCCCGTTCATCCTCTGCTACGGTTTTTAATAATGTTTCAAAGTTTTTTTGCGATATTTTATCGGCTAAACCTGTTTTGTCGTTGATAAGATTAATCAAAGCACCGACAGCAGCACCTAAAACAGGAGTTCCGCCTATTATAACACCTGCTGCCACTTCCATATTTTCCGAGTATTCTTCGGCTTTATTGTTGATTTGTTTTGTAATTCTTTGAATTACTTCTTTATCTCTCTGCGCTTTGATTAATTCTTCTTTTGAGAGTTCTTTTTTTACTTTTTTGTCTTCAAGATTGTATTGGCTTTTCCATTCATTATATTTTTTATTGTCTTTAACCGTTCCTGTTATTGTTTTGATGAGCGAATTTCTTTTATCAAATTTATTCTTTTTCTTGAAGAAAAAGCTTTTTTCTTTCGGTTTATTGTCAAGATTTTGCTGCGCTTGTTTAATTTGTTCATCGTTATATTGAACAAAATATTTTGGGTCTGATAAATCTTGTCTTGATTGCCATCTTGCTATTCTTGAACTTTTTACCTGAACTTTTGCGGCAATTACGTTAGAAGCTACATATAAAAGTCCGAAAGTTCCGACAAGCGCTGCGCCTGCAAGTTTGAATGCTTTAGGCAGAGCCTTGATTTCTTTAATTCCTTCGTATTCGCCCTTTAGTCTTTTAGCTTCACTTAAAAGGCTATTGTCACCTAATTCGGCTATCTTTTTTAAACCTTTTTTTGAAAATACGTTAGTGGTATTCCAAGTAGCACCTTTAATACCTTTTTTTTCTAAAGTTTCGGCTAAAGCCCTGTAATCTTCTTTATCCAGAAAAGCATTAACAGCTTTACTGTATTTATTCATTACGGGCGCAAGCTTGAATTTTCCAAGAAGAAGCATTAAAAGCTCGGTTGATAGCATTGGGGTTAATTGAGCCACAGGCATAATCGCTTGTTCGATATTTTCGGATACTTCTTCGGAGTGCGTATCCATTATGTCTACGACATCCATTATAACTTTGCCTTGAGAAGCGGATTTTTTTATATCTTCTTTTGATACAATGTTTTTCTTTGCCAAAGCTTCTCTTTGAGCGTTTTTATCAGCGTTTTCCTGTTCCCATTTTTTGAAATTTTTTTTATTAGACCTTATTTGTCCCAGTGCGTTTAAAAAACCCATATTTCCCCTTTTTTGTTCAGATGGCTTATATTATTATAAAAGTTTGAAAAGTTTTAAATTTGCTTTAGTTGTAAAGAAATGTAAAACTTTTTTATTTAAGAATTGTATTAATAATTTTAAAATAAAATTATAAACAAATGAAAAATAATTTAAAAAAATAAAATTTTTGTATTAAAACTTATTTTTATTTTTTGTGATATAATTTTATAAAAAGAAAGGTAAAAAAAAGGAGAAAATAATGGATTTCAAAGGCGGAAAATGGCAAACAGAAATTAACGTCCGTGATTTTATTCAAAGAAACTACACTCTCTATGAAGGTGATTCAAGCTTCTTAGCAGGTCTGACCGAAGCTACAACAAAATTATGGGAAAGATGTTCCGAATTATTTAAAGAAGAAAGAGAAAAAGGCGGCGTTTTGGATATGGATACAAAAATTGTATCTACTATTACTTCTCATGGCGCAGGCTATATTAATAAAGACCTTGAAAAAATCGTAGGTCTGCAAACTGACGCACCTCTAAAACGCTCTATGCAACCTTTTGGCGGTATCAGAATGGCTGAAACTTCTTGCAAATCTTATGGTTACGAAGTTGACCCCGAAGTTTCAAAAATTTTCACAAAATACAGAAAAACACACAACCAAGGTGTTTTCGATGTTTATACTCCTGAAATGAAAGCAGCAAGACACTCTGCAATTATTACGGGACTTCCTGACGCTTACGGCAGAGGACGTATCATAGGCGACTATCGAAGAATAGCTCTTTATGGTATCGACAGATTGATTGAAGATAAACAAGAACAATTCAAGTCTCTTGAAGGCGAAATGACACCCGATAGAATTCAATTAAGAGAAGAAATCACTGAACAAATAAGAGCTTTGGGCGAAATGAAAGAATTAGGTCAAATTTATGGCTATGATATTTCAAAACCCGCTCAAAACGCTCAAGAAGCAATTCAATGGTTATACTTCGGCTACTTATCAGCCGTTAAAGAACAAAACGGTGCTGCAATGTCAATCGGCAGAACCTCAACCTTCCTTGATATCTTTATTGAAAGAGATATTCAAAACGGAGTATTAAACGAACAACAAGCTCAAGAATTAATTGACCATTTCATAATGAAATTAAGACTTGTTAAATTTGCAAGAACTCCCGAATATAATTCATTGTTCTCGGGCGACCCGACTTGGGTAACTGAATCAATTGCAGGGGTTGGCATTGACGGTCGTCCTATGGTTACAAAAAATTCATTCAGATACTTACACACCTTAGAAAACTTAGGAACGGCACCCGAACCAAACTTAACGGTTCTTTGGTCAACAAGATTACCGAGAGGATTTAAAGAATACTGCGCACATATCTCAATTACAACTTCATCAATTCAATATGAAAATGATGATATGATGAGAGTTGTACACGGTGATGATTATGCAATTGCTTGCTGTGTATCTTCTATGGTTGTAGGTAAAGAAATGCAATTCTTCGGCGCTCGTGCTAACTTAGCTAAATGCTTGCTATATGCAATTAACGGCGGTGTTGATGAAAGACTTAAAACCCAAGTTGGTCCAAAATATCGTCCTATAACTTCCGAATACTTAAATTATGATGAAGTAATCGAAAGATATGAAGATATGATGGAATGGTTAGCAGGTCTTTATGTTAACACATTGAACGTAATTCATTATATGCATGATAAATATTGCTATGAACGTTCTCAAATGGCACTTCATGATAGAGACGTTAAACGTTACTTTGCAACGGGTATTGCAGGACTTTCCGTTGTTGCAGACTCACTATCGGCAATTAAATACGCTAAAGTTAAAACAATCAGAGATGAAAACGGCATAGTTGTTGATTATGAAGTTGAAGGAGAATTTCCAAAATACGGAAACAACGACGATAGAGTTGATGAAATCGCAGTAAATCTTGTTAAAAAATTCATGGGCATGATTAGAAAACACTTTACATACAGAAATTCTATTCCTACAATGTCTATTTTAACAATTACATCAAACGTTGTTTACGGTAAAAAGACAGGTAACACTCCTGACGGAAGAAAAGCAGGTGTTCCTCTAGCACCCGGTGCTAACCCAATGCACGGACGTGACTCCAACGGTGCAGTTGCTTCATTAGCTTCAGTTGCAAAATTACCTTTCAATGACGCTCAAGACGGTATCTCAAATACATTCTCAATTATTCCTAACGCATTAGGTAAAGATGAAGTATTTATGGGCGACCTTGATGTTAAACTTGACTGCGGCTGCTGTGCAGGTAACGTTCAATAAATAAATATTCAATCGGGAAGTTTAACTTCCCGATTTATTTCATACCGGTAAATAAGGAAAAAATATAATGGCTACACAACAAGAAGAAAATCTAATTAACCTTTTAGACGGTTATGTTGAAAAAGGCGGACATCATCTTAACGTTAATGTATTCAACAGAGAAACATTGTTAGACGCACAAGCTCACCCTGAAAAATACCCTCAATTAACCGTTAGAGTTTCAGGATATGCTGTTAACTTTATTAAACTGACAAAAGAACAACAAGATGATGTAATCTCAAGAACATTCCATGCACAAATGGGTTGCTGCTAAAATATAGTAAATACAATTTAGCAAATACAATTAAATACAATTTAATTAAAATTATCTAAAGCGCTCTTATTCTTTGTTTTAAGAGCGCTTTTTAATTTGCAATTTGAACATAATTTATACTTAAAAAAATGATACAATTTGTATCTTTTTTAAAATTTCTAAAGGGTTTATGATAGGATGAATTTATGAATGTAAAATCTCATGTATTAAATTGCCCAATTGATATCTGTTCTTCAAGCGAAGCGCTTGAATTAGTTAGAGAGGCGCTTAATAATAATAAAAATTTTCAAATCGTTACGATTAACCCTGAAATGATTATGAATGCGCAGAAAAACCCTGATTTTTTTAAGGTTTTAAATAATTCCGAGCTTAATATAGCGGACGGTGTCGGGGTTAGAATAGCGCTTAAATTAAAAGGAGTTAAACAGGCTCAAATAAGAGGGGTAGATTTTGCCCGTGAATTAATAAAGCTTGCAAGCGAAAATAATTTAAAAATCGGCTTTTTGGGTGCTAAAGAAGATGTTATTCAAAAAACAAAAGATAAGGTTTTAAAAGATTATCCTAATCTTAACATAGCTTATTTAAGAAACGGATATTTTGATGATGAAGAAAAAATAATAGAAGAGCTTAAACTTGCTTCTCCTCAAATTCTTCTTGTGGGCCTAGGGTCGCCTTTTCAGGAGTTTTTAAATTCTAAGCTTAAAAATGTTTTAGATGGTTGTATTATGATTGGAGTAGGCGGAAGTTTTGATGTAATATCGGGCAGCGTTCAAGAATCTCCTTTGATTTATCAAAAATTGGGACTTGAATGGCTATATAGAACAATATCTCAACCCGAGCGCATTAAAAGAATAATACCCGCTTTGCCAATATTTTTAATAAAGTGTATAATAGATAGTATGAACAAGAAGGGGCAAAATATTGAAAACATTCACTAACGCCGTCAGAAAAGATATTTTAAAGATGATTCATAACGCAAAATCGGGTCACCCGGGGGGTGCATTATCTTGCGTTGATATTTTAGCCGTATTATATAAAAAAGTTTTAAATGTGCCTCTTGAATGGGATAAATCCGCCGATTTTAAAAACAGGGACAGGTTTATTTTATCAAAAGGGCATGCCTCAACTGCGCTTTATGCAACATTAGCGCATTTAGGGTATTTTTCAAAAGATTTATTAATGGGTTTTAGAATGCTCGGTTCAAAACTTCAAGGGCACCCGAGCTCAAGGGTTAACCTTGCGGGGATTGAAGTTTCAACGGGTTCTTTAGGACAAGGACTTTCAATTGGTGTTGGTATAGCGCTTGCTTTAAGATTGGATAAGATTAAATCTAAGGTTTTTGTTTTGACGGGTGATGGCGAAATGCAAGAAGGTAGTGTTTGGGAAAGTTTAATGAATGCAAACGCTCAAAAACTTGATAATCTTGTTTTAATTGTTGATAAAAATAATCTTCAAATTGACGGGGCGACATCTGAAATCAAATCCCTTGAACCGTTGGATGAAAAGCTTAGAGCATTCGGTTTTGAAGTTTATAGCGTTGACGGTCATAATTACGAAGAACTTGAAAAAGTTTTAATTGAAGCAAAAAATTCAGACAAACTTTGTGCTATAATAGCAAATACAATTAAGGGGAAGGGCGTTTCCTTCATGGAAGGCAATGTTTCCTGGCATGGAAAAGCACCAAATGATGAACAATTGAAAAAGGCTTTGGAGGAATTAAATGCTGACTAAAAAAGAAGAAATAAAATCTCCAAGAAATACTTACGGCGAAACTTTGGTTGAGTTAGGAACAAAAAACCCGAATATCGTGGTTTTGGACGCTGATTTATCGTGTTCAACTCAAACATGTAAATTTAAAGCTGCATTTCCCGACAGATTCTTTAACTGCGGAATAGCGGAACAAGATATGATGGGAACAGCGGCGGGGCTTGCATATTGCGGTAAAATTGTTTTTGCAAGCACGTTTGCAATGTTTGCAACAGCAAGATGTTTGGATCAAATCAGAAATACAATTTGCTATTCTAAGCTTAATGTTAAAATTGTTGCAACCCATGGCGGAATTACCGTTGGAGAAGACGGGGCAAGCCATCAGGCGCTTGAAGATATTTCTTATATGCGCTCAATTCCTGATATGAGAGTAATTATACCTGCCGATTGTACGGAAGTTAAACAGGTGCTTGAATATGCCGCAAATACACCGGGGCCAATGTATATAAGAATACCGAGAACAAACTTGAAAGCGATATTTGACCCAAATGAATACTCTTTTAATCCGGGAGCAGGAATAAAACTAAGAGACGGCAAGGATTTAACAATTGTAAGTAACGGTGAAACCTTAAGCGAAGTTTTGTCTGCTTCAAAAATGCTTTCTCAAGTGGGTATTGAAGCGGATGTATTGCATTATCCCGTTGTAAAACCGCTTCACCATAATACTTTGAAAGATAGCGCTCTTAAAACAAAAAAAGTTGTGGTTGTAGAAAATCATAGCGTAATAGGGGGCTTGGGGTCTGCTGTTTGCGAGTCGTTATGTCATTGGGCGCCCTCAAAAGTATATAGAATAGGAACAAAAGACACATTTGGGCAGTCGGGAGAACAAAGACAGTTAATGGACTTTTACGGGTTAACTGACAAAAAAATATATGAAAAAATAATAAAGTTTATGGACGTAAAATGATTGTAGTAAGAGATTTAGTAAAACAATATAAAAATAAATATGCTCTAAGAGGAATAAATCTCCATATCCAACCGGGGGAATTTGTTTTTCTCGTTGGCTCATCAGGTGCAGGCAAATCAACTTTAATGAAAATGCTCTATCTTGAAGAACACCCGACAAGAGGAAATGTTTATGTAGCAGGAATTGATATAGGCAATTTATCGCCTAATAAAATTCCGAGTTTAAGGCGCTGCATGGGTATTGTTTTTCAGGATTATAAGCTTCTTCAAAATCATACGGTGTATGATAATATTGCCTATGTTATAAGAACTATGGGGATTTCATCAAAAGAAATTGAATCTCGTGTAATGGGCGCTCTTAAAGTCGTAGGTTTGGAAGATAAGTATAAATCAAAGCCATGTGAGCTATCGGGCGGCGAACAACAAAGAGTATCAATTGCAAGAGCTATCGTGAACGGGCCTCCGCTTTTAATTGCGGATGAGCCTACGGGAAATTTAGACCCTAAAAATTCTCTTGAAGTTATGCAAATATTAGAACAGGTAAATCAAAGAGGGATAACAATTCTTGTTTCAACGCATGATCAGGCAATGGTTAATTATTTCAGAAAAAGAGTTATAACGCTTGACCACGGGCAAGTAATCAGAGATATACAAGCAGGAACTTATGATTAAAAAACCAAATAAGAATATTAAAAATCAAAATTTAAAACAAAAAGTAAAATCGCACATCCCAAAAGATTGGATGAGCGAAATTAGAATAACATACAGAATTATAATGGAAACCGTTAAAGGTATTACCCAAACAGGACTTGTTAATATTGCAATTATTACTACGATTGCGGCAATTTTAACAATTTTCGGTTCAATTTTTAGAGTTACTCTTGCTCTCAATTCTTTTGTAAACTCTATGGGTTCAGCCCTTGAAGTAAGCGCATATTTATCCGACGGAGTTGATGTTAATGCTACAATTGATAAAATCAGGGGTTGGGAGCATGTTAAAAAAGTGACGTTTATTTCTAAAGACATTTCTTGGATTAAACTCAAAAAAGAAATTGAAGTCCCCGATATTACAAATCCTCTGCCCGATACATTAAGAATAAAGCTTGATGATACAAAATATATCTCGGATATTGTTGATAAATTAAAGCAAATTGAAGGAATTAACGACGCAAGTTATGCGCAAGATTTAGTTCAAAAATTTGAAATGCTTAACACGATTATAAATACGGCGACGCTTGTTTTTGTCGTCATTGTTTGCGTTCTTACAATTGCTATTATTAACAACACAATTGAGCTTGTAATTCAATCAAGAAAAGAAGAAATAGAAATCATGAGACTTATGGGTGTTTCAAACTGGTATATTAAAACACCTTTAATTCTGCAAGGTGCAACCTATGGATTTTTGGGGGCACTCGTTGCAATTATTCCGATTGATATTGTTCAAAATTATATCATAAAAATGCATGAATTTTTCATGATTTCAATTGACCCATGGGCGCAGTTTGCCGTATTATTTAGTGTATTGACACTTGGAGTTGCATTTAGTTCAATCGGAAGTTTTATGAGCATTAAGAAACATTTACAGGTATAAAAATTATGATGAACAATAATCCAAATAAACTTGATCCACAGCAAATAGTAGCGGAATTTAAAGATATTCCGCCTATGCCTAATGTTATGGTTAAAGCTCTTAGCGTAATTAAAAACCCTGCAACAGGGATTGCCGAACTTGCAAAGTTAATGCAGGTCGATCAGGCTATTTCAACAAAAACTTTAAGCCTTGTAAACTCTGCTTTTTACGGTTTCAGACAGCAAATAACATCAATCAACAAAGCGCTTGTTGTTTTAGGGATGATGAAAGCAAAAAATATCATCATGAGTTTAGCTTTAAAACAGATGATGACTGCTCAAGGCTCAAGGGAATTATGGGAGCACTCTATAAAATGTGCGGTTGCGGCTGAGATATTGGCAAAAGAGTACAAAGTAATTAACCCTGATGACGCTTTTGTAATCGGCTTTTTGCATGACATCGGAAAAATGCTTTTAAATTCCAAAAACCCGCTAAAATATTCAAAAGTAAGATATTTGGCAACTCAAGGAAATGTTAAGCTGATTGATGTTGAAGACGCTCAATTTGGTACAAATCATTGTGTTTTAGGTGCTCTGATATCTAAAAAGTGGCAATTGCCCGTTATTTTAACAAATTGTATAAGATATCACCATGAACCTCTGCAAAGCTCACTACCTACCGTTTGCGGAATTGTTTACTGTGCAGATAGAATGGTGCAGCAAAATATACCAACACCTTTATTAGACCCTAAAATTATGAATAAAATGGAGTTTACAATAAACGACCCTGTAGCTGTCAGAGAAACAATTCTTACAAAAGCGGGAATATTCCTGAAAGAAATGTCCTCGCCTAACTAAAGCAAGGTTTTATCCAAAAAGGATTTGATAAGATTTAAGCGCTTTTGTGTGTTTGCCTCGATATAAAACCTTAAAAGCGGTTCTGTTCCGCTTTTTCTGATTAAAACGGATGATAAACCGTCGTCTAAAAAGAGTTTAAGCCCGTCTATCGCTAATTTATCAACAACTTTAAGACCTGCAATTTCTTTGATGTTTTCAAATTTTTGAGCCTTCTTATCGGCTTCAAGGTCGTTTTGTACTTTAATATCCGTTCTATCCGTATAAAATTCGCACCCTGCAAATTCTTTAATCTCTTTTACCAATTCTTTTAGGGGCAGATTTCTTTTTGATATCATCTCTAAAATTAAAAGATTAGCTAAAATTCCATCTTTTTCAGGGATGTGGCTGCCGATAGAGAGTCCGCCCGAGTCCTCGCCTGCTAAGATTGTTTCATTTTCTCTCATTTTTTCAGACAACCACTTAAAGCCGACAGGGGTTGTTATTGTTTCAACATTTAATTTTTTTGCAACAACTTCAACAATATTTGAAACACCAACTGTTTTAATCATTGCACCATTAGCGCCTTTTGAAACCAGATACTTTAAAAGCATAGCTAAAACGATATTGGGGCTGATATAATTCATATCTTCATCAATTACCCCGTATCTATCTGCGTCCCCGTCGTTTGCAAAAACAACATAACCTTGTTTTTTATGTTTCATAAATTTTTCTTTAGGTTCGGGTAATCCTCCTCCAAAGTCGCAAGAGTGAAACATATTACAGCTTTCAAATTTTATTGAATGTTTTTCTAAGATTTTATCAAAATAGCCGATTGACGATGAATAAAGCCCGTCATATATAATTTTTGGCTGATTTTTTTTAATAATATCAAAATCAATTATCTTTTCAATACTTTTAAAATAATCTTCTTCAAGTGCTTTAATAAAAAGCTTTCCATCAAGGGTTTTTTTAATATCTTTATCTAAATATGATAAAATTTTATCCGTTATTTCTTTTGCAGCGGGGCCCGCATAAGAAGGAATAAACTTTATTCCCTGATACTCTTTAGGGTTATGCGAAGCAGTGAGCATAATTGCACCTATTGAATCAGGATAGTATTTTGCACAATACGCAACAATAGGAGTCGGCACAACCTTTGAAGATAAAACAACGTTGAAACCATAGTCTTTTAATAATTCTGAAGCAAATTTAGCAAAATCAACCGCCATAAACCTGGGGTCATAACCTACAATAACAGTGTTTTCTTTAGCGTTTAAGTTTTTTAGATAAAGCGAAATTGCTTTTATAATTCTCTCAAGCGTTTCAAAGGTAAATTCTTTTGCAATTATCCCTCTAAAACCATCAGTTCCAAATTTTACAGTTGTTTTTTCCATGGTTTTATTATAGCAAAAAATTCTTTTTGTATTACAATTAAACTATGATGAAAACTTATTTAGGAATAGATGTAGGTTCCGTTACTACTAAAATTGCTCTGGTTGATGAAAACGGAAATTATGTTGACAGCTACATGACAAGAACTCAAGGTCAGCCTGTATTAGCCGTTCAGAAATGTTTAGATAATATTTTAGCTCAAAATAAAGGCGAAGAGTATGAAGTTTGCGCAGCCGGTACGACAGGTTCAGGCAGAAACCTTGCAGGCGCTTTAATTGGAGCTGATGTTATAAAAAATGAAATAACAGCCCATGCCGTTGCTGCAAGTGCTGCTATACCAAACGTTCAGACGATATTGGAAATCGGCGGGCAGGATTCAAAAATCATTATTCTAAGAGATGGTATTGTTACGGATTTTGCAATGAATACTGTTTGTGCAGCAGGCACAGGAAGCTTTTTAGACCATCAAGCCCAAAGATTAAATGTTGATATTAAAGATTTTGGAGATATCGCTCTTAAATCAAAGTCTCCCGCTCGAATTGCGGGGCGTTGCGGAGTATTTGCCGAGTCTGATTTAATTCATAAACAACAACTGGGTTATGCTGTTGAAGATTTGTTATACGGCTTGTGTCAAGCTTTAGTCAGAAATTATATTTCAAACCTTGCTCTTGGTAAGGACTTACTCCCTTGCATATCTTTTCAAGGCGGTGTTGCAACAAATAAAGGCATGGTAAAAGCTTTTGAAGAAGAATTAGGGCATGAAATAATTGTTCCAAAGAACCATCAGACAATGGGCGCAATTGGTGCTGCCATGCTTGCAATGGAACATCATCAATTTACAAACCAAAAAACAAAATTCAAAGGTTGGAAAATTAAAGACCTTGAATTTCATAGCGTAACTTGTACATGCAATGGTTGTTCTAATAATTGTGAAGTAATTACAATCTTGGAAGGCAAAGAGCTTCAAGACAGAGGAAAAATTGAAAAAATATCCGACATCAAAGGTAATATTATAGCCCGTTGGGGCGGCACCTGCGGAAGATGGGATATTTCATAAAATCAATTGAATAAATGTGGAAAATAGAAATAAATAAAGGCTATAATTAAAAAATGAAAATTATAGCCTTATTTATATGTTTAATATTGTCATCATTGCAAACTTTAGCAGCGGACTTCGGACAATATCGATATTCAAAATATATCGGTATATCTAATCAAATGCAAGCGCAAAGAATGCTTGCCCTTAAAAGACAAAGAGCATATTACAATAACCCGGCAAGAAATATTCGCTACCCGAGCCTAAATAATCCCTACCCTAATATACAAAGAAGCTATGGTGCGCCAATATCAGCAAGAGAGCGCTATAGTGTCAATTATTATAGAGCGCATTATTAAAATTTTAAAACATTTTAAACTAATTATTTAAACTATGTAAGGGTGCGGGGATTCTACCTCCCCTTTTAACAAATATTTCTGATGAATAAGGGTTAACCTTCATAATTGGAGCTGAACCCAATAAACCTCCAAACTCGGCGTTATCACCTATGCCTTTATTAATAACGGGAATAATTCTAACTGCCGTTGTTTTTTTATTTATCATACCTATTGCCATTTCATCTGCGATAATTCCCGCAATTGTTGAATTTGGAGTATCCCCGGGGATTGCTATCATATCAAGACCGACTGAGCAAACACTTGTCATTGCTTCAAGTTTATCTATTGTTAAAGAGCCAATTTTAGCCGCTTCAATCATGCCTGCGTCTTCTGAAACAGGTATAAAAGCGCCCGATAACCCTCCAACATAGCTTGAAGCCATAATACCGCCTTTTTTAACGGCGTCATTCAACATTGCAAGAGCCATTGTTGTTCCGTGTGCTCCTGCTTGCTCTAAGCCCATTGCTTTAAAAATTTCCGCAACGCTATCCCCTCTAAGGGGCGTGGGTGCTAAAGATAAATCAATTACGCCAAAAGGAATATTTAATTTTTTAGCCAGCTTTCTTCCTATGAGCTCACCTGCCGTTGTAATTTTAAAAGCCATTTTTTTGACTAAATTTGCAACTTCTCCAAAATCGGCAGTTTTATCAAGTTCTTCTATTGCGCTTGATACGACCCCGGGACCTGATACACCAATATTTAGCGCACATTCGGCTTCGTTAATTGCGCAAAAAGCCCCTGCCATAAAGGGGTTATCCGTTACGGCATTACAAAAACAAACAAATTTAGCAGCACCGATACTGTCAAATTCTTTTGTAAGCTCTGCCGTTTTTTTAATAACATCCGCCGTTTTTAAAACAGCATCCATATTAACACCTGCTTTTGAAGTTCCAAGATTAACCGATGAGCAGAGTTTTTTAGTTGTTGAAAGAGCTTCGGGGATTTGTTCAAAAAATCTTAAATCACCTTTTGTAAAACCTTTATCAACTAAAGCGGAAAATCCGCCGACAAAATCAACCCCGACTTCATTACCTGCTTTATCAATCATCTGAGCAATATATGTATAATCAACATTATCACAAGATTCAGCCACAAGAGAAATTGGAGTAAGCGCTATTCTTTTGTTAACAATGGGAATTGAATAATCGTTTTCGATTTCATCGGCAAATTTTACAAGGTTTGAGGCATATTTTAAAATTTTATCATATATTTTTTTCGCTGTTTTTTTGGTGTCGGAACTTGCACAATCTCTTAAGCTTAAAGAAAGTGTGGTTGTTCTGATATCAAGATGATGAATTTTTATCATCCTGATTGTTTCAAGTATTTGCGATTGATTAAAATTTGCCGTCATATTTACCCATATTTTGCCCTGTGCGCCCCAATTCAAAAATATTTAAAAATAATATTAAATATTGTGCATTTTATCAAAAATATCTTTCTTTTGAACCCAAATTTCCATACCCAGCTCATTTGCCAATTGCAGGATATTTTCTTTAAATTCTTTAAACGATATTTGCATTTTAGAAATATTACAAAGCATAATCATAACAAAATTGTCCTGCATGATTGTTTGTTTAATATCTTCAATATTTACGCTGTTTTGAGCAATGCAATTTGATACTTTTGCAACAATTCCAACTTTATCTTTTCCTGTTACGGTAATAATAATTTGATTATCGCTATTCATTTTTTATTTTTCCTTAGCTACATCTTCCTTAATAACGATTAAATTGTTCATAATTTTCATTGCAACCGTTGGAAACACAACGTTTTTAAGCCCGTCTGCAATTGAAACGACGCTTCTTGCTTTTAATACAACATCTTCACCTTTATACATAAAGGTATAGTCCGTATCTCTATCAGAGCGAATTGTGATTTTATTTTCTTCTTTAGACATTTTGAACCTCTCCTAACATTATATCAACACCGCTTGATGTGCCTAATCTTGAGGCACCTGCGTTAATTAAATCAATTGCTTGATTATAAGTTTTAATACCTGCGCTTGCTTTAACTTCAAGCCCAAAAGGGTTTAGTGTTTTATACATTAATTTAACATTTTCAACTGTTGCGCCAATTCCGCCCTTTAAAAAGCCTGTTGAAGTTTTAACAAAATTAGCACCCGCTGAAGCTGCACATTTACAAGCAAGGACAATTTCTTCTTTAGATAATAAATCTGTTTCTAAAATTACTTTAAGATTATGATTTTTGCAGACTTCTTTTGTTCTTTGAATATCTTGTTCAACTTTTTTATAGTTTTTATTCTTAAGCTCGCTTATGTTAATTACCGTATCAATCTCATCAGCACCGCACTCAAGCGCTAATTCTGTTTGATAAAGTGTTGTATCTATTGTATTTGAAGCAAGCGGAAAATTAACAACAGTGACAATTTTAATTGCGCTATCGCTATTTTTAGATGAACTCAATAAATCTTTTGCAAATGAAACATAACAAGGATTTATGCAAATACCAAAAAATTTATTTTCATCTGCTTCTTTTATCAATCTTTCAATATCCTTCTTTGTAGCGTCGGGCTTTAGAAGGGTATGTTCAATATAATTATTAATAGTATTCATAGTATGAATATTATAACAAAACCAAATTTTTAGCGCTAGGATTATTATTTAAAATTGAGTTAATATTCTCAAGCGTAATTTTTAAAATTCTTTCATTTGCTTCAGTGGTATTATAAGCGTTATGCGGAGTTATTATAACATTAGGATGATGAGTAAGTTTTTCAATAAAGAAATATTTTTTAAGACAAACATCTTTAAGCGCTTCATGCTCTTGACATTTTTGCCAATGATGACAGAGCATTTCTTCGCACTCAACAACGTCAAGCGCTGCACCTTGGATTTTATTATTAATAAGTGCTAAATATAAATCTTTTGAATTGATAATTTCTCCTCGAGCGGTATTAACAATTATTGCGCTTTGTTTCATCTTATTAAGTGCGGTTCTATCTATTAAACCTCTTGTTTGTTCAGTTAGCGGGCAGTTAATTGAGATAATATCAGACTTAGCTAAAAGTTCATCCAATGATACATAACTATATTTTTCGCTGCTTTCAGAATTATTAACCAAATCATAAGCAAGAACATTCATTGAAAAACCTTTTGCAATATCAATTACTTTTTTTCCGATTGAGCCTGCTCCAATAACTCCTATTGTTTTAGAAGCCAAATCATAACCCGTTAAATCCGCCTGATTTATGTCACCATCAAGAATAGAATTTTTTGCGGGAATAATTTTTTTATACATTGCTAAAATTAGCGCAAACGTATATTCTGCAACGGTAGAGCTTCCGTAATTTGCCGCATTATAGATTTTTATATTATTATCTTTACAATATTTTAAATCGATATTTGAATAACCCGTACATCTTAAAAAAATGTATTTTAAATTTTTAAATTTTTCTAAAGTTTCTCTATCAACTTCTGAACCTACAAAGAAGCTTAAAGCTTCAGCATCTTGATATCTTTCATCAATAAAAACGTCGCTATTTAGCGGGTTTTTAAAAAAATAAGGCTCTAAAGCCGAGGGAATTTTATCTAAAAGATAATCAAATTCAAATTCTTTCATGTCATAAAATAATATTTTCATAATAAAAAAATATGCTAAATTGTAATAAAAAACATTAATCTGATTTCTATAATTAAGGCTGATATAAAAGCTGTTATATTGTTCATAATTTTTTTTAAAATATAATAAATTTATGAATTTATTTGATTCTCTTGAAAACAATAACAAACAAATTCCCTTAGCGGAAATTATGCGCCCTAAAACACTTGATGAGTACTTGGGGCAAAGTAAGGTAATAAGTGAAAACTCTCCTTTTATAAGACTTTTAAAGGCTAAGAGGTTATTTTCTTTTATACTCTGGGGCCCTCCGGGGTGCGGCAAAACAACGCTTGCTCGCTTAATTGCGAGTTATCATAACGCTTCTTTTGTTGAATTATCCGCAGTTAACTCAGGGGTTAAAGATATTAAAGAAACGGCAGATTTTGCAAGGCAAAAACTGAGAGAAGGCACTAAAACAATTGTTTTTATTGATGAAATTCATCGTTTTTCAAAAACACAGCAAGACGCACTTTTGCCCCATGTTGAAAACGGATTATTTTTCTTTATGGGCTCCACCACTGAAAATCCTTCTTTCCATACCGTTCCCGCTTTAATTTCTCGTGCTCAGGTTGTTATGCTAAGTGCAATTGATAGCGAAAGCATTAAAAAAATAATTTTAAGAGGCTTAGAATACCTAAATAAAAATTATGATAAAAAGGAACTTGAGCCTCAAGCGCTTGAATTAATTGCGGATTTATCCCAAGGAGACGCAAGATTTTGCCTTAATGCACTTGAAAACAGTTTTTTTGCTTCCGATAAAATAATTGAAAAATCAACGGTAGAAGAGCTCTTACAAACTGCAAGTACAAGATATTCAATTGATTCTCATTATGACTATGCAAGCGCTTATCAAAAAAGTTTAAGAGGTTCTGACCCTAATGCTGCAATATATTACCTTGCAAAAATGCTGATTTCGGGTGAAGACCCGAGGTTTATTGCAAGAAGATTAATTGTTGTAGCTTCAGAAGATGTCGGAAATGCTGATTTTAGAGCGCTTTTAATTGCGCAAGCAGCTCTTGGAGCAGTTGAACACTTAGGAATGCCCGAAGCAAGAATTACATTAGCGCAAGCAACAGAGTTTGTTGCAAGAGCGAAAAAATCAAATAGGGCAATAATGGCAATTGATAATGCCATAGCAGATATTAAAGCGGGGCTTGATTATCTTCCTCCAAAGCATTTAAGGGACGCCCACTATAAAGACGCTAAAAAATACGGTTTTGGAGAAGGCTATGTCTATACGCATAATAATCCCGATTATATACAACAATTTATGCCTGATGAAATTAAAGATAAGAAATATTTTAATTTTTAGAATATTGAAAAATTTTTTATTTTTTTATATAATAAAGCTCTAACAGCCTATCAATACGCTGTATAAATTGTTAACTTATGTTAAGAAACAGTTAAAATATCAGCAAATAAATTTATGTTTCAACTTTATACAAGTGTATTGACTTCAACCAAGGGGGTTAAAATGCAAATAGGTGCAATCAATTCAACAAATTTCAAAGGCAGTAAACCGATTAACAAAGGTTACTCGGAAGATAAAACTGCATTACAGAAAAGTCTTACAAAAACAAAGCTTTCAAGTGAAGAAGTTTCTGAAATAGTAGTAAATTTTGATGAAGCGGTTAAAAAAATTAATTCAAACGTTCACCCCGCAACGATATTTGCAACCGTTGTTGCCGCAGTCGGTGTTGCAAAAGGAAGCTCTAAACTTGTTCCTGTTGCAAGAAGAGCTGTTGTAACGGTTGGAGAAGAAGTATCCGCACTCGGCACAAAAGCATTCGGAAAAGTTGCAAATTTAGTTAAGAAAGGTTCTTTTGATACAGATAAAGCGGTTAATAACATTCATAATTTTTCTGCGGCAAATTTAAGAGTTAATAATCAGGAAATTGCAAAATCTGAAGAAAAACTCGCTAAAGCAGCTAAAGAAAGCGGATTTATAAAATTTGTCGAAAAATATACGGGTCAAATTTTAGGCGAACAAAAAGCTCAAGCTGTTAAACAAACCATGATTAAAAATAATATGTATAACGGAGCAGGTATTTTTGATGCAGCCACAGCATTTGCAATTGGTTTGGGTGTTGTTGACGGTGCTTCTGATAAGGCAGAAGGTGCACTGGATAAAAAAGACTTAAAAAATCTGATTGAAAATACGTTATCCGCTTTGGAAGGTTAAAGTATGGTAGCGCCAGTATCAGGCATTAAAGAAAAATGTATAAACGGCATGAAATCGGCTGTTGATATGGCAGATAAAACGCTTAGTAAAAAAGTTTCGCAACTGGATACTTTTTTAAAAACTGCAGATACAAAGCAAAAAACTAAAGCATTTGCAGGTGCGGTTGTATTTACCGGGGCTTTGGTGTTGGCGGGCAAATGCCTTAAAGAATTGAAAGCGAAAATTATAGAAACAAAAAATAAATAAAAAGCACTTAGCACTTATTAATTTTTTAAGTGCTTTTTAGTGCTTTTCCTCTTCACCCTTTATCCCCCTCTTTCCTTCTTCCTTCCTCTTCACCCTTTATTCTTTAAAAATCTTATTCAAAAGGCTAATATCTTTTTGAGTATTTTATTTTTTTCAAATAAATAATATAAATCAAAATAATTAT
>CANPYC010000027.1 GCA_947587615.1 Candidatus Gastranaerophilales bacterium | reverse complement strand
TTTGTAACAAATTGTTAATAATTGTAAAAAATAGTTAAAAAGCCACTGTATCATCAACCATAAATCTAAACAATTGAACCTCATCTTGCTCTTCTTTGGGGCGGTTTTTAGACTTTTCAATTCTGATTTGTTCTTCTTTTGTTTCAGATTTTATTTCAACCAAAGGTTGACCTTCTTCTCGATTAAAGAAATTCCATTTAAAGCCGTCTATTAAACCGTAATCTGTTTCAGATTTATAAGTCCCAAAATTAATTGCAAATGATGGTGTAGTAATTGTTAATATTAATGCTATGATAAACAATATCTTTTTCATACTTAAATATTAACACAGTTTAAGGTAATATAAAAGTATGTTTGAATATGATTATGAAAACGAAGATAAAGAACTCAAGCTCGTCGGTTTAGAGCTTATGTTTCTTACTCCCGAAAAATATTCAAACCCTAAAGGAATAACAGCGGTTGAACTTTCTAAAAGGGTTAACCTTAGTATAGATATAGTTAAAAAGAAATTAAAAATTCTCTATGACCATGATATTATAAGATGTACGGGTTTAAACCCCAAGTACTGGAAATTTGATGAATATAAATATCAACGCTTAAATGAAGAAGATGAAATTTATCAATTGCTTTGTTCTTTTGATGATGTGGATTTTGACAGGTACTTTAGCTATTAATGAAATTAAACGACATAATTATTGTTAATATTGAAAAATTAACCTATGAAGGGCTTGGTTTAGCTCGCTATGGCGAAGATAAATTTGTTGTTTTTGTTAAAAATTCGCTTCCTTTGGAGGTTTTAAAAGTTAAAATTACATCACTTAACAAAACCTATGCTAAAGCGGATATTATTGAAATCTTAACCCCTTCAGCTCATAGAATTAAGCCTTTTTGCCCAATTTATAACGCTTGCGGGAGCTGTAACATTCAAATTTGCGATTATGATTATTTAATTGAGCTTAAAACGGATATTTTGAAAGATATTTTTAAAGATATCGTATCGGTTGATTTAATAAAACCGGTTTTAAAAAGCTCTGAAGCTTCCCAAAACCCGCTTAAATACAGGCATAAAATTCAATATCCCGTTAGGCAGACAAAAAATTCAAAAAGAGTTTTAATAGGCTATTATAAAGAAAATTCGCATGATTTAACAAATATTAAATTCTGCCCCATACAAGATGACGTTGTTAATAAAATTGCTCAATATATAAGAGAAAATTATATTTTAAGCTGTTACAATGAAAATAAAAATAAGGGGCTTTTAAAGCACCTTGTAATTCGTCTTAATTCAAAAAATAATGAAATGCTCCTTAGTCTTGTTTTAAATTCAAGCGAAGATGAGTATATAAAAAATTATAAAAATTATTTTGAAGAATTTTTTAAATTGATTTCAGCTAAATTTGAAATTATCAAAGGCTGTTTTATAAATTTTAACACTAAAAAACAAAATAAAATTTTAGGTGATACTACAATAAAAATTTTAGGCTGTGACTATATAAAAGAATATTTAAAAGATAAGATTTATAAAATTACACCCGAGAGCTTTTTTCAGGTAAACCCCAAAGGTGCAGAAGTTTTATTTGATATAGTAAGAGAAAATATAGAGAAAAATTCGACAATTTTAGATGCCTATGGGGGTGTTGGGGCAATCGGAATTTATGTTTCAAATAATGCTTCAAAAATTACTTTAGTTGAAGAAAATAAAAGCGCAAGCGCTGTTGCAAAAGAGAATTATGAACTTAACAACATAAAAAATTATGAAATATTTCAAGGGGATGTTAAAAATCATTTTAAAAATTTTTTAAATGAAAATAAAACTTTTGATTATGTAATACTTGACCCGCCCCGCTCGGGCTGTGATATAGAGGCACTTAATTATATATCAAAAATGACAAAAAATATTATTTATGTTTCCTGCAACCCTCAAACGCAAAGACGTGATATGATGTATTTAATTAATGTTGGTTTTAAGGTAAAATCAATTCAAGGGGTAGATATGTTCCCCTATACTTATCATATTGAAAGTGTTGCGGTATTTAAAAAGGAATAGTCTTTGGAAGAATTATTAAAATTATTTAAAAAAAGAGAAGAAAATTTTAAACTTTTAGCTAATCAAAAAGAAAATATTGAGCTTGCTTCAAAAATAATAATTAAAGCCATAAATAACGGCTCTAAGCTTTTATTCTGTGCAAACGGGGGTTCTGCTTCAGACTGTAATCATATAGCCTGCGAATTTATTGCAAAATTTAAAAAGAAAAGAAAATCATATCCCGCTATTTCGCTTTGTTCAAATAATTCAATTATAACGGCAATTGCAAACGATTATTCTTTTGATGACATATTTTGCCGCCAAATTGAGGGTTTAGCAAAGAGCGAAGATGTGTTGATTGCAATTTCAACAAGTGCTAAAAGCAAAAATGTTCTAAAGGCAATTGAACAGGCAAAAAAACAAGGTTTAAAGGTAATTTTTTTAACGGGTGATAAAAAAACAGCTAAGGGTGCTGATGTTATAATTAATGCACCTTCTAAGACAACTTGTGAAATTCAGGAAATTCATCTGGCGATTTTACATATAATCTGTGAAGTTGTTGAAAATGAACTATGCAAAAACATAAAAAAGTAGGGAATAAAGGGAAATATAAATGAAATTTTTACATTCAATGATTAGAGTTTGCGATGAAGAAAAATCAATAAAATTCTATTGCGATTTATTGGGGTTAAAAAAAGACAGAAGAATACGCCTTAAAGATTGCTTTCTGCAATATTTAAAAGACCCGAAAACAGATGTTGAAATTGAGCTTACAATATATGATGAAACGCCAAAAAACGGCTATTTAATAGGAGATAGCTTCGGGCATTTTGCATTTTTGTGTGATAATCTTGATGAAATTGATAAAAAAATTAAACAAATGGGATACACTTGGGAAGTTGAACCTTTTTATATGGAAGAGGTCAAGACAAGAATTTCATTCCTGCTTGACCCTGATGGAAATAAAGTTGAATTAATTGAAAAAATCAATTAATGTTTTCTTTTCCAACCAAAAGTTTAGGGTCCGCACCTAAAACTTCTCCAATATGATTTAACTCTTGAGGAGTTAACGTTGCCAGTTCACCTACATCAAATTCTTCAACAAAGTCTAAAATTTCATCTTCGCTCATTGAAAAAATGGGCGATACATAGGCTTTTTGATTGTTTGAAATTAATTCAAAATTAGATAAATCTTTTTCTTTTTTTGTTGGTGCTGCAATTTGTTGAGAACTTTTTAAAATTTCATTTCTCAATAGCTGCGCAAGCTTTTCATCCTCATTTATACTGTTTTGATTTTTCATATCTCGCACACCTTTCTGCTTAGTATAGTAATCGGCAAGGTATAACAAAAATTTAGCAAAAATATTATAATTGTTACAAAAATTAACAGAGAATTTTATGCGGTTATAGCAGGGAAAATTAGAATAATATCACCCAAAAAGACCAGCAAAATTAAATTTATTAAAGGCAATACCGAGCCCTCTTGCGCCTTTATTTTTTTCTTAATTTTTTAATAAATCGCTCAAGCCTAATCATTGCTTCTCTTAAACTTTCAAGAGAATAAGCATAAGATATTCTTAAATATCCTTCACCCGACTCTCCGAAAGCATTTCCGGGGATTGCCGCAACGTGCTCTTCTTCAAGGAATTTCATTGCAAATTCATCAGACGACATATTAAATTCTTTTATACAAGGAAATACATAAAACGCTCCATAAGGTTCAAAACATTCTAAATTCATCTTTTTAAAAGCGTTAATTAAAAATCTTCTTCTTTGATTGTATGATGTTTTCATTTCTTGTATATCGCTATCACCGTTTTTAAGTGCGTCAATAGCTGCATATTGGCTTGTTGTCGGAGCGCACATTATTGCAAACTGATGAATTTTAAGCATTTGTTGAATAATTTCCTTGCTTGCGCAAGCATAACCTAAGCGCCAGCCTGTCATAGCATAAGCTTTTGAAAAACCGTCTATAAGGATTGTTCTTTCCTTCATTCCTTCAAGAGAAACAATTGAAGTATGTTCACCCTTATATGTTAGAGCAGAATAGATTTCATCACTCATAACATAAATATCGTTATCAATTATTATTTTTGCTATTTTTTCAAGGTCATCTCTCTCCATAATAGCGCCCGTCGGGTTATTTGGATAAGGAAGAATTAAAACTTTTGTTTTAGGGGTTATGGCATTTATCAGCTCTTGCGGTTTTAATCTGAATTCATTTTCCCCTTTTAAGTTAATAATAACGGGTTTTGCGTTTGCTAAAATTGCGCAGGGTTCATAAGAAACATAAGAAGGTGTCGGGATAATTACTTCTTCATTATCATTAATCAGCGCTCTTAAACCGATATCAATTGCTTCAGAACCGCCAACGGTTACAATAATTTCTTTATCGGGGTTATATGAAACATTTCTTGTTCTTTTAACCCTAGAAGCAATTTCATTTCTTAATTCTTTTAGCCCTGTGTTTGATGTATAGAAGGTTTTACCTTCAGATAGTGCATAAATACCTTCATCTCTAATGTGCCATGGTGTATCAAAATCGGGTTCTCCGACACCTAACGAAATAACATCTTTCATTTCAGACGCTATATCAAAAAATTTTCTAATACCCGAAGGTTTAAGGTTTAAAACTTTATCTGATAAGGGTTTCATGGGGTAATTATCTCCCTTGAATCTTCTTTTTTCTTGTCCAGGATTTCACCATGGTCTTTATAGCGCTTTAGAATAAAATGCGTTGCCGTACTAAGTACCGACTCAAGCGTTGAAAGCTTTTGAGAAACAAAATTTGCAATGTCTTTTAGGGATTTTTCTTCTAAAGTAACAAGTAAATCAAACCCGCCCGAGATTAAATAAACAGATTTAACTTCAGGGTAGTTATAAATTCTTTTTGCGGTTTTATCAAAACCTTCACCCCTCTGAAGTGTCACTCTTACTTCAATTAAGGCGCTTACTTTTTCAATATTTGTCTTTTCCCAATCAATTAAAGTATGATAACCGCAGATTACGCCTTCTTTTTCAAGATTGCTTAACTCATCTAAAACCGTTTTTTCGTCGCTTCCAAGAAGAACTGCAAGTTCATCTAAACCAATTCTGCTGTTTTTTTCAATTATGGATAGCAATTCTTCTTTCATTTTTTCTCCTTAATTTATGGGTAAAATTATTATAACATAAAAAAAAGAGAAGTCTTTTTAACTCCTCTTTTTTAAATAATTTTTTAATGTTTATCCTGATTAACGCTGTGAGATCTTAAGTATTCAACTTCTTTACCATCCTTGGGAACAGACACTCTGCCATCAGCATAGAATAAAATTGTAAATATATCTCTTTCTTGGGAGTCTGCTGTACTGTTAACGCCTTTTTCGTGTCCGTTAACATCAACAAATATCGGGAGCGGATAATTAGCGGTCTCTGCTGTTGCTCCGATTGGCAATAGCCATGCCACACCATCGCTTGTTTCAAAATAGCAGGAATTACCGCTATATGTAGGTATGCCTTCAACAAACTTACCAAAGTCATCTCTTGTTTTTCCATATTCAACTTCGCCTACAATATTTAATTTTCCGGCAAATAAGTCGCAAAATTTCCTTTTAGCTTCAGGGCTTCCGGATGCACCACCTGCGGAGCCACCTCCGGGCAAATCAACTTTAGCCGTATTAAGAAAACCTATTGTTTCCATATCTACATAAGGATATAAAGACTCATCATTTACAAGCTCTCCTATTGTTCTTTCTGCAACAGAATAGGATTTTTTAAACATTGTCTTAATTCTATCCGGGCTGGCACCTGTAATTGCACTTAATATAAAAACCGCAAGAATTGCTAATATTACAAGTACGATAAGCATTTCTGCCATAGTAAATGCTTTTTTAAATTTTCTCATTTTAATATCCTTTTTTACCATAAAATTAATACCGCTCCGCTTTTCTTGCTCATACCCGGTTCAACGCTTTTTAATTTGTCTATCAACGCACTGTTGCTTCGTCTTTTTGACAGTGTGTTTATAATTTTTGCAGCTTTAGTATCATTCCAGGAACTTGGATTTGTGTTTGCTTCAAACGAACTGTCATAGAAACCAAAATTCATTTGATAGGAACCGGTCTTGTAATTATACATTTTTGTTGAAGTGTTAGCTCGTTTAAGGCTTTCTATGCTAGTAGCCTGAACACCGGCTTCACCGCTTGAACATCCGCCATACACCACTTGCAAACTTTCGCCGCCCGGTGTTGATACCATACCAATTTCACAAGATGTCATATTTTTGATTATCTCATCCGCATTATTAGGACACATTTCACCCACAGACAATAGATGACAGCTCTTTAAATTTTCCGGCAGCAAACCATTGGTGTTATTGCTTCCGCCAAGAGCTCTAAGTGAATCAAAGTTAGAGTTCAAACCTTTTACTTCACTATATGTTTTTGTAGTTGAATATTTACCGGGAATTATAGTTAATTCATTTTCTATACTTGTGATATATTCTGTTTTCACTTGTCCTTCAGATTTAGAGCTTCCTGCGCCAATAATTAAAGCATAAAGGAAAGCCGGTCTTTTTGTTAGGCTAAATTTACAACTACCATCACTCACAAGTTTAGCGGTTTCAGTATTTGGCGTCCTGTTGTTCGCTTGCCATTCGTATAAACTATTGCCTTCATAGTAACAAATATATTGTCCTTGGATTGTTGTTTCTTCAATTCTCGGTTTAGCCTTTGTTAAAACAGAGAGCATAGACGTGGTTACAATCATTAGAATAATCATTGAAACCAATACTTCAACTAAAGAAAAAGCCTTTATTTCACTTCTTTTTATCGCCATTCTATAATTACCTCACCCATTGTACCGCTTGAACCACAGACAGCTTTACCTGTAGTATCTTCATCTAATATACTTATGTTGCTTATGTCAGGTGTTTGAGTTTTATCTTCATCTCCTTCGGGTGCTACGTTTGATACTACACCACCTCTGGCATATTCAATTAAAATATTTTTTTCTTTAGTTATTCTTTCCAGTTTTGTAATATATCCGTTTTCGCCTTTGGCGCCGCCTTTTCCTAAAGTGATTTTATATTCTCCGGGCATTGAAGGCAGAATGATTTGTTTTACTTCTCCCGGTTGTCCTGCCTTACCTGCCTTGCCTGCACCCGCTCCTCCTCCTATTAAAGTGACGGTAAAAAACTCATCCCTTTCAGGGTCATATAGTACTTTACCATCATCATCAACAGGTTTAAAAATAAAAGTGTCGCCGCCTTTATGACAGCTAAAAACAACGCTTTTGCTTTGTTTTCTGACAGGCAGAGTTTTTTTATTTTTTTTGAATAAAATCGGTACAACAGAAGCTGCAACCAAAAACATAATCATTAAACTAAGCAATAATTCAACTATTGAAAATCCGCTTTTTCTCAATTCTATACACCTTTTTCTTAATATATTTATTATTATACTCTAAAATTATAAATTTTTATAATCTAATTATAGTATTATATTTTTAAATATATTTCATATATTAATATATTATGATAAGATTTAATTGGAAGTTTTGGAGTTTAAAATTTATTTATGTTCTCTAAAAAAAATGCTTTTACTTTAATAGAAATTCTTTTAGTATTTTTGATTATAGGTATTATAATTACATTTGAAACAATAGTTCTTCAAGGACAGTTGAATCAATATGCAGCGCCTTATTATAACGCTTATAATACATTATTTAAAGCTGCTTATAATGTTCAGGCAGATATTTATTGCCCTGATGACACATTACCCCCCGGAAAACAAATTTGTCCCGATGGTCCGAGGCCATTTCCAAAAACTACAAAAGAACTGTGCGAACGTTTAAAAGAATTTATTAACACAGTACCCGGTAAAGGCAGCTGCAAAAATACGGATATAGATGATAACAGCAGCAACGGAAATCAATTTGACGAAAAACATTTAAGATTTGTTGCAACCAATTCATTCAGATACTATATTGCAGAGAAAAAATTTACCGATTCAAACTTTAAATGCCCTCCTGAAGCGACCGGCTCTCTTCCGCAGCCTTGTGCAGGAAGCAATAATAAAAAAAACGGATTAAACTATTTTGTGGTGTATGTTGATATAACAGGAGAAAAAGCTCCAAATAGGGTTGGAATGAGCAAAAGCGATGAAATTTATCCCGACATTGTTCCTTTTGCAATAACAATCAATGGCGAAGTTGTGCCAATGGGTTATCCAATCTATTCAAAAATTTATATGACCGCAAAAATTAAATACCCGCAAATTGAAATTATTAATAATGAAACAGGTGAAGTTAAAGGTTCTCACGAAAGACAATACTCGGGCAGTATGGACTATTTTTCAGCGATAACGGGAGCCTGGGGCGGTGTTGCCAATATGGAAATACCCGATAGTATATTATTCACGGAAAAAATGAATGATAAGTTCCCGGGAAAAAGTTTTTACCCTAATAAAAAAGTTAAAAAATATAACTATTCACAATCAAATCCAACTACTGCAAATCTTACTATAGAAGAAGATAACACAAACTACAAAGTTCACTACGACGACGACGCAACACCGACAATAAAAACAAAACGCTGTGTACCGGGGACTTTTGATTGTGAAGTAATTGTCGATAGTATGACTGAAAAGAGATACTAATTTACTTTAAAAATTTTCTTAAAATTTCCCTATGAAAGGATTAAAATAAACCATTTCATAGGGAAATTTATTAAAGGGTTAAAAATTCTATTGAACTATTTAATTCTCTCGGGATGAACCGCAATTGCTCGAGCTAAGAAAGGAATATCCAAATAATCGGTGAACAGTTCAATATAGCACATACGGCTTTTTTGTTCTTTTTCAACGATTTTTAAGACTTCATCAAACTCTTTATTCGTTTTGGCACTTGCAACAAAACAATCTCCCTTGAATACTTTCGGTAAAAGCGAATAATTCCAAGCAGCTATATCGTTATATTTTGCGTCAATATCTTCGCATAAAATTCGCTCAACCGTATATCCTGAATTATTAATAACAAAAATTATCGGTCTGATTTTATTTCTCATCATTGTTGAAACTTCTTGAGCCGTGAGTTGATGAGAACCGTCTCCCGTTACTAAAATTGTTCTTTTGTTTTTTGCCGCCATAGCGCAGCCTTGTGCACAAGGAGTTGCCCAACCGATTGAACCCCAAAGGATTTGGTTTTGAACACTCATATTTTTAGCTAAAGTCATAGGCATTACACCAAAAGGCACAAGTCCGACTTCTGTTAGCAAAATATCATCTTCCTTTAAAAATTCGTTTAGTCTTGGGTAAATATATTTTACGCTTAATTTTGTATCATCGGCGCAAGGAGGGAGTGCATATTTAAAAGTTCTTTCAAGATTAACATTTGAAGTGTAGTTAATTTTTTCTTTTAGTTTTTCAAAAACATCTTTAATCAAGACATTTTCATATTTAACCCCTTCGATTTTACAGAAATTACTTTGAATATTGATATGATTATCTAAATCAAACCCATGAGAAAATCCCATTGTGTTTAAGTCTGAAATTACAACGCCTGAAGCAATAATGCAATCTGAATTATTAAGATAATCATAACAAATTTGATTATCAATTTTGCCTGCGAAAACAGCCAAATAATTTTTCATATCAGAGCTTATTATATCCATCCCTCTTACAAAAGCACAGCTTGGAATGTTTGTTTTAGCTAAAAAAGCATTCAGTTCATCTTTAGCGCCAAATCGATATGTTAAGATATCTGCTAAAAGCATTGGTTTATTTGATTTATTAATTTTTTCAATAATTTTATTAACAACAATATCTAAGTTATTTTTATCAGATGTCGGGTATTCTATTTTTGAATTATCTTCAATTTCAACGCTGCAAACATCAATCGGGATTGCAACATAAACAGGTTTTTTTGTTTTAATCAAAACATTAATCAATCTGTCTATTTCTTCTTTTGCGTTATTTTTATCAAGCATTGAATAAGCTTCAACAATATTTGAATAGGCATTCATAAAAGCAAAATAATTGGCATTATCAAGGTTATGATGAAGCATTTTTTTATTTTTGATATCTTGGACTTTGGGCATACCGACAATTTTAACAACGGGAATATTTTCTGCCATAGAGCCTGCTATAGCGTTCATTGCAGAAAGTTCACCCACTCCGTAAGTTGTTATAATTGCGCCGTAGCCTTTAATTCTTGCATAACCATCAGCGCTGTAACCTGCATTTAATTCATTTGTTGAGCCAATCCAGTTAACGTTTTTGTTTCTTTCAACAGCTTCTACTATTTCAAAATTATAATCACCCGGAAGCCCGAATATTTCTTCAATTCCAAGCTTATTAAGCTGTTTAATTAAATAATCAACTACTTTTATTTTTGCCATTATGATATCCTCTAAGGGTTTAAAGCGCTTCGACTGAAGCGCTTTTTGTTACTTATTTAATGCTTTTTTAACTTCTCTTTTGTATTTTTCAACGTTTGGTTGAAGGACTTCATCTAAAGCTGTATCAGATGGTGTAAAATTACCTTTTTGAGCTCTTAGAATGATACCTGTATATAAAGTTTCAAAGTGTTTAAGCTCAATAAATCTTGCAATTGATTTCATTGATAAATCAGCTAAAACAATCTTTGATACGGGGTGTTGAGCGCTGTAAGCACTTATTACACCTTCCATTACAGCGTTCATTGTCTTATCTTGCGTATTAACATAAACAAAAGTAAAGAATGAATCAGTGTTATTAACGTCTAAATCAGCTTCGGCGTTATAGTGCAAATATCCGGGGCCGACATTTGTATCGGTTGAAATTGCAGCTTTTAAACTTTCGTTTTTAAGTTGTTTTTCCCAAAGAGTCGTTCCAAAAAATTCATCTCCGAAGTATTCGACAAAATGTTTATTTTTACCCATATTTTTTGCTTTAATATTAAATTTAGCCAATTGCATAGCTTCGTTTTTTTCTATATCAGGGTTTAAAAATTCCTTTTGAGCGTCAAGCGAAGCTTCTAGCATTATTCTGACATCTTCTTTTGAAACACCTAAGAAAAACAGAGTAAATATTGTTGCGTCATCAAAAATTGAAAATCTTCCGCCCACATCATCATGAACATAGCCTGAAAGTTTGATTTCGCCTTTATCAACCAATCTTCTTAGAGCTGATTTTTCAGAATTTTTATCCGTCATTGCAACAAATTGATTTGATGTATCATTAGAACCTGTGAATTTTTCAACGGCAGCTTTAGCATTATTATAGCCGACAGTCGTTTCAAGCGTTGTTCCTGATTTTGAAACAACTAAAAACAGGGTCTTTGATAAATCAAGTCTTTTAATAAATCTTTCAAAGCTAACAGGTTCAACTGATGAGAAGAAATGAACTTTTTCATCAATACCTAATAGTTTTGTGATGTTTTCTGTTGTATGGCGAGAACCGCCTATACCTAAAATCGCAAGGTCAGTGTATTTATCACCTTTTGCTTTTTTTGCCATATCGTATAAATTATCAAGATTTTTTAGCTGTGTATTGGCCAAAACTTCAATCCAGTTAAGAAATTGACCTTGTTTACCATATCTATTTTTTACTTCTTCAACAGCTTTTGCGCTCAATTCCATAAACTGCCCGCAGCAGCATTTTTTTACAACTTCAACAGTATTATTTGTCATAATCCTCTCCAATAATTTCTAGCGTATAGAATTATAATGCGACAAAAATTATAAAATTACAAGATTAAACAAGTGTTCAATTTTAATTTTTTATTATATAGTCGAGTTTATCGCACTGTGTTTTTATTCTTCCAAGCTTGTTGTAGTCAAGCTCAGGCGGAATTTTTTCCTGCATATTGCAATCATTTATCGAAGGAAGGGAAGTATCTCTATTCTTTCTGTTTTTATTGCTAAAATGATAGGGTTCTTTTTTTCTTTGATGTAAATATGCTTTTGCAGTGTATTCGCAAAAATCTTTATCTAAATTAGGATATTTTTCTTTTCCTTTTTCCATATTTCTTAAAAAATAATCGGAAAAAGCTGCATAAGCAGGGTTACCGTTTTTAATCTGTTTACCCAATTTTAATTTATAGCAAAAATCTTCAACTTCTTTAAGCTGCGAAACGTCATAGCCGATTATTTGAAGTTCGCCGCTAAATCCGTCGTTTTTAACTTTATAATCCGGGTTGGATAAATTAAGGTCTAAATGTACCGCCGTATAGCCGCTTTTTTTGGTCTTTGTTTCAAGCTCGGCGGGTTTTTCTCCCGGTTTTTTATTTGCGTTTACAATATCCAATAAACGTTTTAAATCCTGATGTCTTAAGTAGGAACATTCTTTTGCGCCGTCTTTACAAACATAATTTTCGATTTTTGTAATATTTAATTTTCCTTTTTTAACAAGCTCAATTAAGTTATCAACGATTTTTGCGGTTTTATCCAAATCCGTTTGTCTTAAAACGACACGAGCTCCGATTAAATCACCACAGCCTTTTTTTATACCCCGCTCTGTTCTAGGGTCAAAAATGCCATTTAAATCATTCGTTAAGGCAGCTTCAAATTCACTTACGCTTTTTTCCCTGATACTTTCGGGCGGTTTTACTCTTGTTTCAACCGTGTCAATTATTCCGTGCGGATTTTGAGGTGTTGCCATAAGTGTAGACAAGCTTTCTTTTAAAGATTTTTTTAAATCATCCATAGCAACCAAAGCATTATTATAAACATTTTGACAAACTTCCCTTGTGTCCCATGCCTGAAGAAGTGCTGTATTTAGACTGCTGTTTGAGCCAAAGTTTATATGATTATTTGTTTTTGCTTGTTTTGATATATTTAAGCCAAAACTTATAGTATCTTTTTTTAGCGGTGCAAGATTAGAACCGTTTAGACTTGCAGCTAAGAAATTATTTTTTTTATCCTGTGTTTTAAAGTTAGGTTGTGTATTAATTTTAAAATTAAATATTGAATTAATCATTTTTTATCTCCCAAAGTACAAAAATTAAAAATAATATTTTTTGTTATTCTTGTAAAAAAATTTACATTAGTAAACAATTTATTTACAATATTCAAAAAATATCAGAAAATAGAGCTATGGGAAAATGTAAAAGAAGATCTCTCTATAAATCAAATACATCATACTTTATGACTAGAGAGACGGCTGTTAACAACGTTTTTAGAATGTTTAAAGAAACATCCAAAAAACAACATAATTTCAAGAAAGCGATGGATACAATCAGTCTGTTTGGATTATCAGCGGAAGAACTCTCAGAAGCGGGAGTTTCTTATGAAAATCTAAAGGCTCTGGAACTTGTAATCAACTGAAGTAATTAACGTTATTACCCGTTTGCTTGCTTTTTGCTTGAGAATAGGGTTGATACATATTACTTTTGGTTTGATTATCAGCGATACAAGGCGGATTGTTAACTGTTTGTAAGGCAGTGTTGTCTTGCTGTTCGGGTTTTATTTGCTCATCAGCACCAATTACCTTATCAACAGTTTTGCAAATTTTGCCTCCGATTAGCATAGAACCGAGGACATCTCCAATCATACCGCCAAAGAAAGCGCTAACTCCGCCCGTAACGGGAGCCAACAGAGCGCCGAGCGCATAGCCGCCCGCTCTGCCTATTGCGCCTCCAAAACCGTAGGAGATAAAGTCGGTCGCTGTTTGAACCACTGCTTTACCTGTTTCTTTTAACCCTGCAAAGAAGCCTTTTTCTTTGAACGCAGGGATTGCTTTTTGCATCATGGCGGGTATAAAAGTCGTAAGAACGGAAATGCCGAGGTTAAATTTACTTTTTATTTCTTTTTTAAAAAGACCCTTGGCAGTATTTTTAAAGCCTGCCGTAGCGCCGCTTTCAACAATTTCTCTACCTGCC
This sequence comes from Candidatus Gastranaerophilales bacterium, assembly GCA_947587615.1. Lineage (GTDB taxonomy): Bacteria > Cyanobacteriota > Vampirovibrionia > Gastranaerophilales > Gastranaerophilaceae > RUG14156. The sequence goes on along the minus strand of CANPYC010000027.1, from coordinate 12,108 downwards.
TTTAAGGTTTTATTAATGTCTTTTAAATTATCCGCACTTTCTTTTGCGCTTGATGATAAGACTTTTTTTGTATTTTCATAAGTAACTTTATTTTCTGCTTTTCTGAATAAATTTTTGAACTTTTCAAGTAATGAAATATCTCCTCTTTTTTCAAGTTTAGCAAGCTTTTTACCTGTTTTATAAGCTGATTTTTGAGCACCTCTCAGTTTTTCATAGTTTTCGCTCAAAGCTAAACCCCTTGAAAATACGTCTTGATGAACACCGTTTTTTAGTGTTGTATTTAATTTTTTAAAATTTTCAATCTCAAGTTCAGACACTGCCTTTTTAATACTTTTTGCTCTTTTAGCAGATGTTACGGAGCCAAAAGCTATTTGAGCACTCGGCATTATCATGGCAGCTTTAAGCGTCGCACCTAAACCGTTACCTTGAGATGAAATTTCTTCAGACATAAATTTCTCCTTAAATTAATAAAGTATTTTTTTACAAAAAAATTGCGCTAAAACTTTAATATTTTGTTATTATTAAGTTATGAACTACAATTTAAAACACTATGCTTATATCGGGGATTGTGTTTGGGAGCTTTTTATTCGTGAACTTGTAATAAAAAAGACTCAAAAGCAAGATGTTATGCACAAGCTCTCAACAAAATATGTCTGCGCTTCTTTTCAAGCCGATATTTTAAATTTGATTTTGGAAAAATTAAATGATGATGAGCTTGAAATTCAAAAAAGAGGAAGAAACCTAAAAATCACAATCAATAAAAGAAACAATCCTCAAATCCATGCTCTTGCAACTTCTTTTGAGGTTTTAATCGGGTATTTATATTTAAACAATAAACAAAGATTAAATGAAGTTTTGGATTTAATTAAAATTCATCTTGTAGAACTTTTATAAAAATATATAATTAAATTATGAAAAAAAATATTAAAGATGAATTTATCTCAACACTCTCTCATGAAATCAGAACTCCTTTAACAAGCATTAAAGGCTTTTCTCAAACAATGCTTTCTTCTTGGGATAAGCTTGATGAGGATAAGAAAAAAGAATTTTTAAAAATTATTTTAAATCAATCACAAAGACTTATTAATTTGGTTGAAAATGTCTTGGATGTTGCAAAAATAGATTCAAACAATCAAAATCTTGTTTTATCAAAAGTTAATGTTAATCAAATTATGCAAAATTGCATAAATACCGTTTCAATTAATTATACCGATTTTAAATTTAACTTTGAAAAATCAAAAAATGAGCTTTATTGTCTTATAGATAGCGATAAAACGCAGCAAATATTAATCAATATTTTGGATAATGCTCTTAAATATTCAAAAAATTCCAATCTTATAGAAATTAAAACCTTTAACAAAGGAGATTATAACGTTTTTTCCATTAAAAATTTCGGAAGTTATATTGATAAAAAAGACTATGAAAAAATTTTTGAAAAATTCTATAGAGTTGACTCCTTTATATCTTCAACCACTCAAGGAAGCGGTTTAGGGCTTTATATTGCCAAAAATTTAATAGAGAAAATGCAGGGTTTTATTGAAGTAAACTCAAATGTTGATAAAAAAGAAACGGAGTTTTTAATATATTTACCCGTTTATGAAGTAGAAAAAATTACAAAAAATCCTCTTGACAAAAAAACGGGGGTAAACCTTGTATAAAGCGCAAATTCTAATAATCGGAGAAAGAAAAGAACTTCTGGTGAAATATAAAAAACTGATTGAAAATCTTAATCAGGATGTAATAATTTCAAACAATCTCTCTGACGCACTTTTGATTATGCAAAAAGAAGTTATAGAATTTATTATAATTTCAGACACAATTAAAGAAAAATTAAGCGAATTTATCAGAAAAATCAGAGTTTTGACTTTTAATTTGCGCCCCATTATTATTGCCGTTTCAAAATCAAACGATTTAGAAGATAAACTTGAAATCCTAAAAGCGGGTGCGGATGATTTTATCGGCGAAGAAATCTCAAAACAGGAGTTTCAAATGCGCTTTCAAGCACACTTAAGAAGATATCTTGAAAGCTCAATTAACCCTATAACCCGCCTTAGCCAAAGAGAACTTACAATTAAAGCAATTAAAAAAAGCTTTAAATTTGAAAATGTTTCATATCTTTTATTGAAAATTAAAAATATTATCCCGTATCGAAAAACCCATGGTGAAATTGCCTATGAAAAAGTTCTTCAAACGCTTAGCGCTATTATTAATTCAACTTTAGGTGATAATGATTATATAGGACATATTCAGGAAAATGAATTTGTTCTTATAACAAATTCTATGCAGTGCGAAAAAATAGCTTCGTTTCTTGTTTTTGCTTTTGATAATATCTTAAATAAGTTTTATTCAACGGATGAATTTAAAAACGATTATTCAATTCAATCAAGCGACGAAACAAAAGAAACAAAAACGGGGCTTATGAGGTTACTCATCTCGGCTGTTGAAAAAACGGATAATGACTATATTGATATTTTAAATAACTTAAATGAATTAAATGAGCTTTGTAAAGATTCAAAAGTTTCAACCTATTTAATAGACAGAGTGAAATTGAAAGGTGAAACAACAATAACCAAAACCCCCAATAAAGTTCTTATAGCGGAACCCGATGAGGCGTTATCTTATCTTTTAAAAAACGTTTGTGAGCTTAATTCAATTGAAGTAAAGCTGATTAACAGCTTAAGAGAATTTGATGAAACATATTCAACATACAGACCCGATGTTGTTGTTTTGGATTGGTCAATATCAAATAATAAAGAGAGCTTAAAAGTTGCAAAGAAAATTTCAAAAGATAATATTAAGCTTATTTTTTCATCTTCTCATTTAAACAAAAAAGAAATTTTAAAAGCAGGTGCCGATTTATATATCCCAAAACCTTATGAAATTGATGATATAATCTATTGGATTAAAAAGTTTTTGAACAAATAATTTAATTTTTGATATTAAGATTATATAAACATTACTTTTATTTATGTAAATATTTAACTTTTATAATATAATTATAATTGTCGTAGTTGGAGAGCATTTTTGAAAAATTCAAAAAATCTTACTTTGTATATTTTTTCTGCCCTTGTTTTGGGGATTTTATTCGGTTGGTTATGCCCTTCCTATGCCGTTAAAATGCAGCCTTTAGGCGATATGTTTTTAAGAATGGTTAAAATGATAATTGCGCCTTTAATTTTTGCTACTCTAACCGTTGGTATAGCTGGTCATGGCGATGTTAAAAATCTTGGAAAAATCGGGCTTAAAACGATAATATATTTTGAAATTGCAACTACAATCGCCCTTATTTTAGGGCTTGTTGTGGCAAATATTTCAAAACCGGGTGTCGGTTTTAATATTGAAGTAAGTTCTGACACTATGGCAATTGTTGAAAAAATGCAGACAATTCCAAAAGACCATTCTTTTATTGATATGCTTGTAAATGCAGTTCCGACAAGCATTGCCGACTCAATGGCAAGAGGGGATTTATTGCAGATTGTTGTTTTTGCAATATTTTTTGCCCTTGCAATTTGCGCTGTGGGTCAAAAAGCAAGACCTGTTTTGAATTTTTTACAGAGCTTGTGTGATGTTATGTTTAAATTCACGGAATACGTTATGCAATTTGCTCCTTTCGGCGTTTTTGGCGCAATTGCGGCAACGGTCGGTCAAAACGGGATTGGAATTTTATTAAGCTATGCTAAATTAGTTTCAATAACGTATTTATCGTTAATTATTTTTGTTGCGGTTGTTCTTGTTGTTGCTTGTAAAATTGTAAAAATTCCTTTTTTCGGGTTGTTAAAAACAATTAAAGACCCTGCAATGCTTGCTTTTACAACAGCTTCATCAGAAGCGGCACTGCCTAAGGCAATGAGTCAAATTGAAAAATTCGGAGTCCCTAAAAGCATAGTAAGTTTTGTTATGCCAATGGGTTATACTTTTAATTTAGACGGTTCAACCCTTTATTTAACCTTAGCAACTTTATTTTGCGCTCAAATAGCGGGAATTCATCTTACACTTGAACAGCAGCTTATGATTATGTTTACTCTTATGCTTACTTCAAAAGGAATTGCGGGTGTCCCCAGGGTTTCATTGGTTATTTTAACGGGAACTTTAACCGCTTTTCATATTCCTTTAATCGGTGTTGCAATATTGCTTGGAATTGATCAAATTCTTGATATGGGCAGAACCACAATTAATTTGATAGGCAATTGTGTTGCAGCTGTTGTTGTTGCAAGATGGGAAAATGATTTTGATTATGACAGAATGAAAACATTTTTAAACCTCGAGAGCGAGAATGTGAACTAAGTTTAAGCAGGATAAATTAATTGTTGGAATTTGTCTGTTTTTTATGTAAAATGATTTAATAAAATTCAATGTTATAAAACTTAATAATTGATTAAGTAAATAGCAAATATAAAAAATCATAGGTTTTGTATGAGTAAAATTAAAAAATTAAAGGAGATAATATGACAAACGAAAGTATGGTAGCATTTTTTCATAATCAAAAAAGTTTTCCGGGTTATGATCATATATCAACCCGTACTTTAGTACCTGTTGAAAATAGAAACAAAAATGTTGTCGCAAGCGAGATTGCTGATAAAAATATGTTGTCTGCTGCTCAAATAGAGCAAGAAACAAAAAAAGCATCCAAAGCAAGTAGTGCTACATATAGACGAACACTTTCTGCTGAAAATAGCAGAATGATACCCTCGGGTATAACTGAAACAGCAGGTCAAGCAAAAACTGCTGCCAAATCTCATAAAGGTTTAATTGCTCTTGCAGCCATCGCTACTGCAGCTATTGCAGGGTTTGCTGCTAAAAAAGCAGTTGATGCAAAAAATGCAGACAAAGAAGGTAAACAAGTAAATATAAATGCATAGCTGCTAATTAACAGTTTATGTATTTTGTTATTATTAAGTGTAAACGGTAGACTACGGTCTACCGTTATATTTTTAAATTTTTAATATTTCAAGTGAAATTTTTATAAATTCTCATTCCGTACAAAATTCTATTATTCATATATTCAAACTATAAAACACTCTTTTGCTTTTACTGTTTGCTATCAAAACCCGCATTCAAAAAGAGCATATAACCACCCTGCAATAATATGCGAGAACAAAGAAGCGTTTGTTTGCTCATAAATTACAAGATTGGAGAACATCTGTTTTTCATCCGTCATCGGGAAGGTGTAATGGCATTTTATTATAGTTTTTCAAGCTTAAAGATTGCTTAAGGTTTTAGTATGCAGTTAGTTTAATATTTATTTTTTAATAGTTAATATCAATTTTTATTAAACCAATTAAAATTTTATTTAAATTTAAATTCTTTTGATTGAACCTCTAACCAATTTTTATAAGCCTCTATTGTTTTATATTTACTTATTTGCTCTTCAAATTCTATCTGTTTTGATTTTTCTTTAATACTTTTTATTTGAGAATCATAGGCTTGTTTTGCAATATTTTCAGCGTTTGTTGCTTCTTTAATATTTCCAATTTTTTTGTATAGTGCGGCTTTTAGAAAATTTTCCGAGCTTTCATTATTCTTAAAAGCAGCTAACGCTTTAGCGTATTCATCGTTTAAAATATATACATTTATTAAAGGTAAACCGTTTTCTAGTTTAAGTATATTGCACAGCTCTACTGTTTTTTGATAATCGCCTTTAATAGAATACCAGTACGCAAGCATATATGTTTCGGATTTATATTTATTATATTCACCGTTTAAAGCTTTCTCCATATATGCTATTGCCTTATTTCCATCCTTAATTCCTTGATTAAAAATATCATTTGCATATATTTCAGAAAGATACTTATTGCATAATCGTTTTTCGTAAGGGTTAACAGATAATTTTATTGCTTTTTTAAGTAAACCTGCCTGTTGTGTTGCAAAACCCAGATAAGTATATCTTAATGGCACAAATAAGTATAATCCGCAAATAAAAATAAATAATAATATATATGCATATATTCCAAGATTTTTTCTTTTTATAATTTGGGCAGTTGATATTGCAACAAAACCAATTAAAGATATAAACACAGCAATATTTGTTAATAATAAATATAAAATATTATCCATTTTCTGCACCTTTTTTGTATACATTATATCATATTATATTCATTATAGAAAAATAGAGTATTTATGATTTTATATACTTTTTCTGAGCTCATAGGCTTGTTTTGAGTAATCGGTATTATTCATAACGGTAAGATGGATGAAATCTGTCAATTTAGCGTTAAATGCCAAACTTGGTAAATGGTACTTAAACCTCTGCAGCGTAATTAACGAGGGCGGTTTATTATTAAAAGGATGAAGACAGGAAGGGAATTTAGCCTGTGGCAATCCTGCCGAATAAATACTTGTTCCAAGGTCCGAGATTGCTACGGGTGTATTTATTCCATAAGAAATCTAATTCGTTCTTTCATGTTGCACTCTCTCTTGGATTAGAGCGCACTTCAAAGGCTTAGCACTTCGCTTTTAAAACCTGTCGGTTTTAGTCGCTTCGTAAGTCTACTCAAACAGACGGGCTCACTATCGTTACGCCCTGGTCGGAATCCGCCTCTTGGATTACCGACAACTCGTAGACTTAGCACTTCGCTTTTAAAACCTGTCGGTTTTAGTCGCTTCGTAAGTCTACTCAAACAGACGGGCTCACTATCGTTACGCCCTGGTCGGAATCCGCCTCAATGACATGGAAAAGAAAGCATTAGTTATAAATGGTGGACTGAAGTCCACCCTACGGATACGGTTGAAATTGTAATTGTAGTTATAAACGGTAGACTGAAGTCCACCCTACAATGAGGAGTTGTAATTGTAGGGTAGACTTTAGTCTACCATCTCGAAACCTGATTTACGGGGTTTTTGATTTTTAACTTAGAGCTTAGAGCTTTTATTGACATAGACATAGTTTAGCTGCCCCATTTCAATCAATTTACAAATTTAAATTTTAATAAGGGAATTAAAATTTATTTTAAAAAAATCACATGTATTTTGTGCTAATATAAATTTAAAGTGCTGTTCATTAGAAGTGTTGAGGTAAAGTATGAATGAATTGATTAACAATAAAGATAAATTTATACATGATTTAGCATTTTTTGTTTGCAACACCCTTAAAATAAAAGATAAAGATTTTTACAATGCCTCAAAAGAAAAGTTATATGGAAAGTATGGAAATTTAAAATATAAAGGCAGTTTCGGTGTAGGCAAATATGCTAAAATTCCTTGGATTGCTTTTCTTGGATATGGTCAGGAAGTACAAAAAGGAATATATCCTGTTATATTATTCAATACTGAAACAGATACGAATAACTTTGAAATATGCTATGGAATTTCTGAAACAAACTCCCCCGAGTTCAATTGGAACTTTGATTTAACCTATACTTTAAAAAAGTCAAGAACAAAAAAATATCCAAATAGTTTTATATATCGTTCTTATTCAATTAATTCACTTGAAGATTACACTTTAAATAAAGATTCAATATTAAAAGATTTAAATAAAATTATAAATGATTTTTGTAATACTTTTCAAAACAATAATAAAAAGGATACAAATATTGATGAAATCCATTTATCAGAAACAATAAAAAATTTATACTGGTATCAAGTAATTGGATTATCAATGTATTTAAATGGCCAAGATAGAACATATAAAGTTCTTGAAATTGAAAAACAACCAATAGTTGTTGAATATGCAAAATTAAAAGAATCGCAAAATGTATATTTAACTTTATCCGGGCAATTACAAATACATACAAGTCAAAATTCTAAAACAGTAAACTATACTAAAAAAGCACCGCCGGCTATTTTTGATAAAGATGAAAATGCGCAATGGTTTTTAACTGAAGAAGGCATAAAATATATCGAAGAAAATTTATCACATTATATAGCCAAATTAAATAATCCGAAAATTTATAAAGAGAAACGCCTTGAAACTCACTATTGGATAATGTCTGCAGGTGAAAAAGCAAGATTTTGGGAAGATTTTAAACAAAATTCAATTATTGCAATCGGTTGGGATTATGAAAGTCTTGGAGATTTATCAAATTATTCAAATAAACAAGAAATAAAAGAAAAGCTGATGGAATATAATTCCACTTCATCAAACGTAAATAATACTCTTGCTCTTTGGCAATTTGCAAATGAAATGCAAGTCGGAGACATTGTATTTATTAAAAATACACAAACTGAAATCTTAGGAAGAGGAATTGTAAAATCAAACTATATTTATGATGAAGAAAGAAAAGAGTATAAGCATACAAGAAAAGTAGAATGGACAAACATTGAAACAAAAGAATCTGATGCAAAATGGCCCATTAAAACTTTAACAGATATGACTCCATATACAGAAGAGGTTGAAAAACTTGAAAACCTATACGATATTGAAACACAAGAGCAAGCTCAAACTTTTGATAAATATACTAAAGAAGATTTTATAAATGATGTATTTATGGATGAAAACCAATATAATACATTAAAAAATTTACTTTTAAACAAGAAAAATATAATTTTACAAGGAGCCCCGGGTGTCGGTAAAACATATACAGCAACAAGACTCTGCTATTCAATTTTAGGCGAAAAAGATACCAATAAAGTTAAAATGATACAATTCCATCAAAGCTACGGTTATGAGGATTTTATTATGGGCTATCGCCCCAGCTCAAACGGTTTTGAATTAAAACGAGGACCTTTTTATGATTTTTGTAAAAAAGCTCAGGATGACACAGACAACAAATATTTCTTTATAATTGATGAAATAAACAGAGGTAAACTAAGTAAAATTTTTGGCGAATTATTAATGCTTATTGAACCTGATAAAAGGGGGCAAACTCTAAGGCTTTTATATAAAGATGAAGAATTTTCAGTACCAAAAAATTTATATATAATAGGAATGATGAATACAGCGGATAGAAGTATTGCAATGATTGATTATGCTCTAAGAAGAAGATTTGCTTTCTATGAATTTAAGCCTGCTTTTGAAACTGATAGTTTTCAAAGATACAAAGAAAAATTTAATAATGAAAAATACAATGCTTTAATTAATGTTATATATAATCTAAATAAAGAAATAAGCAATGATTGCTCACTTGGAAGCGGCTTTCAGATTGGTCACAGTTATTTTTGCAATAATAAAGAAATTAATGACGAGTGGCTTAATTGCGTTGTCGAATATGAAATCATACCTCTATTAAAAGAGTATTGGTTTGATGAACAATCCAGAGTTGTTAGCTGGAGTGAAAAATTGAAGAGCGCAATAAGATAATGTCAGATAATATTTTAATTAAAAATATTTATTATATGCTCTCTTATGCTTTTAAAAACCTTGATAGTATCAGCAATTATAACGCTGATTGCGAAGAATTTGAAAACATACAAGATTTATTTTCTGTCATTTTATATAAAGGAATTTCAAATCAGCTAAAACGTGGTTTATACAAAGAATATATTGAGCTTCAAGATAAATTAACAACTGTTCGAGGAAAAATTAACATAAATGAAACGATTAAAACCAATTCTCTTTCTCAAAAAAAATTAATATGCGAATATGATGAATTTAGTGAAAATTCTTATTTCAATAAAGTTTTAAAAAGCACCTGTTTATTGCTCTTAAAAAAAGGGGATATAAAACCTGACAATAAAAAGCTGTTAAAAAAAATTCTTATATATTTTAGCGAAGTTGATGAAATTGATTTAAAGAGAATTGCTTGGGCAAAAATATCTTATCATAGAAATAATATTACTTATAAAATGCTGATAAATATCTGTTATTTAGTTGCTAAAGGACTTTTAATGACTACAGATAATGGAGATTTAAGATTAAATAAATTTCTTGATAATCGTTCAGTCCATACATTATATGAAAAATTTATCCTTGAATATTATAGAGCGCATTATCCAAAACTTAATGCTAATCCGAGTTTTATAGATTGGAATGTTCCAAATGATACATCGGGAATAGAATTTTTACCCGTTATGCAATCAGATATTACACTAACAAACAAAGATAAAATTTTAATAATTGATGCAAAATTTTATTCGCATTCAATTCAAACTCATTTTGATAAAAATTCATATATTTCCCATAATTTATATCAAATTTATACTTACGTAAAAAATAAAGATGTAAAAAATACTGGTCTAGTTAAAGGTGTTTTGCTTTATGCTAAAACTCAAGATGAAATTCCAACAGAAGAAAACACCTTTAATATGGGCGGAAATGATATAAGCATAATGATTTTAGACTTAAATCAAGAATTTGAACTAATTAAAAATAAGTTGAATAAGATTATACAAGGCTTTACTTTTAATTCATCAGATAGCATATAGCAAAATGTATTTTCAAATTATTGTAAAATTGTATCAGGGTTATTTGTCTTTAAAACCATATTAAAGCCTTTTGAATGTATCACCTTAAACCAAAGGTCCTTTAAGTGCCTTATATACATCCATTATCTTTTTGCTGAAGCTTTTTCCTTCCATTAATCCTGCAAAAACTTCTGCAATAAATTCTTTGCCTGTGTTGAACTTATCACCCGTCATTGCATAATACCCTACTTCTTTTGCCATATCTAAATCGTATCCGTTGTCTGCCATTTTTTTCCATATTTCACTTGCTTCACCTGTGGATAGTTCTACAGGTTCATGTAAAAAATGACCAATTTCATGGTATACAACACTTTCCGGTTTGTCGCTTATGTTATATTTAACACCAATGTCCGAGAGAAAAGAAGGAGTTTCAACTTCAGATATATCTCTTTTTAGCGTTTTGTTGAATAAAATTGGTACATTTAATCTGTTTTCTTTGGTTGAAAAAGGTCTATATCCTAAAATACCTTTTCTGTTGGGAGTCATAAGAGCTACTTCTTTAGGCATTTTAAAGCCTTTTTCGTTCATAGCCTTATAGGCTTTTGTTATAATTTGTGCTGTTTCTAAATTATCGCAAAAGTTTGCATCATATCCCATTGATTTCATTTCTTTTTCAAGTGCAATTACTTCAGGAAGCTTTGATTTTTTTGTAAGCACTTCCTCAATAGGCCCGAAAACCGGTGTGCCTGATGTTGTCTTTAGAGTCGATGCAATCTTTTCTCTAAATGATTCACTCTCGAGAAGTTCAGAGGTATATCTCCGGTTTTTTTCCTTCTCAAAACAGCTGACAATGTCGTATGTCCATATATCTTCACCCTTTTCAAGACGGTCGAGCATTTCGTTTATTTTGGATATATTTTTTTCCGAGTCAGCGCATTCAAGAATTGAGTTTATTCCGTCTTTGCCGAACCTATGGTGGTTTGGAGATGCGTCAAACGAATTAAGTTTCTCCAGCCTTCTTTTTAGTTTTTGATAATGCAGCGTTAAACCTTGATTTTGGTATATTTCACAGATTTTCGGGTTAACAGTTTCAGATAATTTTTCAGCCATTGGCAGTTTTTTAGCTACTGGTGTTTTTGTTTTTGGCATATTGTTAGATATACTTGTAATTCCGTTTAGCATTTTTTGTATAGACATAACTTTCCTTTTTTTGTTTATAAAACATTGTCTACTTTTATAATTGCCAAAATTTTAAGCCTTGGTTAATAAATCTTTACATAATTGATTTTTATATTAACATTATGTCAAAATTGCCTGTTGTAATATTTTGAAGTTACTGCTAAATGATTTGTATTTCGTCACAAATGAGAAATGACAAAATTCTAATGCTGCTATCAGCTCACCTCATACCATACCCGACAATATATTACACCTTTTTACCTTTTTTATTTTTTTGTATTATAGTGCTTGAATGATTTATAGCAAAAATAAACTTGGAGTAACAAATGTAAAGAAACACATGGTTTGATTATTTGAATCATTTAGTTTGATTATTTCGGCAAGATGATTATAAATTTTTTATAATAATTTATAAAATAATTTACTTATAACTTCCAACTTTTCTTCCGTATTTATCATACTCGGTTATCCTACCCGATGAATCTTTTTTGAACGAGCCTGTCTTTTGTCCATACTTATCATATTTTGTTGTTACGCCGTTTGAATTTGTTTTATAAGTGCCGACTTTAGCTCCTATAACTAAACAGGACAAATTGAAAATAAGTAATTGATTGATTTATAGCCGTTCGCCCCGTTGTGTTTGGGTTTCAG